>JBGTSP010000078.1:0-15628 GCA_041940205.1 Alphaproteobacteria bacterium
GGCCGGCTGGTGAACCTGGGCAACGCCACCGGGCATCCCAGCTTCGTGATGAGCGCCTCCTTCACCAACCAGGTGCTGGCGCAGATCGAGATCTACGCCAATCCGGGCAAGTACGAGAAGCAGGTCTACACCCTGCCGAAGCATCTCGACGAGAAGGTCGCCAGCCTGCATCTGCAGAAGGTCGGCGCGCAGCTCACCACCCTGAGCGATGCCCAGGCGAGCTACCTGCAAATCGACCAGGCCGGCCCGTTCAAGCCCGACCACTACCGCTACTGATCCCGGCCCGGCCTGCCGGCGCGCGCATCCCTCGCCCGGACGCGTCGCCGGCAGGCCGCCGGAGCGGTTTTCACGCGCCGGGAATCGCCATAATCTGCCCGGTGATGACGCGCCAGGTCTCCCGAGCCGGCCCGCCGGCGGCTAGCCGCCTTCGGGCGTGCGACCGTTCCGCATGCTGACGGAGGCGGGCGGGTTGGGCGTTCCGTTCGCGCTTGCCGCGGGCCTGTTCCTCGGCTTGCTGGCCGGACTGGCCCTGTGGCGGCGCGAAGCGGCCCGCCGCCAGGCGGCCGAACAGGCTGCCGCCGCCGTCGGCGAGGAACGCGACCGCCTGCAGGCCCTGCTGCTTGCCGCGCCCGACGGCGGCCTGGTGATCGGCGGTGACAGTCTTCATCTGAGCGACGGCGTGGCCCGCCGTTTCGGTCTCGCCGATACCCCGGCGCCCGGACTGGACGCGGTGCTCGCGGTCTTCGCGGATGATTCCCGCGACCGGCTGCGCGATGCCCTGACCACGCTGCGGGCCAGCGGCGAGAGCTTCGATCTGGCGCTGCGCACGCGCAACGACGTCGTGATCGAGGCCAGCGGAACCAACGTGACCGGCCGGGACGGCGCCAGCGCCGCCGTCTGGTTCCGCGACGTCTCCAGCGTCTATCGCGACCTTACCGAAGCCGAGGAGGCGCTGCGCGCGGCGCGGGCCGAGAACGACCGGCTCGGCCGCCTGCTCGAGACCCTGCCGGCACCGCTGTGGCGGCGGGACGAGAATTTCGCGCTGACCTGGGGCAACCGGACCTACCGCACCATCGTCGGCGCCGATACCCAGGCCGCGCTGTCGGAAATCGTCTCGCCGATCGATCCGGACCAGCCGCAACGCCTCGCCGACGCGGCCCGGGCCATGGGCGAGGCCCAGTCGGAACTGCGGCACTTCGTGGTCGACGGGGACCGCAGGGCCCTGCGGGTGGTCGAGGCGCCGTTGCCGGACGGCGGCACGGTCGGCCTCGCTCTCGACGTCAGCGAACTCGAGCAGGCGGAAGCCGAGCTGCAGCGGCACATCGATTCGCAGACCGAGGTGCTGAACAACCTGAGCACCTCGATCGCGATCTTCGGTCCCGACAAGCGGCTGAACTATTCCAACACCGCCTATGCGCGGGCCTGGCGGATGGACGAGGACTGGCTCGCCGGCACGCCGACCCACGGCGAAATCCTGGACGCCATGCGCGAGAAGCGCCTGATGCCCGAGCAGGCGGACTATCCGGCCTACAAGGCGTGGGAACTCTCGCTCTACACCAACCTGCTCGAGTCGCGCGAAGAGGTGCTCTACACGCCCGACAACCGCATCCTGCGCCGGATCATCTCGCCGCATCCGCTTGGCGGACTGATCTTCATCTTCGAGGACGTCACCGACCGGATGGCGCTGGAGCGTTCCTACAACACGCTCAACGAGGTGCAGCGCGAGACCCTCGACAACCTGTACGAGGGCGTCGCGGTGTATGGCGGCGACGGCCGCCTGAAGCTGTACAACCCGGCGCTGCTGACGATGTGGCGGCTGGACGAGGAACTGACCAGCGCCGAGCCGCATGTCTCCGACCTGGTCGACGCGGCCCGCACGCTGTTTCCCCAGAACGAGCCGTGGGAGACCGTGCGCGAGCACCTGATCACCCAGGTGACCGAGCGCGATCCGATCGCCGGACGCATGCGCCGGCCGGACGGCCGGGTGCTGGACTATTCCAGCGTGCCCCTGCCCGACGGCAACGTGCTGCTGATCTATGTCGATGCCACCGACAGTGTCCGCATCGAGCGCGCCCTGCGCGAACGGGCGGAAGCCTTCGAGGCCGCCGACCGGCTGAAATCGGAATTCATCGCCAATGTCAGCTACGAGCTGCGCACGCCGCTGAATGTCGGCATCGGCTTCGCCGAGATCCTGACCAACGAGTATTTCGGCGAGCTCAACGAGCGGCAGCTCGAATATGCCAACGGCATCCTCGAATCCTGCCGCCAGCTTCTCGCCCTGATCAACGACATCCTCGACCTCGCCAGCGTCGAGGCCGGGCAGATCGAGCTCGATGTCTCGACCTTCGATCTGCACACCATGCTGGCCGGCGTGCTGTCGCTGGCCCGCGACCGCGCGCAGCGCCAGAAGCTGCAGCTCCGCTTCGAGGGCAAGGCCAATATCGGCAGCATGGAAGGCGACGAGCGACGCCTGCGCCAGGCCGTGTTCAACCTGGTCTCCAACGCGCTGCGCTACACCGATCCCGGCGGCGAGATCGTGCTCGGCGTCGAGCGCGACGAGAACGAGATCCGCATCTGGGTCAGCGACGACGGCGTCGGCATCGCGCCCGAGGAACACGAGATGGTGTTCGAGTCCTTCCGCCGCGGCAGCCGCACCAATCGCCAGCGCAGTCCCGGCCTCGGCCTCGCCCTGGTCCGCAGCTTCATCGAGCTGCACGGCGGCACCATCACGCTGGATTCCGAGATCGACGAAGGCACGACCGTCACGCTGCACCTGCCGGTCGAACTGCCGTCCCGCGCGGAACTGTCGGCCCCGGGCGGGTTCGTCCTGCCGGGCCAGGAGACATGAGCGCCACGGAGATCCCGCTCGCCTCCCTCGACGATACCGAACGCCTCGGGGTCCGGCTTGCCGAAGGCCTCCGGCCGGGTCGGCATCTGCTGCTGCACGGCGATCTCGGCGCCGGCAAGTCGACGCTCGCCCGCGCGGTGCTCGCCGCGCTCGGCGTGCGCGAGGACATGCCCAGCCCCACCTTCACTCTGGTCCAGGTCTATGAGACCGCGATCGGTCCCGTCTGGCATGTCGACCTGTACCGGCTGGGGGATCCCGAGGAGGCGCTGGAACTGGGCCTGGAGGATGCCTTCGAGGAGGCGGTCTGCCTGATCGAGTGGCCCGAACGGCTGGGCGATGTCGTGCCGGCGGAGGCCTGCCATGTGCATCTCGCGCTCGACGGCGCGCGCCGCTCCGCCCGGTTGTCCGGCCCCCCGGCATGAAGGCGAACGGCGGCACGGGGAGAACAGCGGCCTTCGATGCTTTTCTTGCCGGCGCGGGCAGGTCGGACTCCGGCCGGCGGGCGATCCCCGGGGATGCCTCCGGCCGCCGCTACCTCCGGCTCGGCCCTCCGGGAGAACCGGCCGTGGCCATGGACTGGCCGCCGCCGCAGGACAGCGCCCGTTTCGCCGCGCTCGCCGGGCGGTTGCGGGCGCTCGGCCTGCGGGCGCCGGAGATTCTCGCCCGGGACACCGACCAGGGTTTCCTCCTGCTCGAGGATCTGGGCGCGGAGACCTTTGCGGCGCGGCTGGACGCCGGTGCCGACGCGGCACCGCTCTACGCGCTCGCGGTCGATGTCCTGATCGCCCTACGGCGCGCGGGCACGGCGGCGGCCGAGGGCCTCGACCTCCCGGTTTTCGATGCCGCCCGGTTCGCCGACCAGGCGACGCTGTTTCTCGATGTCGCCTGGCCCGCGGCCTGCGGCCGGGCGGCGACCGAAGACGAGCGCGAGGCGTTCGCGACGGCGTGGCGCCCGGTCCTGTCGGTGCTGGCCGATGCCGCCCCGGTGCTGATGCTGCGCGACTATTTCCCGGGCAATCTGGTCTGGCGCCCCGGCGCCGCGGGGCTCGCGCGCGCCGGGCTGCTCGACTTCCAGGACGCCGGCATCGGCCCCGCCGAATACGATCTGATGTCGCTGCTTGAAGACGCCCGGCGGCCGGTCGACCCGGACCTGGCCGACGCCATGCGGGCGCGTTACGCGACCGCCTTTCCCGCCGACGCTCCGGGCGATGCGCGTCGCCGCTTCGATGCCCTGGCCGCCGCCCGGCACGTGCGGGTGCTGGCGGTCTTCACCCGCCTGCAACAGGCCGGCCGAACGGGCTATGGCGCCTATCTGCCGCACGTGCGCGCGCTGCTGCGTCGCGTCCTGCGCCGGCCGGGCCTCGAACCGCTGGCCGGCTGGTTCGACGACGCGCCGCCCGGCCTCCTCTAGGCGGTTCCTTCGACGACGGCTTCAAGGGCCGCGCGCCGCGCCAGCACGTCCCGGCACAGCGAAAGCTGGCCGCGGGCGCGCAGCAGGTTGTGGCTCGGCGCATCCGGCGCCACGGCGGGAGACCAGGCGAAATAGGTCCCGTGGGCGGCATCGGCGCAGAACCGCGCGGCCAGTTCCAGCGCGATGCGCGCGAGGCCGGGAACGATCGCGGCGCGTTCCTCGCGCGTCGGCTCCGCCACCGGCAGATAGCCCGCCAGGGCCGCCTCGAACAGCGCCGGCTCGAGCGCGATCGTCTCGCAATCCTCGCCTTGCGGATTGCACCAGGAACGCAGGGCATCGCCGAGATCGTCGTCCACCGGCATCCGGGCCACGGTGTCGAGGTCGAGCACGGTTCGCGCGGTGTCGCCGTCGAACAGCAGATTGGAGATCTTCGGATCGCCATGGCCGGGGCGCGCCGGCAGGGCGACGGCGATGGGGGCGACGCGGTCCTCCCACAGCGCCAGGATGGTATCGGCCAGCCGGCGCTGGGCGTCGTCGCCCGATTCCCGGCTGTCGGCCAGATCGGCCATCCGCCGGCGGGTATCGTGAAAACGGCTCTCGGGCCAGCGGGCGGCTTCCGGTGCCGCGGCAAGCAGGCGATGGAAGCCGGCCAGCAGGGCGCCGGCCGAGCGGGCCTGCGCGAGGCGGGTCAGGCGGTGGCGGGTCCGGCCGGGGCGCCAGCGGGTCAGCCGCCAGACCCGGCCGTCCCGGTCGACATGGCCCGGCGCCCCGCCTGCGGTCGGCAGGACCTCGGGCGCATCGAGGCCGCCGGCGAGCAGCAGGCGGGCGGCTTCGGCGGCGCGGGCGTTCTCGGCCGGGCCGAACAGCGGCGCGAGGCGCTGCAGGGCGAAGCGCGGCGGCCCGCCGACGGCCCAGGTCCGGTTGACCAGGCCGTCGGCGACGGGAACGACTGCCGCATCCGTGTCCCACCAGGCCCGGAAGGCGGCCCGGACCCCGGCGGGAATCGGCTCGTCCTGCATCCCTGTCCGGCCTCCCTGCCGGCGCTTGCTCCGCGCCCCGAATCCACCGCAGTATGCCGGAAAATCCGAATCCGCCGGGGCGCCGATCGGGGCTCGCGCGAGAGCCGATCGCGCCGGAATTCCCCGACCGTCCGCAACCCCTGTTTTCGAGTACGCCGCCGATGAGCCTGCCGACCACCGCGATGATCCTGGCCGCCGGTCTCGGTCAGCGCATGCGGCCGTTGACCGACGCCCGCCCCAAGCCCCTGATCGAGGTGGCCGGGCGCTGCCTGATTGACCATGTGCTGGACCGCCTGGTCGAGGCCGGCGTGCGCCGGGCGGTGGTCAACCTGCACGATCGCGGCGAGGCAATACGGGCGCATCTGCAGGGGCGCGGCGATGTCGAGATCGTCTTCTCCGACGAGAGCGACGGCCTGCTCGATACCGGTGGCGGCGTCGTCCGCGCGCGCCCGCTGCTGGGCGAGGAACCGGTGCTGGTGGCCAATGCCGACGCCCTGTGGTTCGACGCGGCGGCCAGCGATACCGCTCTCGAGCGCCTGGGCGCACAGTTCGATGCCGCGCGCATGGACCTCATCCTCCTGCTGATGCCGACCGTGACCGCGGTGGCCTATGGCGGTCTCGGCGATTTCAACCTGGCCGCCGACGGCCGGCTCTCGCGCCGGCCCGAACCCGAGGTCGCGCCCTTCGTCTTCACCGGCGTGCAGATCCTGCGCCCCGCCTGTCTCGACGGCGCGCCCGACGGGCCGTTCTCGCTCAACCGGATCTACGACGAGGCCGAGGAAGCCGGCCGGCTGTTCGGCCTGCGTCACTACGGCGACTGGTTCTGCATGAACACGCCCGACGCGGTGCCGCGGGCCGAACGCCTGATCTCCGGCGAGGATCCGCTGCCCATGCCGTGAGCCGGCCCGCGCCCGCCGAGCGCGAATCGGCGTAGCATGCGGCCATGGATGTTCCCGCGCCCCGCGTCTTTTCCATTCCGCCGCACCGGCCGTTCGCCGACAGCCTGGCGGCGGGACTGCTGCGCCGGGCCGGCGGCGCGCCGGAACGGCTCGCCGACATGCTGGTGCTGCTGCCCAGCCGCCGCGCCGTGCGGGCCCTGCAGGACGCCTTCCTGCGCATCGGCGGCGGTCGCGCCCTGCTGCTGCCGGCGATGCGGGCGGTGGGTGATGTCGACGAGGCGGAACTGGCCTTTTCGCTCGCGGTTGCCGGCGACGACTTCGCGCTGCCGCCGGAGATATCTCCGCTGCGCCGGCGTCTCCTCCTCGCCGCCCTGATCGAACGTTCCGCCCCGGGTCGCTACGGCCGCGATCTGACACCGGCCCAGGCGGCGCGGCTCGCCGCCGGTCTGGTCGCGCTGATCGACGAGTTGCAGACCGAAGGGCGCGCGCTCGCCGATCTCGAGCGCCTGACGCCGGCGCGCGACGACCTGGCGCGCCACTGGCGCGACGTGCTCGAGTTTCTCGAGATCCTGCGCGCGCCCTGGCAGGGCGTGCTGCAGGCCGAAGGCGCGATCGAGCCGGCGGAACGCCGGCGTCTCCTGATGCAGGCCCTGATCGCCCGCTGGCAGGCCTCGCCGCCGGAGCATCCGGTGATCGCGGCCGGATCGACCGGCAGCATACCGACCACCGCGGCGCTGCTGGCGGAAGTCGCCGGGCTGCCGCGCGGCGAGGTGGTGCTGCCGGGCCTGGACCGCCACCTGGACGAGGAAAGCTGGGCCGCGGTCTCGCCGGCGCATCCGCAGTTCGGCATGCACCGCCTGCTGGCGCGCCTCGCGCTCAGCCGCGAGGCGGTGGCGGACTGGGAGCCAGAAGCGCGGACCGCCGGCAGCACGGCCACGCCGGGTCCGCGTGAGCGGCTGCTCTCGGAAGCGCTGCGGCCGGCGGAGACCACCGAGCGCTGGCGCGACATGCCGGCGCTGCCGCAGAGCGCCCTCGACGGCCTGACGGTGCTGACCTGCGGTGATGCCGACGAGGAGGCAAGGGCGATCGCGCTCGCCATGCGCGAGGCGGCGGAAGTGCCCGGGCGCACGGCGGCGCTGGTAACGCCGGATCGCGCGCTCGCCCGCCGGGTGGCCGCCGAACTGCAGCGCTGGGACATCGCCATCGATGATTCCGGCGGCGTGCCCCTGGCGCAGACCCCGCCCGGCCTGTTCCTGCGGCTGCTGGCGGAGATGGTCGAGGCCGACTTTCATCCGCTGGCGCTGCTGGCCGCGCTGAAGCAGCCGCTCGCCCGGTTCGGCCAGGCCGCCGGCCGACCGCAACGCGCCCTGCGCCGGATCGAGCGCGCCCTGTTGCGCGGTCTGCGGCCCGGCGGCGGGCTGGACGGGCTCGCGGTCCTGCTGCGCGCCGAACGCCCGGCCGATCGCGAGGCGCAGGACCTGCTGGCGGCGCTCGCCACCGCCGCCGCGCCCTTCGCGGCGCACGTGCGGGACGCGGCGCCGCTCGCCGATATCCTGACGGCGCATTTCGCGATGGCGGAAGCGCTGAGCCGCGACGAGGACGGCCGGCCGACCCTCTGGCAGGGCGAGGCGGGCGAGGCAGCCGCGCGTTTCGCGGCCGACCTGCTGGCCGGTGCCGCCGACCTGCCGCTTGCCGCCGCGGCCGGCTATCCGGCGCTGTTCGCCACCCTGATGGAAACGGTCAGCGTGCGTCCGCGCCACGGCCGGCATCCCCGCCTGTTCATCTGGGGGCCGCTGGAGGCCCGCCTGCAGCATGCCGACCTGCTGATCCTCGGCGGTCTCAACGAGCGGGTCTGGCCGGCCGATCCCGGCATCGATCCCTGGCTCAACCGGCCGATGCGCGAGCAGATCGGCCTGCCGGTGCCGGAGCGGCGGATCGGTCTTGCCGCGCACGACTTCGCCCAGGCCGCGAATGCGCCGGAGGTGATCCTCAGCCGGGCCGAGCGGGCCGACGGCGGACCGACCGTGCCCTCGCGCTGGCTGCTGCGGCTGGTCCAGACGATCCGCATCGCCGGCCTCGCGACGGCGCTGTCCCGCGGCGAGCGCCTGCGCCAGTGGGCCCGCGCGCTGGACGCGCCCGCGAGGGTGCGCCCGGCCCCGGCGCCCGATTTCGCGCCGCCGCTCGCGGTGCGGCCCGACCGGCTCTCGGCGACCCAGATCGAGACCCTGATGAAGGATCCCTACGCGATCTATGCCCGCAAGATCCTGGCCCTCGAGCCGCTCGACCCGATCGACCAGGCGCCGGGCGCGGCCGACCGGGGAACCGTCGTGCATGCCGCGCTGGAAGCCTATCTGCGGGGCCGGGGCGATCCGGCGCTGGCGCCGCGCGCGCGGCTGCTGGCGCTGGGGCGGGAGGCCTTCGGGGCGCTGCTCGAGCGCCCGGGCGTGCGCGCCTTCTGGTGGCCGCGCTTCGTGCGCCTGGCCGACTGGTTCCTCGAGCGTCAGGCGGCCCGCGGTCCGCAGACGCGGACCCTGGTCCTGGAGGAGCGGGGCGAATGGCGGCTCGATCTTCCCGGCGGGCCCTTCACCCTGTTCGCCATCGCCGACCGCATCGACCGCCTGCCCGACGGCAGCCTGGAAATCATCGACTACAAGACCGGCGCGCCGCCGACGAAGAAGGACGTCGCCGCCGGTCTGGCGCCGCAACTGCCGCTGGAGGCGCTGATCGTGCGCGCGGGCGGGTTCGCGGACGTGCCTGCCGCGGCCGCGCTGGCGGCGCTCAGCTACTGGCGTCTCGGCGGCGGCGCGACGCCCGGCCAGGAGGTGCGGATCGAGCAGGACCTGGACGACCTCGTCGCCCGCACCGGCGACGGCCTGCGCGAACTGGTCGGACGTTTCCGGCATGCCGGCATGCCCTACTACGCCCGCCCGCGCCCGGCGGTGGCGCCGGTGTTCGACGACTACGACCATCTCTCGCGCATCCAGGAATGGTCAGCCGGCGGGCCGGGGGACCGGTCGTGAGCGGAAGCGCGGACAGCCAGGACATCCGGGCGATCCTGGAGACCCAGCGCACCGCCGGCGACCCGGCGGCCTCGGCCTGGGTCTCCGCCAGCGCCGGCACCGGCAAGACCTACATCCTGACCGAGCGGGTGCTGCGACTGCTGCTCGCCGGCGCCGCGCCCGAACGCATTCTCTGCCTGACCTTCACCAAGGCGGCGGCCTCGGAAATGGCCAACCGGCTGCACGAACGTCTCGCCGACTGGATCGCGCTGGACGACGACAGCCTCGCCGAGGCCATCTTCACCCTCGTGCCCGACCAGCCGCGCCGCGGCACCCTCGACGACGCGAGGCGCCTGTTCGCCCGGGCGCTGGAGACCCCCGGCGGCCTGAAGATCCAGACCATCCCCGCCTTCTGCGAATCGGTGTTGCGACGCTTTCCGATCGAGGCCGGCCTGCCGCCGCATTTCGACGTGGCCGACGAACGCACGGCGGGCGAGATGCTGGACGAGGCGCGCGACCGGGTCATCGAACGCCTGGAGCGCGAGGATCCGGCGGATCTCGACACCGTCATGGCGGCGATCGACGAGGAGGGTTTTCGCGCCCGCATGGCCGATCTGGCGCGCGAGCGCCAGCGCCTCGCGGGCCTGCCCGAGGATCCGTCGCTCCTCGCCGGCGCGGTCGATGCCGTGTTCGGCCTGGAGGCCGGGGACACCGACGCGGCGCTGCTCGCCGGGGCCTGCGGCGAAGCGGAAATCGATGCCGACGCCCTGCGCGCGGCGGCGGCGGCGTTGGCGACCGGTGGCAAGACCGATCAGGCCCGCGGCGCGGCAATCGCCGGCTGGCTCGCCGCGACGCCCGGGGAACGGGCGCGGCTGTGGGACGATTACCTGACCCATTTCCTCATCGCCGACGGCGGGATCCGCAAGACCCTCGCGACCAAGCCGGTCCGCGACGCGCTGCCCGGCGTCGAGGACACGCTCGCCGACGAGGGGGAACGCATTCAGCGTATCGTCGAGCGGCGCAAGGCCCGGGCGATCGCCGATCATTCGGCGGCCCTGCTGCGGCTCGGCCGGCGCCTGCTCGCGGGCTACGAAGCCGAGAAGGCGACCCGCGCCCTGCTCGACTATGACGACCTGGTGCTGCGCACCCGCGCGCTGCTGCGCGAGGGAGTCAGCGCCGCCTGGGTGCTGTTCAAGCTGGACGGCGGCATCGACCACATCCTCGTGGACGAGGCGCAGGACACCAATCCGGAACAGTGGGACGTGATCGTCGCGCTTGCCGACGAGTTCTTCGCCGGCGAGGGCGCCCGCCCGGAAAGCCGGACGATGTTCGCGGTCGGCGATCCCAAGCAGTCGATCTACGGGTTCCAGCGGGCCGACCCGGAGGCCTTCCTGGCGATGCGCGACCGCTTTGCCGGGGCCAGCCGGGCGGCGGAACGGCCCTGGCATGCCGGCGAGTTCACCGTGTCCTTCCGTTCCGCGCGCGCCGTCCTCGCCTTCGTCGACCGGGTGTTCGCCGATCCGGGCGCCCGCGACGGCCTGCTGGCCGAACGGATCGCCCACCGGCCGCGCTGGCAGGGGCGCGGCGGCCTGGTCGAGGTCTGGCCGCTGGAGGAGCAACCCGAGGCGGACGCGGTCGAGGGCTGGGCGATGCCCGAGACGCCCGAGAGCGAGACGCCGGACGCCGTGGCGCAGCTGGCCGAACGGATCGCCCGGACGATCGCAGGCTGGCTCGCCGGGCCGGGGGAATGGCTGGAGACCCGCGAGCGTCCGATGCGGGCCGGCGACGTGCTGATCCTGGTGCAGCGCCGCCGGCCGCTGCTCGATGCCGTGGTCGCCGCCCTCAAGCGCCATCGCGTTCCGGTGGCGGGCGCCGACCGGCTGGGCGTCACCGAGGAACTGGCGGTGCGCGACCTGCTGGCCGCCGCCCGGTTCATGCTGCTGCCCGAGGACGACTACACGCTGGCCTGCCTGCTGAAGAGCCCGCTGGTGGGCTTCGACGATGCCCGCCTGTTCGCGCTGGCGCATGGCCGGGGCGAGAGCAGCCTGTGGCAGGTCCTGCGCGAGCGGGCCGGCGGGGATGCCCGGCTCGCCGAGCTGGTCGCGCGTCTCGAGACCTGGCGCGCGCTCGCCGACCGGATCCGTCCGTTCGAACTGTTCGCCCGGCTGCTCGGGCGCGAGGGCGGCCGGCGGGCGCTGCTCGCCCGTCTGGGGCCGCAGGCCGACGAACCGATTGCCGCGCTGCTCGATCTCGCCCTCGATTTCGAACGCCAGAACGCGCCCTCGCTGCAGGGCTTTCTCGCCTGGCTCGACGCCGGCGACAGCGAGATCAAGCGCGAGCAGGACGTGCCGCGCGACGAGGTCCGGGTGATGACTGTGCACGGCGCCAAGGGCCTGGAGGCGCCGGTGGTCTTCCTCGCCGACACCGTCCGGCTGCCCGACAAGGCACATGCCGGATCGCTGTTCTGGCCGCCGGGCGTCGAAGACGCCTCTGCTCCGCCGCTCTGGATTCCCCGCACCGCGCTCGCCGACGCCGGGACGCTCGGCCTGCGCGAAGCCGCCCACGAGGCGCTGGTGCGGGAAAACCGCCGGCTGTTCTATGTGGCCCTGACCCGGGCCGCCGACCGGCTCTATGTCTGTGGCTGGAAGCCCCGGAAGTCGGCGAAGTCCGCGAAGTCCGATATCCGCAACTGGCACGAGATGGCGCAGGCGGCGATCGAGAGCCTCGGCGGCGCGGAGAAGACGGAAGACGGCCGCGAGATCTGGCGCTACCGGGAGGAGACCAGCGAGCCCGCCGCGCCGCCGCCGGTTGCCGCGGAAGCGGCGGAGACGGCGGCCCTGCCCGACTGGATCCTCCGGCCCGCGCCGCCCGACCCCGTGCCTCCCCGGCCGCTCGCGCCCTCGCGGCCCGAATACGACGAGCCGTCGGCGGACAGCCCGCTGTCGGGCGACGGCGCGGCGCGGTTTCGCCGCGGCATTCTGCTGCACGAACTGCTGCAGCGGCTGCCCGAACTGCCCGAAGCCGAACGCGCCGGCGCGGCCGAGCGCTATCTCGCGGCGGCGGGCGGCGGCCTGCCGGCGGCGGCGGCCGCGGAGCTGGCCCGGGAATGCTGCGCGGTGCTGGCGCATCCCGATTTTTCCGCCCTGTTCGGGCCGGGCAGCCGGGCCGAGGCGCCGCTGGCCGGCCTGGTCGGCAACCGCGTGATCAGCGGCACGGTCGACCGCCTGCTCGTTACCGATTCGCGGATTCTGCTGATCGACTACAAGTCGAACCGGCCGCCACCGGAGGATCCCGCCGCGGTGGCGCCGCTCTACCTGCGCCAGATGGCCGCCTATCGCGCGGTTTTGCGGCAGGCCTTTCCCGGCCGCCCGGTCGCCTGCGCCCTGCTGTGGACCGCGGTGCCGCGCCTGATGCCGCTTTGTGATAGTCTGCTGGACCCGCACGATCCGGCTTGATTCCCGGTCGCCGCGTCCCTAGCTATTATCCGACCGAACGACTCAGGTATTGGAGAAACCCGCATGAGCCAGGCCGTCACCGACGCCAATTTCGAAACCGATGTGCTGAAGTCCGACAAGCCTGTGGTCGTCGATTTTTGGGCCGAATGGTGCGGCCCCTGCAAGCAGATCGCCCCGTCGCTGGAGGAGATCTCGCAGGAAATGGCGGAAAAGGTCACCGTGACCAAGCTGAACGTGGACGACAATCCGCAGATCAGCGCGCAGTACAACATCCGCTCGATCCCGACCATGCTGCTGTTCAAGGGCGGCGAGGTGGCCTCGATGAAGGTCGGCGCGCTGCCGAAGAGCAAGATCGTCGACTGGATCAACGATACCGTCTGACCGGATCGTCCTCGCAGACAATCCCGAGGCCGGAAACAGGATTTTCTGTTACCGAACAGGGTGACATGGTAACAATGTTGCCATGACCCTTGCCGAATATCTTGCCGCCGCCGGCATCCGGCCGGCGGCGTTTGCGCGCCAGCTCGGCGTCAGCCGGGCGGCGCTCAGCCGCTACCTGTCGGGCGCGCGCCAGCCGCGCGCCGCGATCGCCCGACGCATCGCCGAGCTGACCGAGGGCGCGGTGCGCATGGGGCCGGCGCCGGCCGAGCCCGGCGCGACGGCGCCGCCGTCGATCGACCTGGTGCTGTTCGATCTCAACGGCCGGGCCCGGGGCAAGCGGGTGCCTGCGGCGCAGTTCCCCCGCATTCTCGACGACGGCGCGCACATTCCGGTCTCGCTCTACGGGCTCGACGCCGGCGGCGGCGATGTCGAGGCGGCGGGGCTCGCCGGCGATTCCGGCGATCGCGACCGGGCCGTCTATCCCCTGCACGAACGGCCGTTGCCGGTGACCTGGCGCTCGCCGGGCTCGGGACTCAGCCTGATGCAGATGCGCGAGGCCGACGGGACGCCCTATGCCGGCGATCCGCGCACCGTGCTGCAGCGCCAGGAGGCGGCGCTGGCCGCGCTGGGCTACACGCCGGTCTGCGCTTGCGAGATGGAATTCACCCTAACCGCCGCCGAAAGCGATGCCTGGGGCCGGCCGCAGGCGCTGACGGATCCCGACGGCGGCGAGGCGGCGCCGGGCGCGCTGGACGATCCCCGGGTCTACGACCTGCGCGATCTCGCGGCCTGGGACGGGCTGCTGGCGGCGATCGCGGAGGCCTGCCGGGCGATGGACCTGCCGGTCGCGGAAAGCATGATGGAGTACGGCCCAGGCCAGTTCGAGATCAACCTGCGGCATGTCACGGGCGCCGTCGCCGCCGCCGACCAGGCGATGCTGTTCCGGACCTGCATCGATGGCGTCGCGTCGGCCGCCGGCCTGCGCGCGACCTTCATGGCGAAGCCCTTTCCCGCCCGGCCCGGCAACGGCCTGCACGTTCATCTCAGTCTCAACGACCGCGAGGGCCGCAACGTCTTCCGTCCGCCCGCCCCGGCGCCCGAAGGCGAACTGCTGCACGCCCTCGGCGGCCTCGTCGCGACCATGCCCGAGGGGATGGCCCTGTTCGCCCCGAACGCCAATTCCTATCGCCGCCTCGATCCCTACTGGTACGGCGCGACCCGGGCGAACTGGGGCGTCGACAACCGCACCGCGGCGCTGCGCGTGCCCGCCGGCGACCCGGCGGCGACCCGGATCGAGCACCGGGTCTCGGGCGCCGACGCCAATCCCTATCTGGTTCTCGCCGCGATGCTGGCCGGCGTGCGTGCCGGCCTCGAGCGGGGCCTGCGGCCGCCGCCGCCGGTCGAGGGCCATGCCCAGAGCGCCGAGGGCCCCGCGGCGGGCGCACCGCTGCCCAACGACTGGGCCTCGGCGCTGGACGCCTTCGAAGAAGGCAGCCTGTTGCGCCCCGCCCTGGGCGAACCCTTCTGCGGCCTCTACCTGACGGTGAAGCGCGAGGAGGAGCGCCGCTTCCGGCGCGAGATCACGCCGCTGGAATATCGCTGGTATTTCTGAGCGGCGGCCTGCGTCCGGCCCGCCGCCGCGTCGGGCGGACGAGGCGCATCAGCCGCCGCCGGCCGCGGCGGTTTCCTGCCGTCGGCGCATCAGCGCCAGTCCGTGTTCGAGCGTGGTCAGATACTGGCCCTGCTTGACGCTGTTTTCCGGCGTGAAGTTGAGCAACCGGATCAGCCGGCGGGGCGCACCGCCGTCGACGCGGTCGATGTCGAGCACGTTGAGGCAGCCGGTGTCCTGCTCGAACAGGCCGAGCTGGCGCAGGTCGCCACCGATCATCCAGCCCAGGATCACCCGGTTCACCATGCCGTGGCAGACCAGCAGCATCTGCGACCAGCCGGGCTCCGCCAGCAGGGCCTCCCAGGCCGCGAGCACCCGGTCGCGAAACGGCGCGAAGGCCTCGCCGCCCACGAACCGCGCGCCGGGCTCGTGCGCATGTTCCAGCGCCGCGGCATAGTCGCGCTCCAGGTCCGCATGGGCGAAAGCCGCGGTGCCGCCGCTGCGGATCTCGCGCAGATCGGTCCGCTCCTCCAGCGCCAGCGGGCGCGTGCCCAGCACGCCTTCGGCGGTCTGCCTGGTGCGCGCCAGTCCGGAACAGACCGCCCGGTCGAAGGCCACGTCGGCCAGCAGCGCGCCCATCGCCGCGGCCTCCTGCCGGCCGCGGGACGTCAGCGCGACCAGGTCGGGATCGGCCACCCGGACGCCGGCCTCGTCGAAATAGCGCACCGCGCCGTGGCGCATCAGATGCACCCGGCGGCGTCCCTTCGTGCCCGGCAGGGCGTCGTTCCGGCTCATGGATATTCCTTTCCCGGCAGGCGTTCCCGGTCGGACAGGGCCGCATACGCGTCCGCCAGCCGTTGCACCAGCGTGGCGACCGGCGGGATGTCGTCGACCCCGGCGACGGAGTGACCGGCCGACCAGATGTCGCGCCAGCGTTTCTGCTCGCGGTTGTCGGCGTTGATGTCCTTGTCGATGTCGATGCCGCCGCGCGCGGGCAGGTCGTCGGG
>JBGTSP010000079.1:0-15608 GCA_041940205.1 Alphaproteobacteria bacterium
GGTGGAGGCCGCCAGCAGGGCGCCGACCACGACCACCGAGATGCCGATGCCGCCGGGCACCGGGCCGAACAGCTTGCCCATGGTCTCGAGCAGGTCCTCGGCGATCTTCGAGCGCTCGAGCATGATCCCCATGAAGATGAACAGCGGGATCGCGATCAGCGTATCTCGTTCGGCCTCCCAGTAGATGCCGCGGAAGTTGGTCACGCCGGCATAGAGCCACTGGTAGGGATCGCCGTGGGCGAAATAGGCTGCGACATCGCCGGCGAACAGGCCGCCGCAGAGCGCGGCCAGGCCGATCGTCAGGATCGCCGAGCCGGGCAGCGCGAAGGCGACCGGAAAGCCGGCGCCCAGCGCCACGACCATCGACAGGATCAGGATGAGGAGAAAGAGCAGTTCCATGACGGTCGCCTGTGCTGCGCCGCCGCGTCAGAGCGCGGCGTGCTCGCTGAGATCGGGGTGGTGGCCGGGCTCGCGCAGCAGCACCGCGGCATTGCTCAGCAGGTAGCTCATGAACTGGATCAGCATCGAGAGCGCGAAGATCATCAGGAAGCCGGCCAGCATGTATTTCACGTACATGCCGAAGCCGGCCTGGGTGACCTCGAAGGACAGCAGCGGGCCGTTGATCACGTTGGCCTTGCCGCCCATGCCCAGCGCCAGGATCACGCCGCAGAACGGCGCGCCCAGCAGCACCGACCCCAGCGTGTTGGTCCAGGCTTTGCCGCGGTCGGAAAAGCCGGTGTAGAGAATGTCGACCCGGACATGTCCCTCGTGGATCAGGGTGTAGGGCGAGGCGAACAGGAACAGCGCGCCGTACCAGAAGCGCACGAGGTCGGCCATGAAGGCCTGCTCGTAGGAGAAGATGAACCGGGCGATGACGATCTGCAGCTCGGCGAAGACGATCAGTGCCGCCAGCCAGGTGAAGCCGAGCGAGCGCTGGAAAAAGGCGATGACGAGGCCGGCCAGCATCAGCGGGTAGTGCACGTAGCGCCCGCGAAAGGCGGAGCGGCCGAGGTCTCCGGCCAGTTCCTCGCCGAACACGGCGGCCAGCAGGTCTTCCACGCGCAGGAACGAGATCGCCATGTCGACCAGGCCGATCAGCAGAACGGCCCAGAAGGCGGCGCGGATGATGTAGGCGCCGAACGCCGAGAGCGCTTCGGAATCGTCGTGCAGCAGCCGGCCGGGACTGCGGCGCACCCAGACGACGAGCGCGATCAGCGGCAGGACGTAGACCGCGACCTGCAGCCAGCCGAGCGCCGCGTCGCCGCCCGGCAGATCCGCCGGTTTCGCGTTCAGGCCGAGATGCCCCATCAGGCCGCCGATGCCGGGCCAGCCGCTCCAGTAGGTCAGGAAATTGTTGAGGATGAAGGACAGCGTGATCGCGACGAGGCCGAAGGCGAACAGGCGCAGCAGGGCGACCACGGTGCCGTGGCTCTCCGCCGAGACGTCGGGAACGGCCTGGTCGGTCGGGGCGGGCGCATGCGACATCGCAGCGGGTCCTTGGTCTGTGGGTCCGGTCGGCGGAACGGGACTAGCGTCTATCAGCCCGGCGGTCTGCGCGCATCCCGGGAGGCGCGGACGGCTCGTCGCAGGGCGTTCGCTCGGGACGCCGCGGGCCGGCGGCGTCCGCCGCACCACGACGAAGGCGCGGAATCCCGCAACCGGGGATTCCGCGCCTCTCGTTCGTGGTCAATCGCGGTCGATCGGCTTACAGGCCGAGGACGCGGTTGCGCTGGGACAGGTAGCCCTGGTCCGAGATCCGCGACCAGGCGCCCAGGTCGGCGCGCGCCGAGCGGAAGCTGTCGTCGATCTTCTTCGCCAGCGGGCTGTGCGCACGGACTTCCTCGAAGACCTCCTCGGCGGCTTCGCCGAAGCTGTCATAGACATCGTCCGAGAACTCGCGCAGCTTCACGCCCTGTTCCTTGACCAGCTTGTTGAGCGCTTCGCCCGACTTGGCGTTGTACTCGTTCATCATGGTGCCGTTCTCGGCGCCGGCCACGGCCTTGATGATGAGCTGCTCGGTCTTGGTCAGGCTGTCCCAGAACTCCTTGTTCATGCCGAAGGACAGCATCGCGCCCGGCTCGTGGAAGCCCGGGAAGTAGTAGTACTTCGCGGCCTCGTAGAACTTCATGAAGCTGTCGTTCCAGGGGCCGACCCACTCGGTGGCGTCGATCGCGCCGGAGACCAGGTTTTCGTAGATCTGGCCGCCCGGCAGGGACACCGGCGAGGCGCCAAGCTTGGCCATGACGTCGCCGCCCAGGCCCGGGATACGCATCTTCAGGCCCTTGAGATCGTCCGCGGAGTTGATCTCCTTGTTGAACCAGCCGCCCATCTGGCAGCCGGTGTTGCCGGCGGCGACGCACTTCAGGCCGAAGCCGGCCGCGATCTCGTCCCACAGTTCCTGACCGCCGCCGAACTCGATCCAGGCGTTGATCTCGGTGTAGGTCATGCCGAACGGCACGGCCGTGAAGTAGGCCCAGCCCGGATGCTTGCCTTTCCAGTAGTAGTCGGCCGCGTGATAGGCCTGCGCGTTGCCCGAGGCGACCTCGTCGAAGGAGTCGAAGGCGCCGACGCGTTCACCGGCGGCGAAATACTCGACCGTGATCTTGCCTTCGGTGGCGTCGGTGATGTGCTGGCTCATGCGCTGGGCGGCGGTGCCCAGGCCCGGGAAGTCCCGCGGCCAGGTGGACACGACCACCATCTTCTTCAGGCCCTGCGAGATCGCCGGCGTCGGAAAGGCCGCGGCGGTGGCGGCGGCAGCGCCGGCGCCAAGCGCGGCCTTGGAAATGAATTGACGACGTTCCATGGGTTTTCTCCCTGCTTACTGGTTGTGTGCGTTGCGCCCGCGGACCCCGTTCGACCCGGCGGGCGTCTGTCCGGAATCCGAGGCCCGGACCGGCCTCCGGCGGACCGATTGGCCGCCCCGTCTCTACTGGTTCCCCAAGTCGGCCACAACTGTTGACATGTCAGGCGCGCAAGACAAGTCCTTTTTCTGACGCAAACGGCCGGCTCCGCCGCCCCCTCACAGGCCGAGAACGGCCTTGGCGATCACGTTGCGCTGGACCTCGGCGGTGCCGCCGGCAATCGAACGCATGCGGTCGTTCAGGTAGGTCGGCGTCATCACCATCGCCTCTTCCGGACCGACCGGCGCGACGTTGGCGCCGGCTTCCAGCGCGCCGGGCAGGAAGGGCAGGCCGTAATAGCCCGCGGCGCGCTGGGCGAGGTCGCCGACCGCCTGCTGCAGGCCGCTCTGCAGGGCGAACAGCATCGAGGACACGGCGCCTGGCGAGCGGCCGCCGCCGAGCGCCGCCAGCACCCGCCGCTCGCTCGCCTCGAGCGCCGCGGTGCGGGTTTCCAGGTCGGCCAGGGCAAGCTGGAAACCGTCATCGTCGGCGAGACGGCCGCCGCCGGCGCCGGTCTCCGCCGCCAGCCGGCGCAGCCGCGTCATGACCCGGCGGATGTCGGGCGCGCCGATCGAGAAGCGTTCGAACTGCAGCAGGTATTTCGCGACCGTCCAGCCGTCGTTCTCCGCGCCCACCCGGTTGGCCTTGGGCACCCGCACGCCGTCCAGGCTGACCTGGTTGAACTCGTGCAGCCCGGCGATGTTGACGATCGGCCGGACCCGGATGCCGGGCGCATCCATCGGGATCAGCAGGAAGGTGATGCCCTCCTGCGGCTTGCCCTCCCTGCGGGTGCGGACGAGGGCGAACATCCAGTTCGCCCGATGGGCGAACGAGGTCCAGATCTTCTCGCCGGTGACGACATAGTCCCCGCCGTCATCGGCCGCGAAGGTCGCAAGCCCGGCGAGGTCGGAACCCGCGCCGGGCTCGGACTAGCCCTGGCACCAGAAATCCTCGCCCGAGAGCACCCGCGGCAGGAACCGGGCCTGCTGCTCCGCGGTGCCGTGGCCGATCAGGGTGGGCCCCAGCATGCGCAGCGACATCGGCATCAGCGCCGGCGCCTCGGCCGCGGCGCTTTCCTCGCGATAGATGTAGCGCTGCGCCATGCTCCAGCCGGTGCCGCCATGTTCGACCGGCCAGTCCGGCGCCGCCCAGCCGCGGGCATGCAGCACCGCCTGCCAGGCCATGGCGCTGTCGGGGTCCTGGAATCCCGAGGTGCGCAGCCTTCCGGCCCGGCGCAGCGAGGGCGTCAGGCTGTCCTCGATGAAGGTCCGGACCTCGCGGCGGAACGCCGCCAGCGCTTCCGCGCCGGTCGCTGTCGTCATGGCAACCCTCCCGTCCGGCGGCAGGCTAGCACGATCCTCAACCGTGCCCCGCGGCGGCCTCGACGTTGCGCTTGATGTTGGCCAGGGCCTCGGTGGATTCCGCATCGAGGGCGTCGATCATCGCTGGCGACGGCGGCTTCGGCCGTGCCGGATTGCGCAGCGTGCGGGTGAACCGGGTACCGCCGGCCTCGGCGTCGACGCGGTAGTGGATGACGATGGGACCGAGGAACGGCGTCGCCGTCTCGGCGGTCCAGGACCGGCCCGGCGCGCGTTCCGTCACCCGCCAGCGCAGTTCCGCCGGCCCGGTCCGGGTCACCCAGTCCTCGCGGAACCGGTCGCCCGCGACGAGCGGCCGGTCCGGACTGTCGATCCGGTGCGAGGCGGCAAGCCAGTGCGGCCAGCTGTTGGGGTTGCTGACATAGTCCAGCACCGCATCCGGCGCGGCCGCGATCAGGATGTCATGGCTGCGTTCGAACGCATGCGTGGCGGAAGACCGCTCGCTCATGCGCCCGCGCTCCCCGCGTGTGCGTGGCGGGCGGAGGGATGCGCGCGCGCATCGCGCAGGTGGTAGCCCGGATCGTCGGCGATGGTCAGCCGGTGCAGCAGGCGTTCGTGTCCCTCGTAGCCGCCGGTGGCCTGGTGCAGCACCGAGCGGTTGTCCCACAGCACGAGCATGCCCGGCTGCCAGACATGGCGGTAGACGAACTCGGGCCTGGCCTGCCAGTCCCGCAGTTCCTGCACCCGCGCGCGCGAGTCCGCCTCGTCCAGGCCCTCCATGGCGAAGACGTAGGAGCCGCCGAACAGGCCCGGCCGGCCGGTCTCCGGATGGCTGCGGACGATCGGGTGGGCGTGCACCGCGTTGGCGCTGTCGGAGGTGCGGATCGCCATGCCGCCCTCGTAGTTCCCGGCCGCGTAGCGCCCGTCGTTGGCGTAGGCGCCGCGGGCCGAGTGCAGGCCGGTCAGCCCCTCGAAACGCGCCCGCATCTCCGGCGGCATGGCCTCCAGCGCCAGGTGCTGATTGGAGAAATTGGTGTCCCCGCCGACCGGCGGGATGGTGATGGCGTAGAGGAACGAGCCCGACGGCGGCACCACCTGGAAGCTCCAGTCGCTGTGGTAGCTGTCGGCGAAGACCCGGCCGGTTTCCCCGGGGCCGCGATAGACCGCGGCGATGCGGTCATGGCCGTCGATCGGTTCGAAATAGGGATCCTCGCCGATCGGGCCGAAATACTCGCCGAAGCGCACCATGTCGTCGTGCCCGAGCGACTGCTCGGGAAACACCAGCACGTGATGCTCCAGCCACAGGCGGCGCACGGCGGCGATGGTCTCGGCCGCGACGGGTTGCGAGAAATCGATGCCGCGGACGACGGCGCCGCAGGCGGCGCCGGTCTGCTCGACCTGGATCATGCCTTCCCCTCCGATGAAAGCGAGCGGTTGCCAGGGACTCTGCCATCTTTATAATTGTTGTCAACCAACAACTATATGAAACATCATCGCGAGGTTCCGCCATGGCGGCCACCGCAAGCCCTCCCCGCAAGACCGGCCGACAGGCCCAGCGCCGGCGCGACTCCGACCGCCGGATGATCGAGGCGGCGATGGCCCTGTTCGCCGAGCACGGCTATCGCGGCACCACGCTGGTGCAGATCGGGGCGCGGGCGGGCTGCACGGGAACGCTGGTGAGCAACCGGTTCGGCTCCAAGGCGGGCCTGCTGCGCGCCGTCCTGGCGCACATCCTCAACCGCTTCGTCGCCGACGAGGCGGAGCAGGATGCGCAGGCCGAAGCCCTCGCGGCCGCGCTGGACGCGCCCTCGCCGGAATTGCGCGAGCGCCGCACGGGCGCCGGCCGGCCGGCCGGTGACGAGGACGCGGCCGACGCGCTGCGCCGGTTCGTCGCCGACTATCTGCGGGACGTGGGCGCGCGCCAGGACCGGGTCCGCGCGCTCTACGCCATCATGGGCGAGGCGCTGGCCGGCCTGCCGGAAATCGGCGACGAGGTCGTCAAGGTCAACGTGGTGTTCCGCAACCGCGTCGCGCGTCTCATCGCCGACGGGGTTGCCAGCGGCGCCTTTCGCGCCGACCTGGATATCGACAACGCCGCCCTGCTGGTCGTCGGTCTGCTGCGCGGCGTCACCCAGCAGGTGCTGGCCGAGCCGGCGACCTTCGAGGCCACCGCCCTGATCGGCGAGATTCAGGAGGCGGTGCTGACGCCGCTGCTCGCCGGCAAGATCGAAACCTGACCGATCGACGCCACGCCGGCGCTCGGAACACCGGCGCGGGCCGGATCAATCCGGCAGCGGCTTGGGATCGTCTGAAAGGGTCCGCAGATAGGCGATCACGGCAGCCCGCAGTTTCCGGGTACCGAGCAGTTTCCACATCGTCGTCCCCGGGATTCGCGCCGTGGGATTGGCGAGAAAGTCGTTGAGATCGCGATAGCTCCAGACACCGCCCGCCGCCCGCATTGCCGGCGTATATCCGAACCCGGCGACGGCAGCCTTCGGGCGCCCGACAATCTCCCACAGGGTAGGCCCTGCCTCCCTGTACTCTGCCTGGGACGCATCGGTCTTCTCCAGGGCATGACAGGCCCCGCAGGCGCCCCGGGCGAGGCGCCGCCCCAGCGCGACGTCGGCGGTCGCCAGCAACCCGCGAACGGACGGAGCCCGGTAGTCGCCCGCGCCGAGCGCCTCGAGGAGGTCCGCCGCCGGCGTCGGTCCGTTCTCAAGGGCGAAATGCATCGGCGAGGGTGTGTAGGGTGTCGCGAGGGTCAGGTTCGCCCCTGCCTCGCCGAGGCGTCGTATGGCTTCGACATCACCGTTCTTTGCCGCGGCGTGGATGGGCGCATCGACAGGCCCGGACGGGCTGTTGTTCTGCAGATTGGGGTCGGCGCCCCGGGCGAGCAGCAGTGTGGCCGCATCGAGATGCCCACCCTGCACGGCCAGAAAGAGGGCGGTCTTGCCGCCGGAATCATGTCGATTGATGGCCGTTCCAGCGTCAAGCAGGGCGATCAGTGCCGCCTGGTCGCCCGCGCGGGCCGCGTCATGCAGCGGGCCGGCCCGGGCGCCCGGGATGGTCGTGATGATCAGCAGCACTGGGGCAAGCAACAAGAAAGGATATCCCATGGGTCGATCCCTCTGTGCGACATGCGGTCAGCTCTTGAGCGTGACAGATCCTCCTCGCGACCCGTTCACGCCGGAACGGGAGAGCGGCATTCTACGCCATCGCGGCCTGTCCGCCGCGCGCCTTCCGGGCCACCCGCCGGATGAACGGGGCACCGCTATTCCCTAAGCCGTCTTGCGCCGCCAGCGGAAGTCGCAGCAGCCCGCGCCCTGCATCAGGGTCTGCGTGCGGCTGAAGTCCCAGCCCGGCCGGAACCGCGCCTCGGTGGCGAAATCGACGCCGCAGCACATCAGCGCGCCGACCTCCGGCTCGCCCATGCGCCGGAACAGCTCGGCGAAGGCGCAGGCGGTGATGTTGTGGCCGTAGGCATCCGCGCTGTCCTCGACCACTTCCTTTTCGGTCGGGTAGTCGGGGCTGGCGTCGGGGGCGCGCGGATCGTCGCCTGGCGTCACCCCGCGTTTCTCCATCCAGGCAACGTGATTGTCGGCCAGCGCCCGGCCGACGATCTCGTGCGCGCGTTCCTTGCCGAGTTCGGCTTCCAGCGCCCGGACGATCGGAATGACCGCGCGGGCCTGGATCCTCGTCGCCTCGATGATGGCATTGCTCATGCGTTCCCTCCCCCCTTCGACCATCCCGTTGTCGGTTCCGGCCGACAGTCTAGGCCGTCAGCCGACACCGCGGCCAGCAATCCCCGGCGAGGCGCGACAGGGGCGATTGCCCGCTCGCCGCCCCGCCCGTTCTGATAGGCTGCACCCATGCCCGATACCGCGCTCGATATCCGCGCCGGCGATCCCTCGGTGGTGCCCGGGCGCTACTGGCATGCGCTGGACGACGGCCGGCTGCAGTGCGACCTGTGTCCGCGGCACTGCCGCATCGGCGAGGGCCAGCGCGGGCTCTGCTTCGTGCGCGGGGTGCACGAGGGGCGGATGGTGCTCACCACCTACGGCCGCTCGTCGGGCTTCTGCATCGATCCCATCGAGAAGAAGCCGCTGAACCACTTCCTGCCCGGCACCCCGGTCCTGTCCTTCGGCACCGCCGGCTGCAACCTGACCTGCAGCTTCTGCCAGAACCACGACATCTCGAAGAGCCGGCAGATGGACACGCTGGCCGACCGGGCGATGCCGGAGACCCTGGCCGCCGCCGCGCGCAAGCTCGGCTGCCGGTCGCTCGCCTACACCTACAACGACCCGGTGATCTTCCTGGAATACGCCGTCGACACCGCGCTGGCCTGCCGCAACGCCGGCATCGCCAACGTCGCCGTCACCGCCGGCTACATCACCCCGCAGGCCCGCGACGAGTTCTACCGCCACATGGACGCGGCCAATATCGACCTGAAGGCCTTCTCGGAGGATTTCTACCGCAAGCTCACCGGCGCCCGCCTCGCCGACGTGCTCGACACCCTGCTCTACCTCGCCACCGAGACCAGCGTCTGGTTCGAGATCACCACCCTGCTGATCCCCGACGAGAACGATTCCCCCGCCGAGATCGAGCGGATGAGCCGCTGGATCGTCGACAATCTGGGCCCGGGCGTGCCGGTGCATTTCACCGCCTTCCATCCCGACTACCGCATGCTGGACAAGACCAGCACGCCGCACGAAACCCTGACCCGCGCCCGCGCCATAGCCCGCGCGCAGGGGCTTGAGTATGTCTATGTCGGCAACGTCCACGACTTCGACGCCCAGTCGACCTGGTGCCCGGGCTGCGGCGCGCTGCTGATCGGCCGGGACTGGCACCGGCTCTCGCACTGGGCGCTGGATGCCGCCGGCGCCTGCACGGCCTGCGGCCACCAGGTGCCCGGCGTGTTCGAGGCCCGGCCGGGAAGCTGGGGCCGCAAGCGCCGGCCGGTACGGCTGGGCGACGTCGCCTGACCGCGCCGGCACGAGCCCCGCGCGGTCAGGCGGAAAACACGCGCTCGGCCGCCGCCAGTCCCGCCTCAGGCGCGGCATGGCCGTGCAGGTCGGCCAGCACGGCGCCCAGTTCCTCGAGGTCGCGGCGGATGTCGTCGGCCTGAACCGCACCCATGGTGCCGAAGCGGATGACCCGGCCGGCGAGCCGGTTGCGGGCGCCGGCGATCACGGTGCCGAAGCGGTCGCGGAAGGCCCGCACGAGGACGCCGCCGTCCATGTCGGCGGGCAGGGCGAAGACCGCGACCGTATCAGAGACGAGCGGGCTCGAAGGAAACGACGCCAGGCCCAGCGCCGCGCCGCCGGCGCGCAGCGCGGCGGACAGCCGGCGGTGCCGGGCGAGCACCGGCGCGATGCCTTCCTCGTGGATCATCGCCAGCGCCTCCCGCAACGCGGCGAGCTGCGGCAGCGCCGGGGTGAACGGGGTCTGGCCCTTCGCGGCGGACTCGCGCGCCTTCAGGAACCCGGCGAAAAATGCCGGCCGCGCCGGCCCCTGCTCCAGCGCCCGCCAGGCCTTGTCCGAGAGCGCGACGAAGGCGAGCCCGGGCGGACACATCAGGGCCTTCTGCGAGGCGCCGATCAGCACGTCGACGCCCCAGTCGGCCTGCCGCAGTTCGAGGCCGCCGACCCCGCTGACGCTGTCGACCACGAACAGGGCGCGGTGATCGGCGATTTCCGCGCCCAGCGCCGCGAGGTCGGCGACGGCCCCGGTGGCGCTTTCGTTGTGCACCGCCAGCACCGCCGCGTAGTCACCGTCCCGCAGCCGGGCGCGCAGCAAGGCGGGATCGGGCGCGCCGCCCCACGGCGTCGACAGAAGATCATGCGCCAGGCCGTGAGCGGCGGCGATCGCCGCGAAGCGCTCCGCGAACTGGCCGTTGTCGAGGATCAGCAGCCGCTCGCCGGGACCGGCGACCTGCAGCACCGCCGCCTCCATCATGCCGGTGCCGGAGGAAGCGAAGAACAGCGGATCGTTCGCGCTGCCCAGCAGCGGCCGCAGGCCGCTCTCGCAGGCCCGCAGCAGCGCCTCGAATTCCGGGCCGCGATGGCTGATCGTCGGCGCGACCATGGCCCGGCGCACCCGCGCGGGCACCGCGGTCGGGCCGGGCAGGCGCAGGCGCGGCGTGGGCGCGTTCACGCCGCCGGCATCACGCGGCCGGCGGGCGGACGGCCACGGCGCGGAAGCGCAGGCGGCAGGCCGCCGCGTCGAAGTCCCGCCGGTAGGCCGATGGCGGCGTCTGCTGCACCCGGGCATGCACGAAGCGCGGCGCGCCGGTCCGGGCCAGCAGCGCGGCGGCCTCGTCGAGCTGGTCGGGGCGGCTGATCGCCAGCGTGTCGGCGATGCCGGCGCCGCGGGCGATGGCGGCGAGATCGGCCGAACCCGACGTCATGCCGGCCTGGCCGCCGGTCTCGCCGTGCAGGCCGTTGTCGAGGCAGACGATCGCCAGGTTGGCCGGCGCGGCCTGGCCCACGGTGACGAGCGCGCCGATCCCCATCAGCAGTTCACCGTCGCCGGTGACGACGGCGACCTTGCGGTCAGGCGCCGACAGGGCCATGCCGAGGCCCATCGGCACCGCCGCGCCCATGGTGCCGGCCATCGTGAACAGGTGCGCGCCGTCGTCGGTGAGGGCCGCCATGTCCTTGGAGGCGCCGGCGAGGCCGGAGACGAACAGCCAGCTGTCCTGGTCGGGAAACAGGCGGGGCAGGATTTCCCGCCGGTCGAGGTCGCTGTGGTGCATGGATCCGCTCCCCTTGTCTCAGAACGCCTTGGCGCCGAGAAATTTCTGCGTCAGCACCAGGGCCGCCGCCTGGCCGCCCTTGCCGCTGGCGCCGAGCACCGCGGCGGCGGCCCGCTCGAGATCAGCGCGGCTCTCGACCCGGTAGCTCGTCACCCCCATCGCCGCCAGCACCGGCTCCACCGCCTCGCCCATCGGGTACTGCCAGGGATTCTCCTCGCCATAGTCGCCGCGCATGGTGATCAGCAGCAGCAGCGGGAAACGCCCGCCCTTCACCAGCGAGAGGTAGTTCACGCAGTTGCCGACCCCGCTGGACTGCATGCACAGCACGCCGCGCTCGCCCACCAGGTCGGCCCCGGCGCACATCGCCACGCCCTCCTCCTCGCTGGTCAGCAGCACCGTCCGCGTGTCGTTGGCTTCCATCGCCAGCTCGATCAGCCGCTTGTTGCCGGCGTCGGGCACGTAGCAAAACAGCGAGATGCCGGCGCCGCGCAGGCTCTCGAACAGCGCCTGGGACCATTCCTCGCGATCGTTGTCGGTCATACATACCCCCTTCGTTGATCGAGCGCCGCGAGCGCCGGATCGCGCCCTGCCGCCTCGCCGTAACCGCCGCCGCCCGGCGTGCGCAACAGCACGCGGTCGCCCGGATTGAGCACATGCTGGGCGTGATCATCCACCGCTTTGCCGTTGATCGCCACCAGGCCGGCAAGGCCGGCCGCGCCGCCGGCGAAACCGGGCGCGGAAACACGGGTGCGCTCGGTCATGAACATGCCGAGCACGGGGCGCTCGCCGCGGTAGACGAACTCGATCTCCTGGCCCAGGCCGCCACGCTGCCGGCCGGCGCCGCCGGATCCCGCCGCCAGGCGCTTGAAGGAACAGAGCATGTCGGAATTGCGCTCGGCGATCTCGACCGGCGTGGAGGAGATGTTGCTGGGCCAGGACAGGCAGGCCTCGCCGTCCTTGTGCGCCGTCGCCCCCATGCCGCCGTTGTAGAAGAAGACATGGGCGAACGGTTTGCCGGCCGGATCGACGCCGGTATGAGTGAAGACCCACAGCGGCGACCCCGCCGCCGCCATCACCCGCTCGGGGATCACCTCCTGCAGGGCGCCGAAGACCAGTACCGGCAGGTAGTGGCCGGTGTTCGAGCGCGCGACCACGGCGGCCGGGTAGCGGGGATTGACCAGGCAGTCCTCGGGCGCCGTCACGCTCACCGGCCGGAACATGCCCTCGTTGTTGGCGAGTTCGGGCAGCAGGGCGCATTTCACCGCGTAGGCCGACATCGCGTAGGTGTAGGCCATCACGCAGTTGATCGCCCGGGGCTGCGCCGGCGAGGTGCCGGCATAGTCGATCAGGATGTCGCTGCCCGCGACCGTCACCGCGACCTCGAAGCGGTAGGGCTCGTCCGCGCCGTCGCTGGTGAGCGCGTAGCGCCAGGTGCCGTCCGGCAGGGCCGCGATGGCCCGGCGCATCGCCGCCTCGCTGCGCGCGAACAGCGCGTCGGCCGGCGCGATCAGGTCCTCGAGCCCGTGATCGTCCATCAGGTCGCCCAGCCGCGCGCGCATCAGCTCGCAGGCGCTGACCTGGGCCCAGATGTCGCCCAGGGTCTGCTCGGGCGTGCGCACGTTGCGGCGGATCAGGGCGACGAGCGGCGCGCAGGTCTCGCCGGCCGCGATCAGCTTCATCGGCGGAATCTGCAGCCCCTCCTCGAAGACCTGCCGGGCCTCGATCGCGCGCAGCCGGCCGCCGATGTCCGGGACGTGCGAGGTGGTGGCGGCGAAGGCCACGAGTTCGCCGGAGCGGAAGATCGGCAGCACGAGGCAGACGTCGCTCAGGTGGCCGGTGCCCAACCAGGGATCGTTGGTGATCAGCACGTCGCCCGGCGCCAGGCCGTCGGCCCCGTCCGCACCGTCCGCACCGTCGGCGAACGTCTCCAGCATGTGCCGCACCGTCGCCGGCAGGGTGGCGATGAAGGAGGGGATGCTGCCGCTGTTCTGGGCCAGCGAGTAGCCGCGCCGGTCGGTCAGCACGCAGGCGAAATCGTTGGCCTCGTTCGACAGGGTGGAGAAGCTGGTGCGCACGATCGCCTTGGCCGCCTCGTCGACGATCGAGATCAGCCGGGTGCGGATCACCTCCAGCGCCACGGGATCGAAATCGTCCTCGGGTCTACCCATCCGCCCCCTCCCCGCCCGGCAGGGCGATCACGATGTTGCCGCTCGCGCGTACCCGGGCCTGCCCGCCCGGCCCGATCACCAGCGTCGATCCGGATTCCTCGACGATCGCCGGGCCCTCGAACACCGCGCCCGGCCGCAGGTCGGCGCGGGCGAAGACCGCGGTCTCGGTGAAGCCGCCGGCTTCCGCGAAATAGGCCGGACGGCTGCCCCGCGGGCGGACCGGATGTTCCGTCGTTCCGCCGACCCGGGGCGCGGGCGCGACCGGCACCGGCGCCCGCACGGAGGCGCGGATGTTGATGAACTCGATGGCGACGTCCGGCGGCGTGCGCGCGAACTTCTCGCGATAGCCCGCTTCGAAGGCGGCCGTCAGCGCGGCCCGCAGATCGTCCCGGTCGCCACCATAGGGTCCCGGCGGCAGATCGACCACGAGGCTGAAGCCCTGGCCGACGAAACGCCCGTCGGCAAGCCGCCGGCAGACCGCGCCCGCGGGATCGAGACCGGTCTCCGCCAGCACGCCGCGCGCGTCCGCCTCGAGCCGGGCAAAGGCGGCCTCCAGCGCGTCGGGATCGTCGCGGTCGAGGCGAAACCCCACCGTGGCCACCCGGTCGACCCGGCCGGGCGCGACCAGCAGGCCCAGGGCGGAGGCCACGCCGGCCGAGGGCGGGCAGACCAGCCGGCGCAGCCCCAGCTTGCGCGCCACCGACCAGGCATGCACCGGCCCGGCCCCGCCGGTGCACAGCAGGGCATAGGCCCGGGGATCGCGGCCGCGTTCGGCGATATGCACCCGCGCGGCGCTCGCCATGGTCTCGTTGACCACGTCGTGGATGCCCCAGGCCGCCTGGATCTCGTCGAGCCCGGTCTCCCCGGCCAGCGCCGCCATGGCCCGCCGCGCCGCCGCCAGGTCGACCGGCACCGCGCCGTCGGCGAAGCCCGCGGGATCGAGATAGCCCAGCAGGAAATCGGTGTCGGTCACCGTCGCCTCGCTGCCGCCGCGCCCGTAGCTTGCCGGTCCCGGCTCCGAGCCGGCGCTTTCCGGCCCGACCTTCAGCAAGCCCAGCGCATCGGCCCGGGCGATCGAGCCGCCGCCGGCGCCGATCTCGATCAGCTCGATGGTCGAGATCAGGATCGGCAGGCCGCTGTTCTCCATGAAGCGCTTCTGCCGCGCCGCCTCGAAGGCATACGCGGTCAGCGGCTCGCCGCCGTCGATCAGGCTGAGCTTGGCCGTCGTGCCGCCCATGTCGAAGGCCAGCAGGCGGCCGTCGGCGTCGTCGTTGCCGAAATGCGCGGCGGCCAGCGCCCCCGCGGCGGGACCGGATTCCAGCATCTGCACCGGCGTCCTGCGGGCCTCGGCGACATGGGTGAGGCCGCCGGCCGAGAGCATCAGCAGCAGCGGCGCCGCGATGCCCCGCGCGCCGGCGCGCGCTTCCAGGCGGGCGAGATAGGCGTCCGCCAGGGGCTGCACATAGGCGTTCGCCACCGTGGTCGAGGTCCGCTCGAACTCCCGGATCTCCGGCGCGACCTCGTGCGAGGCGCAGATCGCCAGGTCCGGATGCCGGGCCCGCAGGTGGCGCGCCGCCGCGCGTTCGTGCTCGTGATTGCGGTAGGCGTGCAGGAAGCTCAGCGCCAGCGCGCTGACGCCCTCGGCGACCAGGCGGTCGGCCGCGGCTTCCAGCCCCGCGAGGTCGAGCGGGCGCTCGATCCCGCCGTCGGCCCGGATCCGCTCGTCCACCTCCAGGCGCCATTCGCGCGGCACCAGCGGCGCGGGTTTCTCGATCTCCAGGTCGTAGAGTTCGTACTTGCGCTCGCGCCCGATCTCCAGGCTGTCGCGGAAGCCGGCCGTGGTGATCAGCCCGGTGGCCGCCCCCCGGCGCTCGACCAGGGCATTGGTGAACAGCGTCGTCGCATGCACGAAGCGGCCCACCGCGGCGGCCGCGTGACCGGTGTCGGCGAGCAGGGCGTCGACGCCGGCGAGCACGGCCTCGGCGGGATCGCCGTGCGTGGTCAGCACCTTGCGGTGCGCCGCCGCGCCGCTCTCATAGTCGACCAGGACGATGTCGGTGAAGGTGCCGCCGATGTCGACACCCAGGGCGAAGGTCTGCATCCGGCCGCATGGTCGGCGGCGGCGGCGGGGCGGGTCAAGCCGCCTCCGCCGGAACGCGGACCGGCGCGGGCGTCAGGCGGCCTTGGGCTCGCGCCGGATCAGCTCCAGGATCTCCGCCGCGGCGGCCGGGATGTTGGTGCCCGGTCCGTACACCGCGGCGACTCCCTGCGCGCGCAGGTCGGCATAGTCCTGCTGCGGGATCACCCCGCCGCAGACCACCAGGATGTCCTCCGCGCCCTCCGCCTTCAGCGCCTCCAGCAGCGCCGGCACCAGGGTCTTGTGGCCGGCGGCCTGGGTGGAGACGCCGATCACGTGCACGTCGGCGATGACGGCGTCACGCGCGGCTTCCTCCGGCGTCTGGAACAG
>JBGTSP010000080.1:0-15398 GCA_041940205.1 Alphaproteobacteria bacterium
GCCACCGACTTCCTGGAGCTGAACCGCAAGTACGGCTGCGTGCTGCAGATGGGCGGCTCGGACCAGTGGGGCAACATCCTGAACGGCGTCGAGCTGACCCGCCGCGTCGACCAGAAGGCCGCTTTCGGCCTGACCACGCCGCTGATCACCACCGCCTCGGGCGCGAAGATGGGCAAGACCGCCCAGGGGGCGGTCTGGCTCAACGCGGACGCCTGCAGCCCCTACGACTACTGGCAGTTCTGGCGCAATACCGAAGACGGCGATGTCGGCCGATTCCTTCGCCTGTTCACCGAGCTGCCGCTCGCCGAGATCGCCCGCCTGGAAGCCCTGCAGGGGGCCGAACTGAACGAGGCCAAGAAGGTCCTGGCCGACGCCGCCACCGCGCTGTGCCATGGCGCGGAGGCCGCGGCCTCGGCCGCCGAGACCGCGCGGCGCACCTTCGAGGACGGCGCGGCCGGCGGCGACCTGCCGCGCGTGAGCCTGCCGGCGGCGGATCTCGAGAACGGCGTCCCACTGTTCCAGATGCTCGCGCGCGCCGGCCTGTGCGCCTCGAACAGCGAGGCCCGCCGGCTGATCAAGGGCGGCGGCGCGCGGATCAACGATCAGCCCGTCAACGAGGAGTTGCGGACGCTTGCCCGCGACGATTTCGGCGCGGCGGGGGAAATGAAGCTGAGCGCCGGACGCAAGCGGCACGCGATCGTCGTCCTGGAGGCCTGAAGCCGCCCCGGGCAAGCGCACGACGGGCGCCGTCCGCCTTGGGGGGCGGCGCTTTTGCGGCGCGCGTCAACGTCCCTCGGGCTTGGTCCGTTCCCCTGCGGCGGCTTCGGCGCCGGCCGGGCCGCCGGCCCTGGCCGCAAACCCCTCGATGATGTCGCGCAGGATGCCGGGCGCCAGCGCGGTCAGCGGATTGACCGCGACCTGGGGATCGTCGCCGGACCCGCTGGCGGTAAAGCGGATCGCCAGCACGCCCTCGCCGCGTTGTCCCGCCAGCAGGCTTCCGACCAGCGGAATCTGGCCGATCGCCGTGCTGAGGGTATAGGCGGGGACGACCGTGCCCTCGAGGTCGATGCGGCCGCTCGCCGGCGCGTAGAGCCCGCTGACCGCGACGCCAAGGGCCGGGCCCGCGGCCCGCGCGTCGGCGAAACGCAGGCCGTCGGCGCTGCGGATGAAGGGCGCGTCGAGCCAGTCGAAGGTGATGCCTTCGCCGCCCAGCACGTCGAGCAGACCGGTCACCGAGCCGAGCGAAAGCACCTGGGCCAGCACCGGCGCGTCGCGCAGCTTGAGATCGCGAACCTGCAGGCTGCCGCCGACGTCCCGATCCGGATCGGCCGGCACCCGCAGCAGCAGGGTCAGATCCCCGCCTTCCGCGGCCTGGGTGAAGTCGAGCGCCCGCCCCAGCGCCCCGGCATCGTCGGCGCGCAGTTCGATCAGCAGGTCCGAACCGTCGCCATGTCCCGTCAGGCGCACCGGCACGCCGCCGAAGGCCGCGGTGGCGCGGATGTCACGCCATGCGCCGGCCTGCCGGCGGGCCTCGAGATCGACATCGCCCGCCACCAGGTCGTCGTCCAGGATCAGGCGCTCGCTTTCCAGGTAGAGCGCCAGGGGCCGGCCGGCCCGCGGGTCGTCCCGCTCGCGCGCCCGCGCCGCCAGCAGCGGTCGCAGGTCGACCTGCCGGCCGACGAGGCGCAGGCTGTCGGTCCCGGCGGCATGGCGTTCGAAGACGGCCGAGAAATCGTTCTCGCGATGCCTCAGATCCTTCACCGACAGCCGTTCCAGGCCGCCTTCGGTATCCAGCCAGGCCTGCCCGCGGGCGCTCAGGTCGGCACTCGCGAAGTCGAGGGCGTGCAGGACCGTCCGGCCGTCGGCGTGCACGCTGGCGCCGAAGGCGAGCGAAGCCCGCGCGCCGGGCGGCTTGCGCCAGTCGAGCGCGGGAAATGCCATGCGGGCCCGGTAGAGGTCGGCGATGCCGCTGATCGCCATGCCGCCATCGGCCTGCCGCAGAACCGTTGCCGACAGCGAAACCGGACCGTCGAGACTGTCGCCGGCATCGATTCCCCGGCGGGCCAGTTCCTGCGACGACAGGGTCGCCGCGACGGCGAACCGGTCGGTGCCCTCCGCGCTGCCGAAGTCGCGGGTCCAGCGGATCGACATCGGTATCCCGTCGAGCCGGGCGGTGCCGCTGGCCGCCAGACCGTCCCCGTCGACCTCGAGATCGAGCCGGCCCTGCTCCAGGCGGCGACCGCCGAAGACCGGTGAAAGGGCAAAATCCTCGAGCCGCCCGCGGGCCGAGGCCCGGACCTGTTCGGCCGGCAGCGACAGCAGCAGGGGAAGCGACAGCGACACATCGAAGTCCGCGCGACCGCCGGCCACGGCTTCGGTCAGGCCGAGCTTGCGGGTGAAGTGGAGCGGTGCCCGGCCGATCACCTGCCAGGCCGCCTCGGCCGGCCCCGAGACGCGAAAGCGCAGGTCCATGGTCATGATGTCGCCCTGCAGGTCGGGGATCGCGAGCACGCCGTCGCGGACCCGCAGCGCTTCCGCCTCGGCCGCCGCGACGGTGAGGTCGAGACGCTGGAGATCGAGGCGCCCGGAGCCGCGGGCCTGGCGCAGGGCGGGAAGCGGCGGCAGATAGTCGGACACGCCGCCCGAGAACTGCCAGGTCAGTACCAGCGCGTCGGCGGGGCGGGATGCGAAGTCCCGGCCGTCCGCGGGCAGGTCAAGCGTGAGCGCGATGTCCCGCAGGTCAGCAGCGCCGACATGCGCCTCGATCCAGCGCCGGGCGCCGGGTGCGAAGGCCGGCGGCCAGTAGCGCAACAGCCGGTCGCGATCGAGCGTCTCCAGCCGCACCGCGCCCTCGATGCCGAAATCCTCGCCGTGCTGCTCCAGCGTGCCTTCGAAACGGACGGGGCCGGCATCAGGCAGGTCCACCTCGAAGCGTCGCACGCGGGCGATGCGGTCGGCGATCGCGACATCGGCATCGAGCTGCAGACGGCGGAAGGCGACGGCATCGGCGGCGATTCCCGGCAGGCGAACGCTGCCCTCCTCGCCCCTCAGCTCGACCGTCAGGGGCGAGAAGCCGCCGTCGGCCTGCAGCACGGTGACCAGCCTGCCGCGCAGCCGCGTATCCAGGCCCAGCAGGGCCGGCGGCAGGTCTCCCCCGAGCAGCGAATCCAGCCCGGCGGCATTCAGGTTCTCGAAGACGAACCGGATCGCCGTCTCGCCGCTGCCGGCGTCGTGCACGAGCTCGAGATCCGCGCCCATCGGACCGTCCGGCAGTTCCAGGCGTCCGGTCAGGCGCAGCCGCGCCTCCTCACCGACGATCCGGGTGGTCAGCGCGGTCTCCGCGGTCTCGAAACGCTTGCCGCTGGCCTCGTCGATCAGGGTGACCGCCGCGCCGGCGATGGTGAAGCGGTCGAGCGCGCCGATCGCCAGCCGGCCGCTCGGATTGGCGAAGCCCTGCAGCACCCTGAGGCCGGCGCCCTCGGAGGCGGCGCCCGCGGTCTCGCCCGCGCCGAGGCCGAGCGAACCGTCGCGCCGGCGCACGATGGTCAGGCGCGGCGCCGTCAGCGCCATGTCGGTCAGCACCAGCCGGCCGGTCAGCAGCTCGGCGCCGTCGAAGCCGAGTTCGCCGTCCGAGAGGCCGGCGATCGGCGCGCCCTCGATATCGTAGAGCGCCCCCCGGGTCAGCCGGGCCCTGAGCCGCCTGCCGTGACTGTCCCAGCGCAACTGCACGTCGTCGAAGGTCAGCCGGAAGGGGACGCCGTTGCGCACCAGCGTGTCGGAGACATAGCCCGAGAGAAAGCCGAAGGAGAGCGGTCCGGCGAACAGCAGCAGGCCGACGCAGACCGAAAGCACGGCAAGCGCGGAAACGAACGCGCCAAGCGCGCCGAAGGAGGCCCGGACCAGGCGTTTCACCGTCCCCGTCCCGCCGCCCGCGCGCCGCGCGCCTTGCCAGCGCACCGGACGCTGGCTATCTGCAGGGACCGGCCGGACGGCCGGGACAACAGCGCAACGAGGACCGCCATGAGCGACAGACCCGAAGAAGGCGACCGGGCCCCGGATTTCTCCATGCCGACCGACACGGACGGTACCGTCACGCTGAAATCACTGAAGGGCAAAGCCGTCGTTCTCTACTTCTATCCCAAGGACGACACACCCGGCTGCACGACCGAGGCGATCGACTTCAGCGGCCTCAAGGCCGATTTCGAGCGTCTGGGCGCCACCATCATCGGCGTCTCTCCCGATCCTGTCGCAAAGCACGGAAAATTTCGAGCCAAGCACGACCTTTCCGTCCTTCTTGCCGCCGACGAGGACCATGCCGTGGCCGAGCGCTACGGCGTGTGGGTCGAAAAGAACATGTATGGCCGCAAGTATATGGGGATCGAACGCTCGACATTCCTGATCGATGCCGGCGGCAAGCTGGCGCGGGTCTGGCGCAAGGTCCGGGTGAAGGGCCATGCCCAGGCCGTGCTCGAGGCGCTGGGCGAACTCTGAAGCCTTCGTCGCGACCGACAGCCCGATCCGGTAGGCCCGGCATGCCGCATCTCGCGAAAGGCGCCTGCGCGGTCCTGCGCACGGCGGATCCGGCCGAAAAATGCGCGCGCAGCCGCGCCCTGGCCGCGGCCTGGCGGGCGGGCGACGTCGGCGCCGTCGGCACCTGCCGCCCACCCGAACGGCCGGCCCGGCCCGCCCGGCCGGTCCTGTGCCCGCCACGCGAAGTAAAGAAACGCTCGGCCCGCTCGCCGGCCGGTCGCATCGCCCTGCTGCACGCGCTGGCGCATATCGAGCTGAACGCGATCGACCTCGCCTGGGACCTGATCGCCCGTTTCGCCGATCGCGACCTGCCGCCCGCCTTCTTCGACGACTGGGTCGCGGTCGCCGACGACGAAAGCCGGCATTTCCAGATGCTCGCAGGCCGCCTCGAAACCCTGGGCGCGGCCTATGGCGACCTGCCGGCGCATGACGGGCTGTGGCAGGCCGCCGAAGCGACCGCGGGTTCGCTGCTGGCCCGCCTGGCGATCGCCCCGATGGTGCTGGAAGCCCGCGGCCTCGACGTCACGCCGGCCACGGTGAGGGCCCTCGAGGCCGCGGGCGATCGCGAAAGCGCGGCCCTGCTGGGGTGCATCTACCGGGACGAGATCGTCCATGTGCGGGCCGGGCAACGCTGGTTCTCCTGGCTGTGCCGCTGGCGCGACCGGGCTGAGGCGGAAACCTGGCGGGCGCTGGTGACGCGGCATTTCCGCGGCGTCCTGAAACCGCCGTTCAACGAAGCCGCCCGCGAGGCCGCCGGCATGTCGCCGGCCCTCTATCGTCCGGCCGCGCCGTCCGACGCCCCGCGCTAGGCGGGAGGCGGGCTGGGAAACCGTCAACAATCCGCCATTTTGCCCAATTGAACGAGAATCGAATTGCATTGGCTCGCGACTTCGTGTGCAATGGCGCCGCCAGACGGAGGGGGTCCGGCACGGGTCGGCGATCCCGATCAAGACCAGCCATACGATTGGCCCAGGGCCAAGGGGACGTGGATGCACTCAGAGCGGCGCAATGGGGCAATGCGCCTGATCGAATCACTTGATCAGCTCTTCCCGAGACGAGAATTCTATCTTCGCACCGACGGCCGGGTCCGTTACCTGGCCCTTGGGCGCTGGCCGCAGGTCAGCATGGCGGTCCTGGCGCTGGGCGGCCTGGGCTGGGTCGGCTATGCGTCGATCGAGCTGGTGTTTCACGAGCATATCGTCGCTGCCAAGGACAACCGCATCGAGCGGATGGCCGAGGCCTACGACAAGCTGGCCGAACGACTGGACCAGACCCGGCAGAAATATTCCGACATCACCCAGGCGCTGGAGAAGAAGCACAGCCGCCTGGCGGAACTGGTGCAGCGCAATTCCGATCTGAAGATCCGCCTGGGCCAGGCCAGCAGCGACATCGAGACCCTGCAGCGCCAGCGTGACGAGGCGCTGCTGCGCGAAGGCACCCTGGAACGAAAGCTGGGCGAGGCCGAGAGCAATCTCGAGCACGTACTGGCGGAAAATACCGAGCTACAGGATTCCCTGAAGCTGACCACCGACACGCTGGCCGCCGTCGTCGAGGAGCGCGACGCCACCAAGCGCAAGACCGCGGAACTGGCCGAAAGCCTGGACGACACCAAAGGCTCGCTGGAGCATGCCAGCAAGGCCCGGGAGTCGCTGTCGCTGCGGCTGGCGATGAAGATCGACGAGGCCAGCGCACTGGAAGCCGAGCGCGACGCCACCCGCGAACGCCTGCAGGCCGAGTCGATGCAGGCTGAGCGCGAACGCAACCTGCTGCGCCAGCGGGCCGCGTCGCTCGAAAATCGCCTGACCGATCTGGACGAGTCGCAGAACCGGCTGGTGACCGAGCTGAACGAGCGCACGGTCAACAATATCGAGAAGATCGAGGGCGTGGTGAGCGTCGCCGGTCTGGATCCGGACGAGCTGATCGACCGTGCCGAGCAGAGCTCGGGCATCGGCGGCCCGTTCGTGTCGCTTTCGGAGATCGTCGGCGCCCGACCCGGTACGGAGGCCCGCGACAGCCAGTTCGGCAATGCCCTGCTGTCGCTGGAATCGCGCCTGCGCCGCTGGACCGCGCTCAACATGCTGCTCGAGCGCCTGCCGCTGACGGCGCCGGTCGACAACAGCCGGATCTCCAGCAAGTACGGCAAGCGCAAGGATCCCTTCACCAAGCGCTGGGCCATGCATTCCGGTCTCGACATGGCGGCGCCGCGCGGTACCGCGATCTACGCGCCGGCGCCGGGCACGGTGATTTCCGTCGGCTGGAGCGGCCCGTACGGCCGGCTGATCGAGATCGATCACGGCCTGGGCGTGATCACGCGCTACGGTCACCTGCGCAGGATCAAGGTCAAGAAGGGCCAGAAGGTGGAGTTTCGCGACCGGATCGGTACGATGGGCTCTTCGGGCCGCAGTTCCGGCTCGCATCTGCATTACGAGATCCGGGTCGACGGCAAGACCGTCGATCCCCAGCGATTCATCGAGGCGGGACGCCATGTTTTCAAAGAAGGCTGAAACGCAGAACGCGAACGAGGCCCGCAAGGCCAAGCCGGTAAAGGGCGCGCCGTCCCTGATCTCGGCCAATCTCAACGTGACCGGCAACCTCAAGACCGAGGGCGAGGTCCAGATCGACGGCGAGATCGACGGCGACGTGCGCTGCGGCAAGCTGACGATCGGCGAACAGGCCCGCGTGCGCGGCCAGGTCGACGCCAAGGAGGTCGTTGTCCGTGGCCGGGTCGAGGGCCGCATTCGCGGCTCGGCGATCCAGCTTTCGCGCACCGCCAAGGTCTACGGCGACATCTGGCACGACACGCTGGCGATCGAGGCCGGGGCCTATCTCGAGGGTCACTGCAAGCGCAACGATTCCAACAAGGAATCGCTGAAGGCGACGCCGCTGATCGCCGACAGCAGCAACGATGACGGCGCGGGCGCGCGCGCCCGGCTGCTCAGCGCCGGATCCAGCGGCTCGGACTGAGCCCGCCGAACGGCCTATTATCGGGAACCGCTCCGGTCCGGCGACGGCGCGAAGCGTCCGTCGCGCAGAAACGCCACGACCTGGCGAATGGTTTCGGGATCATCGCAGATCAGGGTGTGGGTGGCGTCCACGGTCACGAAATCCCGCTCCGTATCCAGCCGCGTCTCGGCCACCTCGACCGTGCCGTCGTGCGCCGCGCGGTTGCCCAGCAGCCGGTTGAACCAGGAGTTCGGGTTGAGCGGGTGCAGCGATCTCGTGCCGGCGATGATGCCGATTTCCACATCGGGCACGCCGAGGCGCGCGAGGGTCGGGGAATCCGGCTCGAGTTCCTCCGCCGGCCGGCCGAACAGGCGGCGCAGCGGGCCGATCCGGCCGGAGTGACGCACCAGAGTCGCCCCGCGATTGGGCGGCGCGATCATCACGATCCGGCCGACCCGGACCGGCGGTCGTTCGGCGAGCGCGCCGCGCAGCAGGATGCCGCCCAGCGAATGGCTGACGAAATGCACCGGCCCGGCCCGGAACGCCGGCGGCAGGCCGTCCAGGCGTTCGCGCAGCCAGTCGACCAGCTCGGCGATGGTGTGCTGCCGGCTGGGATAGTCGAGATTGCAGGTGGCATGGCCCGCCGCCTCGAGCGCGGCCTCGATGCGGCCCATGCTGGAGGCCCGGCGCCACAGGCCATGCAACAGCACGACCGGCGACCGTTCCGCCGACGCCGTCGCCTCCCCGGTCGGCGATCGGCCTACCGCCACGTCCGCACCGCGTTGGCGTAGTAGGCGACGACCGCCTCCTCGCCCGTCACCACGGCAAGACGGCCGTTGTCGGCATGCACCAGCCGGCGCGACAGCAGCATGCGCAGGCCGACCTCGATCAGGTAGCCGCGCGAGCTGCGCGGCAGGTGAACGTAGCCGCCCGCCGCCGTGATCTCCGCGATCCGGGTGTCGACCGCGACGGCAAGGGCGTCGCGCGCGAGGCCGTCGGGACCCGCGGCCTGCAACACGTCGGCGACCAGCGCCACCGGTGTCACCGGCAACGCCCGGGCGACCCGCGCCATCAGCGTATCGGCCAGACGCACGGCGGTTTCCGGATCGTCAAGTTCGAGCCCGGCGCCGGCCCGCCAGTCGGACAGGGTGAGCGGTTCGCCGAACACCACGCAGGCATAGCCGAAGCGATGCCAGCGCCCGGTGCCGGCCAGCACGACCTGGCGCAGCAGGAAGGCGAAGGTGGCGCGGATCATCTCGCGCGCGCCGGCTTCCGAGGCGGTGTCGGAATCGTCACCCAGCAGGGAGCGGTCTTCCAGCACCCGGTCGTAGTTCACGCCGACGGGGATGAAGACCACCTCGGCGCCGTCCTCTCGCGCCGCGGCATCCAGCATGTAGCGCAGGATTCCCACCCGCGGCGGCCGCAGCGCGCCGTCCCGGCTCAACCCGCCCTCCGGAAACACCGCCTGGGTCACGCCCGCCGCGGTCGCCATCGCCACGTAGCGGCGCAGCACCCGGCGGTAGAGCGGGTTCTCCGAGCGCCGGCGCACGAAGAAGGCGCCCATCAGCCGGATGAGCTGCTGCAGCGGCCAGATCCGCGCCCACTCGCCGACCGCGTAGGACAGGGCCGCCTGGTTCGCGGCCAGGTAGGCGAGCAGCACATAGTCCATGTTCGAGCGGTGGTTCATGACGAAGACCACCGAGGCGCCCTCGGGAATCGCCGCGATGGCGCGGCTGTCGGGATAGATCACCCGGACCCGGTAGAGCGTCCGCGCCAGCAACCGGGCGAGCCGGTAGCCGATGCGGAAATAGACATAGGCGTTGAAGGCGGGGACGATCTCGCGGGCATAGCCGAGCGCCGCGGCGGCCTGGACCTCGCGCGGCGTCCCGGCCGCCTCCGCCGCCTCGTCGACCGCCCGCATCACTTCCGGATCATGCACCAGCCGGTCGATCAGGACCTGCCGGCGGGTCAGCTTGAAGGGCTGCAGGCGCAGGTGCAGGCGGGTGTTGACGTCGTCGATGACCTGGTTGACCCGGCGGCGCAGCAGCCAGCGCGCCGACGGTACCAGCAGGCGGTCGAGCAGACCGGCAAGCGCGAACAGGGCGGCGAGCAGGACCAGCCAGAGCGGCAGTTCGATGCTGGCGTCCATTGCCTCCCCCGCGGGTGTCCGCTGCCGGCCGTCCCGTCAGCCGGTCTCCTCGCCGCCGATACGGGCCGCGAGCGAGGCTTCCATGAACGGATCGAGATCGCCGTCGAGCACCTTCTGGGCGTCGGAGCGCTCCAGGTTGGTGCGCAGGTCCTTCACCATCTGATAGGGGTGCAGGACGTAGGAGCGGATCTGATGGCCCCAGCCGATGTCGGTTTTCTGTTCCTCGATCTCGGCCCGTTCGGCTTCCCGCTTCTGCAGTTCCGCCTCGTACAGGCGGGCGCGCAGCATGTTCATCGCCGTCGCCCGGTTCTTGTGCTGCGAGCGTTCCTTCTGGCACTGCACCACGATGTTCGTCGGGATATGGGTGATCCGGACGGCGCTGTCGGTGCGATTGACGTGCTGGCCGCCCGCGCCCGAGGCCCGGTAGGTATCGACGCGCAGGTCCTTCTCCTCGATCTCGATCTCGATGTTCTCGTCGATCTCGGGATAGGCCCACACGCTGGCGAAGGAGGTGTGCCGCCGGGCGGCGGAATCGAAGGGCGAGATGCGCACGAGGCGGTGCACGCCCGACTCGGTCTTCAGCCAGCCGTAGGCGTTCTCGCCGCTGATCAGCATGGTGGCCGACTTCAGGCCGGCCTCCTCGCCGGCGCTCTCCTCGATCATCGCGGTCTTGAAACCGCGCTGGTCGGCCCAGCGCAGATACATGCGCGAGAGCATCTCGGCCCAGTCCTGGCTTTCGGTGCCGCCGGCCCACCGCGCGTACATGCGCATGAGCATTTCCGCCCAGTCCTGGGATTCGGTGCCGCCGGCCCCGGCATGGATCTCGATATAGCAGTTGTTGGTGTCGGCCTCGCCGCTGAGCATGCTTTCGAGCTGCCGCTTCTGGGCCTCGCGGTGAAGATCCGAAAGCGCCTGTTCGGCCTCCTCGACGACATCGCTGTCACCGTCGGCCTCGCCAAGTTCGATCAGTTCGATGGTATCGGCGAGGTCGGTTTCCAGTTCGCGATAGCCGGCGATCGCCGAATCCAGCCGCGTGCGTTCGCGCATCAGCGTCTGGGCCCGCTCCTGGTCGTTCCAGAGGTCGGGATCCTCGATGATGGCGTTCAGTTCATCCAGACGGCGAAGGGCCTGATCCCAGTCAAAGATGCCTCCTCAGGAGGGCCATCGCCTGACGGATCTCGTCCACGAGGGACTGCATCTCGGCGCGCATGACTCGACCTTGTTACTGTCAACGAAACACGAAGCGACCGCCGCGCGGCCGCTGCCCTTCCCTCTAGGGGGTTTTTCCGGACCTGTGAAGCGGCGGTGTCAGTAGAGCCCGCCGCTTCCCCGGCGCAACCCGCCACCGGCCGGCGGCAGCGGCGCGGCGGAGCCGCCCGGTGGCGACAGGATCCCCGGCGCCGGCGCGATCGCGGTTTCGCTCCCGCCCACGTCCGAGCGCAGAAGCCGTCCCGCATCGATGCTCTCGGCCCCGAATCCCGGCTCCGTGCCCGGCTTGAAGGCCTCCAGGATCACTTTCGACTGCCCGGGCGTGGCGCGACGGCCGGTAACGGCATCGATCCGCACGAGGCGGATGCCGCGGGGGACGCGGAACGGGATGGCGGGCTGATCGGCGAGCGCGATCTGCATGAAGTCGCGGAAGATCGGCACCGCCACGGACGAGCCTGTTTCCCGCTTGCCGAGCGGCCGGGGCTCGTCGAAACCGGTGAACACGCCGACCGCGAGGTCGGGCGAGAAGCCGATGAACCAGGCATCGCGGGATTCGTTGGTGGTGCCGGTCTTGCCGGCAAGCGGCTTGCCGACGGCGCGGATCCGCACTCCGGTGCCGCGCTGCACGACGCCTTCGAGCATCGAGACCATCTGGAAAGCGGTGCCGGCATCGACCACGCGTTCGCGTTCGTCGCGCAGTTCGGGAACCGCCGGCTGCGGCCAGTCCGCCCGGCAGGCCCCGCAGGCCCGCCCGTCATGGCGCGCCACCGTGCGTCCGCGCCGGTTCTGGATACGGTCGATCAGGGTCGGCACGATCCGCCGCCCGCCGTTGACCAGCATGGCGTAGCCCGTGGTCATCTGCAGCAGGCTGGTCTCGCCCGCGCCCAGCGCCATCGGCAGATAGGGCTCGAGATCCTCATCGATGCCGAACCGGCGGGCATAGTCGACCACGACCGGCATGCCGATCCGCTGGGCGAGCCGCACGGTCATCAGGTTGCGGGACTTCTCGATGCCGAGCCGCAGGGTCGAGGGACCGTAGAACTTGTTGCTGTAGTTGCCCGGCTTCCACTTGCCCAGTTCGCCGCCCTGGTCGATGACGATCGGCGCGTCCAGGACGATGCTCGCCGGCGTGAAACCGTGATCCAGCGCGGCGGCATAGACGAACGGCTTGAACGAGGAGCCCGGCTGCCGCCTGGCCTGGGTCGCCCGGTTGAACTCGCTGTCCTCGAAGGAGAAGCCGCCGCTCATCGCCAGCACGCGGCCGGTATGCGGATCCAGCGCCACAAGCGCGCCCTGGATCGCCGGCACCTGCTGCAGCGCCCAGGCGCCCTCGACCGGTTTCTCCTCCTCGTCGGTCAGCGGCGAGACCAGGATCACGTCGCCGGGCGCCAGCACATCGGCGGGCCGTTCGATCCGCGGTCCGCGCTCGTCGTCGTCGATCCAGGCCCGCGCCCAGGTCAGGCCGGCCAGCGGCAGCACGCCGGTCCGGCTGTCGGTGAAGGCGATGGTCGCCTGCTTCGAATCCAGCTTCAGAACCACGGCGAGGCGCCAGTCCGCCGGCGCATCCGGCCGCTCGACCGCCGCCAGCTTCGCGGGCCAGTCGCCCGCCAGGTCGATGGTGGCGAGCGCGCCGCGCCAGCCATGCCGGCGGTCGTAGGCGATCAGGCCGGACCGCAGGGTCTCGTCGGCCGCGCGCTGCAGTCGCGGCTCCAGCGTCGTGCGGACCGAGAGGCCACCCTCGTAGAGCGTTTCCTCGCCATAGGTCTTGAGCAGCTCCCGGCGCACCTCCTCGGCGAAATAGGCGGCCCGGAAGCGCGGGTCGCTGCTCCGCCGCACCGTGCCCAGCGGCTGCGCCCGCGCGGCATCGCGCGTCTCCTCGTCGATGCGGCCGTCCTCGTGCATGCGGCCGAGCACCCAGTTGCGCCGGTCGAGCGCGGCCTGCGGCCGGCGGACGGGATGATAGTTGTTGGGCGCCTTGGGCAGGGCCGCGAGATAGGCCGCCTGCGCGGCGGTGATCTCGTGCAGGGGCTTGTCGAAATACCGCAGCGCCGCTGCCGCCACGCCATAGGCGCCGCCGCCGAGATAGATCTCGTTCAGATACAGTTCGAGGATGCGGTCCTTGCTGAGCGCCTCTTCCAGGCGGAACGCCAGGATCGCCTCGCGCAGCTTGCGGGTGTAGCTGACCTCGTTGGTGAGCAGGAAGTTCTTCGCAACCTGCTGCGTGATCGTCGAGGCCCCGACCAGGCGCCGGCCACTGCCGATGTTCTGGACATTGCGCAGCATCGCGCTGGCGATGCCGGTCCAGTCGATGCCCGGATGTTCGTAGAAGGTCTTGTCCTCGGCCGACAGGAAGGCGCCGATCACGACCGGCGGAATCGCCTCGATCGGCACGAACAGGCGGCGCTCGCGCGCGAACTCGGCGATCAGGGAGCCGTCGCCGGCATGCACGCGCGAGATCACCGGCGGTTCGTAGTCCGCCAGGCTCTGGTAATCGGGCAGATCGCGGCTGAAATGCCAGATCAGGCCGACCACCGCGATGGTCCCCACGATGGAGAAGAACAGGCCGAGCGAGAACAGCCCGACAATGATCCTGCCCAGTCTCCGCACGCCGTTCTCCCGCTTCGTCCTGCTCCTGCCGCCCGGTTCGCCGCCGGCCCGGCCAGTCTAGCCCCCCGCCGCCGGGGCGGGAGAGACATTCATCACAGTTCGCGCTGCGAATTTGCGAGTCGCGACGGTTCAACCCTGCCGGTCGAACGTGGCGAAATAGTGCCCGATGGCGCGCACCAGGGCGCCGGCGAGGCGTCGGCGATCGCGCGGCGAGTTCAGCAGGCGCTCGTCGGTCTTGTTCGACAGGTAGCCCAGTTCGACCAGCACCGAAGGCACGTCCGGCGCCTTGAGAACGCGGAAACCCGCAAACCGGTGGGCCCGCTTGCGCAGGCGCATTTCGCCGTGCAGTTCGGGAATGACGAGCTTGGCGAAGCGCACGGAGTGGTTGAGCGTCTGGTTCTGGGCGAAGTCGATCAGGATGAAGGCGACATCCTCGTCGACATTGTCCAGTTCGACCCCCGCCAGCACGTCGGACCGGTTCTCGCGCGCGGCCAGCGCCGCGGCCTCCTTGTCCGAGGCGGTATCCGACAGCGTGTAGACGCCGCCGCCGCGCACCTTTCGGTTCTCGATCGAGTCCGCATGGATCGAGATGAACAGGTCGGCGTTCCAGGTGCGCGCCAGCGCGACCCGCTTGCGCAGCGGCACGAAGATGTCGCGATCGCGGGTCAGCGCCACCTTGTAGCGCCCGTCCTTCTTCAGCAGGTCCCGCAGTTGCCGGGCGAAGGCCAGCGTGATCGCCTTCTCGTAGGCCCCGCCCCGGCCGATCGCGCCGGGATCGACCCCGCCATGGCCGGGATCGATGACAACGACGCGCTTGTCGCGGACCCGCACCGCCATGATCGCGGCCCTGTCCAGCGGCAGCGGCGGGGTGCGCGCCCGGGTCAGGCGGTCGAGCGCGGCCCGCACGTCGGCCTGGGCTCCCGTGCCCGGCCGCAGGTCGATCACCAGGCGATGATGGCGACCGTTGTCGGGCGGCAGCAGCAGTTTCCGGAACTCGACGGGTCGGGCCAGGTCGGCCACCAGCCGCACCCGGTCGAGCGCGATCCGCCCGACCCGGAGCGCGCGGATCAGGCCGCGGCCGGCCTTGCGGTCGTCGGCCTCGGGCATGCGCGCATCGGCGATGTCGACCACGAGCCGGGGCGGATTGGCGAGCAGGAACACGTCCGGATCCGCCGGTTCGCTGAGCTCGATGACGAGACGCGTCTTGTCCGCATGCACGCCGGTTCGCACCGAATGCACGACCGGCCCCGCCACGGCGGGAACGGCGAAGGTGGCGATCAGCAGAAGCAGGACTGGGACCAGGCGCATTGTGACGCAACATCTCGTGACGATGTGAAGTGATTCTACCATATTTGTACGTTCCCTGTCCGCCTCGGCCTGCCGATCACCGTGTCTCGGAGAGCAAAAAAGGTTAGGCATTCCGTTTGTGGACCCCTATGATGGGAAATGCAGGCGAAACAGGTGCTGTCGTGAGGCGATTGCCGCGTTGCGACAGGCCAATCCCGGCATTCGTGCTCCGGACATAGACACAGAAGTCCGGCGATATTTCGCAGGACGCGCGTGTGACGGGATGTTTCGACTGGTGGTTCTGGAACAACGGAACCGTGGGCCGGCACGCCGGTCCGCTGGCGATGCAGGTCCCCGTCCTGTCGCGGTCGTTCAAGCCCTCGGGTCTGTTCGGTCCGTAATGACGGTGTTCGACGGATAGCGACCCTTCACCACGGTTCCGCACAACATGGAGCCAGGAAACCCGTTCGGGCGTTTCTGGTGTGGAGACAAGATGCGTATGTTGATTGACGCATCACACGCGGAAGAGACCCGCGTCGTGGTGCTGAATGGTAATCGCCTTGAAGAATTCGATTTCGAATCCTCGACCAAGCTGCAACTCAAGGGAAACATCTACCTCGCGAAGGTAACGCGGGTCGAACCCTCGCTGCAGGCCGCCTTCATCGAGTATGGC
>JBGTSP010000081.1:0-15280 GCA_041940205.1 Alphaproteobacteria bacterium
TTGAATCCCTGCTCCAGAAGCAGCAGTCCGTCCATCAGGCGTCTCTCGTTTCCCCTGGCCGGTCGTCCCGCGACCGGCCGGCGCCGGCGGGGCCGGGCACAGGTCCGTCAAAGCGGGCGGTCATAGCGCGCGCGCCTGCGCTTGTCACCCTGAACGCCGCGGCCGGTGCGCGGCGCGCCAACGAAGAACGGGGGCGCCCGAAGGCGCCCCCGCTGCCGTTTCCCTCGCGGGAGGCGACTACCACTTCAGCTTGCAGTCCTTGGCATGGTTGTCGCCGTAGTTCTCGAACACCACGCCCTTGGTGTTGATCACCAGGCTGCCGTCGGCGGCCTTCTCGACCTGGCGCATGTAGAAGTTCTGGATCGGGAAATGGTTGGTGTTGAACTTCAGCGGGCCGCGGGTGCTCTCGAAGCCCAGCCGCATGGCGCGGCGCACCTTGTCCTTGTCCAGGCTGCCGGCCCGCTTCACGGCCTGGTCGATCAGCATGATCGAATCGTAGGCCTGGGCGGCGTAGAAGGACGGGGTGCGGCCGTGCTTGGCGCGATAACCGTCGACGAACTGCTTGTTCAGCGGGAAGTCGAGGTCGGCGCTCCAGGTCGAGGTGTGCAGCGCGCCCAGCGCCGCCTCGCCCTGCGGCTTCAGGGTGATGTTGTCGGTCGAGAACACGTTGTAGAGCGGGATCTCGGTGCGCAGGCCGGCCTGGGCGTACTGCTTGAGGAAGTTGATGCCCATGCCGCCCGGCAGGAAGATGAAGACCGCCGCGGGCTTGGCGGCGCGAAGCTGCGACAGCTCGACCTGGTAATCGGTCTGGCCCAGCTTGGTGTAGACCTCGCCCGCGATCTTGCCCTTGTAGTAGCGCTTCACGCCGGAAATCATGTCCTTGCCGGCCTGGTAGTTCGGCGCCATCAGGTAGACATTGTCGACCTTGTTGTCCTGCAGGTACTTGCCCATCGCCTCGGGTGTCTGGTCGTTCTGCCAGGAGGTCGAGAAGAAGTTCTCCGAGCACTGTTTGCCGGCGATCGGCGAGGGGCCGGCGTTGGAGCCGACGAAGATCACCTGGCGGGTGACCTGCTTGTGCATGGCCATCATCACGTTGGACCAGATGACGCCGGAGATGAAGTCGACCTTGTCGGACTTGATCAGCTTGTTGGCGACCTGCTTGGCGACGTCGGGCTTGCGCTGGTCGTCGCCGTAGATGATCTCGGCGTCCATGCCGCCGATCTTGCCGCCGAGCTGCTCGACCGCGAGATCGACCGCATTCTTCATGTCCTTGCCGAGGATGCCGGCCGGACCCGACAGGGTCGTGATGTAGCCGATCTTGAGCGTCTCCGCCTGGGCGCTGACGCCAACAGCGAACGCGGCCGCGGTGGCGGCGGCGAGCAGCCTGATTTTCATTCCTGGAACCTCCCTGGGTTTGGTCGAACCGGATCGCCGTATCCCCGGGCGGCCGGTCGTGAGCGGAGTTTAACGATGCGGGCGGTGCTGCCAAGGGCAGGCGCCCCGCGCCGGGGGGAACCGGTCAGTCGGGGAGCGGGCCGCCGGGCGCGTAGATCCGGTTTTCCAGCGGCTCGCCGCGGGCCAGCCGGTCGAGGTTTTCCGCGATCCGGCGGTAACGCCGGGGGAACAGCCCGGTGCTGGCGCCGGAGTTGTGCGGCGACATCAGCACGTTGTCGAGCTCGTGGAAGGGATGCCTGGAGACCGGCACGCCGGTGACCTGCTCGCCCTTGGGATAGTTGTACCAGACGTCGATGATGGCGCCGCCGATACGGCGCTCGCGGCAGGCCGCGAACAGCGCGTCCTCGTCGATCAGGGCGCCGCGGCCGACATTGATGATCACGCCGTCGGGGCGCATCCGCGCGAACTGGTCGGGGCCGATCAGGCCGCGGGTGCGCGCGGTCAGCGGACAGCAGACCAGCACGTAGTCGGCTTCGGCGAGCAGCGCGTCCAGTCCGTCCATGCCGACGATCCGCTCGGCCTCGTCCCGGTTCTTCTCCGGCGAGCGGGTCGCGGCGATCACCCGCATGCCGAAGGCGCGGGCCCGGCGCGCGGTCTCGATGCCGATCCGGCCGAAGCCGACGATGCCCAGCGTCTTGCCGTGCAGTTCGCCGTGCATCGGCCCGCCGGCGAAGATGCTGAGCGACCAGTCGCCGGCCCGCACGGTCTCGTCCATGCGGCGCAGGCCGATCTCGCGTTCCAGCATGGCCGCGAGGACATATTCGGAAATCCCGATCTCGTGCTCGAAGACGTTGCAGACTTCCGCGTTCGGCGGCAGCGCCGCGAAGTCGATGGCGTCGTAGCCGGCGCCGGGAAGCTGGACCAGCCGCAGCCGCTCGGGGCGCGGCCAGCCGGCGGGCCAGCGCATCGAGACGATGGCGTCGGCGTCCGCCATCGCCGCGGCCATGGCGCCGGCGTCGGCGGCGGGGTCGAGGATGGCGACGTCCCACGGGGTGGTCAGGTGGTCGCGCAGCAGATCGGCGCGATTGTCCTCAGGCGAGGCGCGAACCAGCAGCTTCATCGGATCTCGGTGTTCCGTGTAGAAGGGGAGGCAGGGGCGGACAGCCTAGGAGAGCGGTCCGCCCCTGTCGATGCGAGGGGGGAGGGACAGGCGATGAGCCAGAACGCGGCGCCCGGCCGCTACGGCCCCGTGCTGCTGGGAACGCTGGCGGTGGTCGCCGCCGCGGCCGGCATCAGCTTTTCTTCCGTGCTCAGCCCGTTGGCCTATGCCGAGGGCGCCAACGCCCTGACCCTGATCCTGCTGCGCTTCGTCGGCTCGGTGCTGGTCTGCGGCCTGTGGCTGAAGCTCAGCGGGCAGGCCTTCGCGATCCCGCGCCGGGTGGCCCTGGTCTGCCTCGGTGCCGGGCTCGGCTATGCCGGCGGTTCGGGCCTGCTGCTGGTTTCCTTCGAGACCGTGCCGGTTTCGCTGGCGGTGCTGGTGTTCTTCACCTTTCCGCTGCTGACCATGGCCTGGACGGCACTGCTGGACCGGCGCTGGCCGCTGCCGTTGCAGCTGTTCTGCGTGCTGGCGGCGTTCGGCGGCCTGGCGCTGATGCTGGGGGTGGATACCAGCCGGCTGCATCCCGTCGGTCTCACCTGCGCCATCCTCGCGGCCTTCGGGGTTTCCAGCGCCTTCGTCTGGACCGGCCGGGCGATTCCGGACATTCCCTCGGTGCTGGTCACCTTCCACATGTCGCTGGTCGGCCTGGGCGCGGCCGCCTGCGTGGTTCTGGTCGGGGATTTCTGGTCCCCGCCGGCACCGGGCGGGCCGGGCTGGCTGCTGGTCGCCGGCGTGGTCGCGGGGTTCTGCCTCGCCTTTTTCGGCATGTTCGCGGGAGTGCAGCGCATCGGCGCCCTGCCGGCGGCCCTGCTGCTGAACCTGGAGCCGGTGTTCACCGTCACCCTGGCCCTGCTGCTGCTGGGCGAGCAGCTCAGTCCGCCGCAGCTGTTCGGCGCCGCGGTGGTGGTCCTGGCGGTCAGCCTGGCGCAACGGGCGATGGCCCGGGACTGAAATCGGGTCTAGCATGATGCGGCGTTGACGGGGGCGTCGGCAGGAAAAGACGGTAACGCGACAAGCGGCGTCCGGGGGAACACGACATGGACGCGATCTGGCTGCCCATCCTGGGGCTGATGCTGCTGCTGACCATCGCGGTGCTGCTGGTGCCGCTGGCCGCCCGGCTCAACTTTCCCCATACGGTGCTGCTGGCCGCGGTCGGCGTGCTGCTGGGCATCCTGGCGAGCCACAGCGGCCTGGAGGTGGCGCCGGGTCCGGCCGGCGACGCGATCCGCGCCCTCAAGGGCCTGAACATCACCGCCGAGATGGTGCTGTTCCTGTTCCTGCCGGCGCTGGTGTTCGAAAGCGCGATGTCGATCGACGTGCGACGGCTGATGGACGATGTCGGCCCGATCCTGTTCCTCGCCGTCGTCGGCCTGCTGATCTCGACCCTCGCGGTGGGCGCCGTGCTGTACTGGAGCTCCGGCATGGCCCTCGTGGTCTGCATGCTGCTGGGCTGCATCGTCTCGGCCACCGACCCGGTCGCCGTTGTCGCCCTGTTCAAGGAACTCGGCGCGCCGAAACGGCTGACGATCCTGGTCGAGGGCGAGAGCCTGTTCAACGACGCCACCGCGATCGTGCTCTATTCCATCCTGCTGTCGATGGTGGTGGGCGCCGGGCAACTCGACCTGCTGGCGGGAAGCTGGGACTTCCTGCGGGTGTTCGTCGGCGGGGTGATCGTCGGTTTCCTGATCGCCCGCCTGGTGACCGCGCTGCTCGAACGGCTGCGCCGGCTGACGCTGGTGTGCATCACCCTGACCATCGCGCTCGCCTATCTCGCCTTCATCATCGCCGAGCACTACCTGCATGTCTCCGGCGTGATGGCCGTGGTCACTGCCGGCCTCGTGGTGGGTTCGACCGGGCGGACGGTGATCCCGCCCGAAGGCTTCCATGCGCTGCACGAGACCTGGGGACAGCTCGGCTTCTGGGCCAATTCGATCATCTTCGTGCTGGTCGGCCTCGCGGTGCCCGGCCTGCTGGCCGAGGCCGATGCCTCGCTGTACGCGCTGCTGGCCGCTCTGATCGCCGTGGCCACCGTCGCCCGCGCGGCGGTGATCTTCGGCCTGGTGCCCCTGGTCTCGCGTCTCGGCGTGGCGCAGAGCGTCAGCCCGGCCTTCCAGGCGGTGATGCTGTGGGGCGGCCTGCGTGGCGCGGTCTCGCTGGCGCTGGCGCTGGCGATCGTCGAGAACGAGGCGGTCGCGCCCGAGGTGCGCCAGTTCATCGCCGTGCTGGTGACCGGCTTCGTCCTGTTCACCCTGTTCTTCCAGGCGACCACGATCCGCGCGCTGATGTCCTGGCTGGGGCTCGACCAGCTCGCGCCGGCGGAGCGGGCGATCCGCGACCGGGCGGTGGCGCAGACCATGCAGGAGGTCTCCAGTGGCGTCGCCGAGGCGGTCGCCGATCAGGAGGTCGATCCGGCGCTCGGCGACCGGCTGTGCGCGGCCTACCGCCAGCGCGCCTCGGAAGCGAGCGACCAGGCCCGCCAGATCGAGGACCTGAGCGCGGAGGAATGGCGGAAGGTCGGCCTCGCGACCTTCGTGGCGCAGGAGAAGCACCGCTATTTCGAACAGTTTGGCGACGGTTTCGTGCCGGCCCCGGTATTGCGCGAACTGCTGGTGCGGGTGGACGACATCGCGGATGCCCTGAAGGCGCGCGGCGCGGCGGCTTTCCCGGACGCGGTGGCCGAAAGCCTGGCCTTCGACCGGCGCTTCATGCTGGCCCTGCAGGTGCAGCGGCGCAGCGGCTGGCAGGCACCACTGGCCAAGGCGCTGCGCCTGCGCTTCGAGATGCTCACCGCGATGCGCACGGCGATCCGCGAGGAACTCGAGCATGGCGAGGCGGGCGTGCGGGCCCTTGTCGGGGAGGAGGCGGGCGACGACGTGGTCGGCCTGCTGCGCGACCGTCTGGACCAGGTGAACCTGAACCTGACCAACATCCGCCTGCAATATCCCGACTATGCCCAGGCGGTTGAGGAACAGCGCCTGGGCCGGGTCGCCCTGCGCCTCGAGGAACGCGACTACCGCCATCTTTACGAGCAGGCGCTGATCTCGGCCGATGTCTACAGCGACCTGCAGGCCGGCATGGAGGCGCGCCGGCGGCAGCTCGACCAGCGCCCGGCGCTCGACCTGGGGCTGGAACCCGAGCGGCTGATCCGCGCCGTGCCCTTCCTTGCCGACCTGCCGGACGAGCGGGTGCGCGAACTGGCCGGACGCATGCGTCCGGTGCTGGCGACGCCCGGCGAAACCGTGATCCGCCGCGGCGATGCCGGCGACCGGATGTATTTCGTCTCCAACGGCAGCGTTCAGGTCGATCTCGATTCCGGCCCGGTGCAGCTCGGCAGCGGCGACATTTTCGGCGAGATCGCGCTGCTGGTGGAACAGCCGCGCAACGCCGACGTCCATTCGACGGGATTCAGCCAGCTCCTGACCCTGCATCGTCGCGATTTCCTGCCGTTCCTGGATGCCCATCCGGACCTGAAACGCAAGATCGAGGCGCTGGCGGCCGAGCGTCTGAAGGCGGAGGGGCTGGCCGGCTGAAGGCTTCGGTGGCGAGCGGAGGGATCCCGGTTCCGCTTTCCGCCCGTCCCGCTTGTGCCCACCGGTCCGCAGATTGACCGGAGATGTCGCCCGTAGGCGGCGATCCGTGGCTTGCGGCAATCCGGCAATATCGGTATGCGTTGCGCTGGATTCCCGGTTTCCGATCCCCGAGCCGCCCCGCGGACACGCGCGTGGCCGGGCGCACGCCGTTTGGGCGACAAACCGGACGATGCAAAGGGTTCGCGATGTCTGCCTCGCTCGCCATCCGGCGTTTCATCAAGCAACATTTCCCCAAGCCGGTGGTGCTGTGGCTGCAGCATCTCGACATCGCCCAGCGGCATTTCCGCCGGTTCTCGATTCCGGCCTTCCGCGACGGCTATCGCGCGCCCCTGCCCAAGAGCATCCGCATCGAGCCCGCCAGCGCCTGCAACCTGCGCTGCTCGCACTGCCCGACGGGCTGGAAGGGCAATGTCGGCGATCCCAACCGCGACATCATGAAACCGGACCTGTTCGAACGGGTGCTCTCGGAAGTGAAGAAGACCGCGACTCTCAAGGGCGCGGTGTTCTATTTCGCGGGCGAGCCGCTGCTGAACCGCTGGCTGCCGGACATGCTGAAACGGATCAAGGCCGAGACCTCGGTGGTGCACACCTCGTTCTCCACCAACGGCATGCTGCTGAACGACAAGGCCGTGGACACGATCGAGGATACCGGCGTCGACCTGATCCATGTCTCGATCGACGGCAACACGCCGGACGAGAACGACCAGATCCGGGTCCGTTCCAACTACACCCGGGTCAAGGACAACCTGCTGGCGGCGCGCGAACGGCTCAAGGACAAGGGGACAAAGATCCGCATCCACAACGTGCAGATCCCGACCCCGGACGAGATCGGCACCAAACCGAAGGCGCCGCAGTTCCTGATCGACGATTTCGGCGCAGATTCGGTCGACGTGCTGCATTCCTCGCGCTGGCCGGGCCTGCACGATGCCTTCCTCAAGGAGCGCAAGCTGCGCCTGCACAAGAAGCGCGACGTCGGCACCAAGACCGGCGAGTATTTCTGCACCATGCCGTTCGACGAGATGGTGATCCAGTCGAACGGCGATGTCACCGTGTGCTGCTACGACATCACCGGCGAACTGAAGATGGGCAACATCAAGGACAACACGCTGGAAGAGATCTGGAACGGGCCGGAATACCGCAAGCTGCGCAAGGCGATCGCCAGTTTCGGACGGCTGGAGAAGCTGCCCGAGACCTGCCTGAAGTGCCACATCTACTCGTCGGAACTGGTGGTCCGCTAGGACGCTCGCGCTACCTGTCGTCTAGAGGCAGGAGAACAGCACCGGCTGGTCGTCGCCCAGATTGCCGTCGAGATAGTGATCGACGATGTCGTTGTCGAACAGGGTGTAGAGCACGCGCAGGTGCGAGGCATGGAAGTCCTTGCCGCGCCAGACCCGGCCCGTGGTCTTCTGGTGCTTGCCGTTGAAACCGCCCTCGGCCTCGAACTTGCGCAGGATGTCGACGAAGCCCTCGCGCGCCGCCAGCACCGTGTTCGCGCCGACGTCATGCACCCCGTCGCCGCGCGACAGCGTCGGCACCACCTGGTGGATGATCTCGCCATAGTCGGGGCGTTCGTTGATCTGGTGGAAGGTCACGCCGGCGAACTGCGGCTGCAGGAAATAGAACGGCCAGAACAGCGTGGCGCCGCCCTTGTACCAGGGCGACAGTCCCAGATGCATGTTGATCTTGTTCTCCGGCAGGGCCCCCAGCACCGGATCCTTCAGCATGCCGCAACCGAAGACGACGGCGATGTCGGCGTCGAACTTCTCGATTGCCGCCAGCACCTTCGGGCCGTTCAGGTCCTCGGGCACGACGGCGAGATGGCGATCGGGGGCGAACACCGTTTCCGGCGGGATATGGCCGTAGACCCGCCGTTCCACCGCGTCGCGATCGCGGAAATGGCGGATGAAGTTCTCGCGGTCGATGTCGGCGAGCCCCGGCGGCGGCGCCGGCACGGTCTCCTCGCGTTTCATCACGATCGCGAAGTGGTCGGGAAAGGTCTCCGTCACCCGCTGATGGACGAAACGGTGGCGGTCGTGGGTGCCCGAGAAGATCAGGACGCGCATCTCAGTCCTCCAGAAGTCCGCTGTCGCGGAACAGCTCGATACATTCGTCGATGACTTTCAGATCGAGGCCCGAGCGGGCGGCGATCTCGTGATTGCTGTGGGTGCCGTCGGCGAGGTGCATGAGCCAGAAGAACCCGTCCAGATGCTGGCCGCTCATGGTCTCTTTCAGCGAGAAGATGCGGCGGTGCGCGCCGGGCTTGTTCTCCTCGTGCGAACTCTGCTTCACCGAACCGCCGACGCCGGGCAGCAGGTCGCGCTTGCCCAGCTGGTACTCGCCCGCGTCCATCACCCGCCGCGGCCGGCAGTAGCGCTCGACGCCCTCGAACCAGTGCTTGTAGAGCTCCAGCGTGCGCAGCAGGTCGGCCGAGGAAATGAACCCGAGATCGTCGGCGGACGTGTGGTACTGCGGATACTCGTAGTATTTCGACTTGCACAGCGTGACCGTGGGGATGCGGAAACGGGGCGAGGAATACTGCCGCTCGTCGCTGCCGTCGGGAACGAACGGGTAGCGCACATGTTCCTCGCAATGCCGTTCGAGCACGTCATCGGCGATCCGGTCGATCCAGTGATTCTCGTGGAAGCTCGGCTTCAGGCCGAACGGTCCGGGACCCGCCGTCGTCGTGACCACGGCGCCGGCGACAATGTTCTCGATGCCGGCCGCGGTCGCCAGGAAGCTGATCGCGCCGATGGTCTCGGGCACGATCACCAGTCGGTAGGAGTAGCGGGTCTCGCGGCGGCGGATATGGTCGAACAGCAGCACCGCCGTGAGCAGACCGGAGAGATTGTCGTTGGCGAGCGAGGGATGGCAGCAATAGGTGGAGATCAGGATCTCCTCGTCGCTGCGCCCCTTGTGCGTGGCCTCGGCGTAGAGCAGTTCGCCGTCCTCGACGAACTCGGAATCGATGAACACCCGGAACGGGCCGGCGAAGGCGTCCGAGGACAGCAGGGCGTGGGGCGCACAGAAACCCCAGTTCCGCTTGTAGTAGGCGGTCCGGTAGGGAATCCAGTCGGGATGCGAGGGCAGGGTGTGCAGGTGGGCGCGCAGCTCGGCCTCGTCCACGGTGGCATCGACCGGGGCGCTGTAGTTCAGCACCGACAGGTTGGACGCCTGGAAGTCGATGATGCGCTCGCCCCGGGCATTCTCGACGAAGGCGTCGCGGATGCGCCATTCCGGCGGCACCGTCCAGTCGAATACCGATGTTCCCGAGGGGACGGAACGCAACTCGAAATCGGTGATCTCGCGAAGGATCTCGAAGGTCTGCCGGTTGCCGTCGCCCGAAAGGCTGCGGCAGATCGGAAACAGCCGCCGCAGCAGGCTGTCCACGGCTTCCGCCGTCGGCGTCCGGTCCGGACTGTCGGTGTCTGTCATGGTCTGGATCGGTACGCGAAACGACGAATCATGGGCAAGACTATCCCGTGGGGGCCTTGGCCATACAGACCGGCCGGAGGCGGAGTCAAGCGCGCCCGGGCGCGAAGCCCCGGGCGGAATCGTCAATCCCCGGCGGCGCGGTCGGGTTTCTGGATGAACTCCACCGACAGCCCGTCGGGATCGCGCAGATAGGTGGCCATGCCGCCCTCGTTCGGACCGGCGTTGACCCGCGCCGGCGGGTTGATCGGCGCCAGGCCGTAGGGCGCGACGGCGGCCACCGCGGCCGCGATGTCGTCGACGTCGAAGGCGACATGGCAGAACCCGGTGTCGCAGGGCCGGGGGACGACCACGGCGGCATCGGCCGGCGCGAAATAGTGCACCAGTTCGATGCGGTGACCGGGACCCTGCAGGAAGGCGACCTCGATGTCGGCGTCCTCGAGCCCGCTCATCTGCCGGATCATCCCCGGGTCGCGCGGCGCCCGGGAGAGCAGGGCGAAGCCGAGGCCGTCGCGGAACAGGGCGATCACCCGGTCCATGTCGCGGACCGTGAACGAGGTGTGGTTGGTGGCGACGACGTTGAATTCGGGCATGGCGCGGTCTCCGCTTCGGGGTGATCGGGCGATCATCGCATGTCCGCGCCGCAGGGGAGACCTGCGATCGCGAACATTGTCGCGGCGGTGAAAACCGCCTAAGCGTGACCGCCATGCGCATGTTTGCGGCGCCCCTCCTGCGCGCCTGGTCCACCTTGCCTTCGGTGCTGCGCGGGGCGCTGCTGATCGTCGCCTCGACGCTGGGCTTTGCCGGCATGCACGCCTGCATCCGCTACGCCAGCGAGAACGGCGGCCTGCACGCCTTCGAGATCGCCTTCTTCCGCAACCTGTTCGGCCTGCTGGTGCTGGTGCCGCTGTTCTTCCGCAACGGCCCGGCGGTGTTCCGCACGAAGCGCCTGAAGCTGCATGTCTTCCGCGGCAGCATCCAGGTCTTCGCCATGCTGATGTTCTTCTCCGCGGTGACGATGACGCCGCTGGCGACGGTTTCGGCGCTGAGCTTCACCGCGCCGCTGTTCGCCACCATCGGCGCCGTGCTGATCCTGAAGGAGAAGATCCGCGCACGGCGGATGACGGCGCTGGCGATCGGCTTCATCGGCATGCTGATCATCGTCCGGCCCGGCATGATCGAGATCGACCTGGGTGGCCTGCTGGTGATCGGCTCCTCGGCGATCTGGGCGATGGCCATGCTGATCATCAAGGACCTGGGACGAACCGAATCCTCGGTCACCATCACCACCTACATGGTCGTGGTGATGACGCCGCTGACCCTGATCCCGGCCCTGACCGTCTGGGTCTGGCCGGATTGGGAGATGTACCTGGTGTTCACCCTGATGGGACTGCTGGGGTCCGGGGCGCATGTCGCCATGGCGCAGGCCTTCAAGGAGGCCGACGCCACCGTCGTCCTGCCGTTCGACTTCACGCGGCTGATCTGGGCCGGCGTGCTGGGCTTCCTGCTGTTCGGCCAGATGCCGGAGATCTGGGTCTGGATCGGCGGCGCGGTGATCTTCGCCTCGACCACCTACATCGCCTATCGCGAGGCGCAGGTGGCGGTGCATGGCGAGAAGGACGAATCGAAGGCGAAGGACGCCACGCGCGGCTGAACCGCCTGTCGTCGGAACGACCGGTCGTCGCCCCTGCAACCGTGGCAGGCGTCAGGCCGCGAGTTCCGCCCGCACCAGCCGGGCGCCCGCCACCATGGCCTGCATCTTGGCGCGCGCGAGGAAGCGCGGGATCGCCGAGAAGCCGCAATCGGCGGTCACCCAGAGGCGTTCGGCGGGCACGTGCGCGAGCACCTGCCGCAGCCGCCCGGCGACCTCCTCCGCGCTCTCGACATGCCAGTTCTTGACGTCGACCACCCCGGCCGCGATCTCGAAACGCTCCGCCAGTCCGGCCAGCAGCGCCACCTCGCTCATCTCGCGGTTGGCGAATTCCAGCAGCAGCAGGCGGCAGTCGAGCCCGGCCATCTCGTCGGCGAACCGGCCCATGTCGCGGCGCACGAACGGCCGGCTGGCGTTGTTGCCGAAGCAGACATGCACGGCCAGGCGATCGCCGCGACCGGCGGTGCAGAGGTTGACGAGGTCGCGGGCATCCGCGAACGACAGCCCGGCCGGCGGATTGGCGAAACCCGGTTCGTCGAGCTGGATCAGCGCGGCGCCCGCGGCCTCCAGCGCCTCGATCTCGCGGCGGACGAGGGCCGCGATGTCCTCCAGCAGGCCGGCACGTCCCTTCGCGCCGTCGCCATAGGCCGCGCCGGGCCGGATGTTGCCGGCGAAGGTGCAGGGGCCGGGGAAGGCGATCTTCACGGCACGATCGGGGGCGAGGCGGCGCAACGTCTCGAACTCCGCCACGAGGCCGAGGCCGTCGGGCGCCTCGAGCCGCGCATCGGCGGTGAATAGCGGGGCCCGGTCGTAGCCCGGCACGCCGAGGCGGCGGCCGACCGGATGGCGGGTGAGCCCGGGAATGCGGTCATACATCTCGTAGACGAAGCGCTGGCGCGCCAGTTCTCCGTCGCACAGCACGTCGACGCCGGCCTCTAGCTGGTCGCCGATCGCCAGCCGCGTGGCATCCTCGAACGCCTCCGCGATGTCGTCCGGCCCGGCCTGGCCGTCGCGCATCGCCTTGCGGAACGGCGCGAGCCAGCCGGGGCTGGCATAGGAGCCCACGCCCATCGCCGGCAGTCTCGGCAAATCGTCGAACATCGCGTATGACCCTCCCTGCGCCGCTACCTCAGCACGAAGCGGGCGGCGGGATCAACGAGGCGGAAGAGCGGTCATGGCGAAGTTTCACGTCACCCTGAAGGCGACACTCAAGCGCGGCGAGATGTACTGGGTCACCGACGTTTCCGCGGCGGACGAGGATGCGGCGCTGTCGGCCGCCGAAGCCCTGTTCATGCAGGAACTGGACAACGCCGCCGACTGGTCCTTCTCGGAGGCCGACGTCGAGGCGGCCTGAGCGGTCGCGTCAGGCCGCCGCCGCCAGCAGGCTGCGGCGCGAGGCCAGAAACTCCTCGAAGCCGGCCACCAGCGCATCGGCCTCGCCATCCCCCATCGGCAGCGACAGCACGTACATGCCGCGCGGCGTGGTGTAGAGGCCGGCGGCGAGCAGGTCCTTGTGCAGGAGCTGTTTCAGGCCGGCCGGCGCGTCATAGGCCTCGCGCGGCGTGCGCGGCGGTTCGGCGCGCACATGCAGGCCGATCATCGAGCCGCGGCCGGTCAGGCTGAGCGGCGCCCCCGATCCCGCGATCACCGAGGCCAGCCGTTCGCGCAGTCGGTCGCCCCGGTCGTTCAGCGCGCGGGCGGCCTCCGGGGTGAACACCTCGCTCAGCCCGGCGAAGCCGGCATTCATCGTCAGCGCATTGTTGTTGAAGGTGCCGGCATGGCCCAGCGCGTCCGCGCGCCGGGGATCGAACAGGTCCATCACGTCGGCCCGGCCGCCGAAGGCGCCGAAGCTGAGGCCGCCGCCGACATACTTGCCGAGCGTGGTCAGGTCGGGATGGATGCCCGTCACCTGCTGCAGACCGCCGGGCGAGAGGCGCGAGGTCATCACCTCGTCGAAGATCAGCAGGGCGCCGCAGCGTTCGGTCTCCTCGCGCATCATCGCCAGGAACGCGTCCTCGGCGGGTATGCAGCCGCCGGCGCCCATCATCGGCTCCATCAGGGCGCAGGCCAGGCGGTCGCCGTGCCGGCGAAAGAGCGCGCGGGTCGCCTCGATGTCGTTGTAGTCGGCCGTGACGATGTCGAATGGCGCGTTGGCGCGGTTGCCGGCGAAGCCGAAATACAACACGCCGCCATGATAGCCGCCGCCCATCACCATGACGCTCTCGCGGCCGGTGAAGGCGCGCGCGGCGGCGATCGCCATCAGGTTGGCCTCGGTGCCGGAATTGGTGAAGCGGATCAGTTCGACGCTGGGCAGCCGATCGCACAGCGCGGCGGCCAGACGCGCCTCGGCCTCGATATGACCGCCCATGACGATGCCGTTGTCGAGCGCCCGGTCGATCGCGGCGCGGATGACCGGATCGGAATGGCCGTAGAGCCCGGCGGTGTATTCGCAGACGAAATCGACATAGGCGTGGTCGTCGAGATCGAAGACCCGGCAGCCCTCGCCGCGCGCCAGGGTCAGCGGGAAGGGGGGATAGAACAGCGTCGTGCGGGTGTTGCCGCCGGGCATCGCGGCTTCGGCGCGCCGGTACTGGGCCTCGCTTCGCGGATTGGCCGCGCGGTAGCGGGCGTCGGCTTCGGCAAGCGCGGTCTCGAGATCGGCGTTGGCGGCGGCCATCGCCGGGATCTCAGGTAAAGGTCTTGAAGGTGATCAGGGTGAAGGTGTCCTTCACCCCGTCGATGGTCTGGATCGTCTCGGTGACGAAATGGCCGATGTCGTCATTGTCGCCGAGATAGCATTTCAGCATCAGGTCGTACTGGCCCGAGACCGAGTGCACTTCGGAGATGCCCTGTTCGATTTCGACGGCCTTGCTGGCGACCTTGTAGGTTTCGCCCAGCTCACACTTCACCATCACGAAGATCGTCTGCATCGCCTGCCTCGTCGTTGCTGCTGGTCTTGCGGCTGCGCACCGGCTTCACGGGCACCGGCCGGGTCAGGAAAGCCGGCACGTGATCGCCAAGGCCGACGACATCGGCCTTTTTCTCTTCGCCGGCATCGCGCCGACGGCCGCCGCGCCGGCCGCGTCGCGGTGCGTCCCGGTTCTCCTCGGCGGCCTTCGGACTTTCTTCCGGGCGGCTCCGGCGGGGCCGGTCCTCCCGCGCGGCGGTTTCGCGCGCTCCGGAGTCACCCGGGTCCTGCTCGACCGGAGAATCCTTCGCGGCCGCGTCCGCCGCCGGTTCCGCGTCGGGCCTGTCCTCGCGCTTGCGGCGCCCGCCACCGCGCCCGCCCTCGGACCGTCCGCCCTCGGAGCGTCCGCCACCGCGTCCGCCCTCGGACCGTCCACCGCCACGCCCGCGCCGTCCGCCGCGGCCGCGCCGTCCGCCGCCGTCCTCGTCGTCGAGGTCCAGCGTATCGAGTCCCTCGATCTCGAAGCGGGGAATCTCGCGCCCGATCAGCTCTTCCACGGCCTTCACGAACCGCGATTCGGCCGGCGAGGCCAGCGAGAAGGCGTGACCGCGCATCCCGGCGCGTCCGGTGCGGCCGATGCGGTGGACGTAATCGTCCGCGTTCATCGGCAGGTCGAACAGGAAGACGTGGCTGAGACCGGCGATATCGAGCCCGCGGGCGGCGACGTCGGAACAGACGATGATCCGGATCTCGTCGTTCTTGAACTTCTCCAGCGTGTCCATGCGCGCGCTCTGCACCATGTCGCCATGCAGCGGCGCGGCGTCGAAACCATGCGACTTCAGGCTCTTGGCGACGATATCGACGTCGCGCTTGCGGTTGCAGAAGACCAGGGCGTTCTTGACGTTCTGGGTGCGCAGCAGGGCGCGCAGCGCCGCGCGCTTGTCGTCGGCCGGCACGATCGACAGCGCCTGCTCGACGGTCTCGGCCGGCGAGGCCGGCGGCGAGACGGTGATTTCGGTCGGATCGGACAGGAACCGGTCCGCGAGCTTGCGGATCACCGGCGGCATGGTGGCGGAGAAGAACAGGGTCTGCCGCTTGCCGCGGATCAGCGAGACGATCCGCTCGACATCGGGGATGAAGCCCATGTC
>JBGTSP010000082.1:0-15202 GCA_041940205.1 Alphaproteobacteria bacterium
GAACCGGTCTGCCAGACCACCAGCGGGAAGTGCTCGTCCAGCTTGCCTTCCGCGACCTCGGTGGCGGCGCGCACGATGGCCCGGCCGCGCCTCTTGTCGAGCACGCCCATGTCCATGTTCACCTGGGCGGCACACATCTTGACGATGCCCAGCGCCCGCACGATCGGGGCCGGCATGGTCTCCCAGCCGATCTTGAAATTGCCGAGCGAGCGCTGGCTCTGGGCGCCCCAGTACCTGTCCGCGGGCACCTCGATGGGCCCAAAGGTGTCGCTCTCGGTCCGCATCTTCGCCGCCATGTCGCCGTCTCCTGATCGCGTTGCCTCTGGCGGCGACCTTTAGCACCCCCGCCGGCGCCGGTCACCCGGCCCCGCGCTTGCCGCGGAGCGTGCGGCAAGCTAAGGCAGCGGCATGAGCGAGACCCTGCAGGCCGTGATCGTGCCGGTGACCCCCTTCCAGCAGAACTGTTCGGTGATCTGGAACAGGCAGAACGGCCGCGGCGCCCTGATCGATCCCGGCGGCGACATCGACCGCCTCGTCGAGGTGCTGGAGGAGCACGAGGTGACGCTGGAGAAGATTCTCCTGACGCACGGTCATCTCGACCATGCCAGCGCCACCGCCACGCTGGCCGAACGGTTCGACGTGCCGGTCGAGGGGCCGCACCGGGACGACGATTTCCTGCTGCAGTCTCTGCCGAAGCAGGGCGAGAAGTACGGCTTCACCTGGGCCCGGGCCTGCACGCCGGACCGCTGGCTGGAGAACGGCGATCAGGTCAGCGTCGCCGACATGGTGTTCGACGTTGTGCACTGTCCGGGGCACACGCCGGGCCACGTGGTCTTCTTTCACGAGCCCTCGCGCCTGGCCTTTGTCGGCGACGTGCTGTTCCATGGTTCCATCGGCCGCACCGACCTGCCGCGCGGCAACCACATGGACCTGATCAACTCGATCCGGGAGCGGCTGTGGCCGCTGGGCGAGGACGTCCGCTTCGTGCCCGGCCATGGCGGCATGTCCACCTTCGGCAACGAACGCAAGACCAACCCCTACGTCTCCGATTTCGTCGAATATTGAGGCGCTGGCCGGCCGGCCCGTCGAGGCCCGGCGCGTACGCCCGGAAACCGCATGTTAACCAGTGGCGAAGAGACTGGCCTTCCCGACGGTTCAACAGTCCGGATCCAGGGACGTCGCCATGTCCGAGTACAATTTCGAGCGTTTCAACGTTCTGGTCGTGGAGAACAACTGGTACCTGCGCTCGCTGCTGCTGCAGTCGCTGCGGGCGCTGGGTGTCGGACATGTGCATACGGCCGACGGCGGTGAAGATGCGATCGAGCTGCTGAAAACGGCAAAGCGCAACCCGCTGCAGGCCGGCTTCAGCGAAGTCGACATCATCTATTCGAACTGGGAAATGCGGCCGCTGGACGGCCTGCACGTGCTGAAGTGGGTCCGGCGCAGTCCCGAATCGCTCAACCCGTTCGTGCCGTTCGTCCTCGTCACCGCCCATCCCGACCGCACCAAGGTCGATGCCGCCCGCGACGAGGGCGTCTCAGAACTGCTGGCCAAGCCCTTCTCCGTCACCACCATCGCGGAACGCCTGCTGAAGGTGGTCGAGAAGCCGCGCCAGTTCGTCCATACCCCGACCTACTTCGGCCCCGACCGCCGTCGCCGGGCAGACGAGAGCTATTCGGACGAAGAACGCCGGATCATCAAGGAAAGCCAGATCGAGATTGTCTATGACTACGACAAGGTTGCGTAAGGCCGCGCCGGACGAGCCGCGCGCGCCGGTCCGCTACTACCGGCTGCGCAACAAGCTGAAGGAAAAGGCGACGGGCGGTGCGGGCGACGGCTCGGGCAAATGCTCGATCTCGCTCGAGGCGCTCGAGGCGGCGGAAAAGCTGTTCGCGGAGGCCCAGGACGAATATCCCAACTGGGTCCAGGAAAATCTCGACAAGCTGTTCAAGGCGCTCGCGGTCTGCGAGCAACAGCCAGACAAGCGTCCGGTGGCGTTCGAGGCCCTCAACGCGATCGCCCATGACATGAAGGGCCAGGGCGGCACCTTCGGATACCCCCTCGTCTCCCTGTTCGGCTGCGGCCTGCACGACATCACGAAGGAACAGGACGAGATCAAGGACGCCCATGTCCAGATCGCCCGGGCGCATGTCGATGCCATGCGTGCCGTGGTCAACGGCCGGGTGGCCGGCGACGGCGGCGAAATCGGCCGCGAACTGATGTCCTCGCTGGAAGCGGCCATCCGCAAGTATTCCAGGGCCGAGGACATCGAGATCACCCTGGTGATGCCGAGCATCCGGGCTGCGAACTGACGCGCCCCCGGCGCGTGCCGGTTCATCGTCCGCGCATCGGCAGGTTTCGAGAGCGCCTCTTTCGACGGCTGGACGCTGCCGCTCTGCCAATGCGCCGGTCTTACCTGGCAATCGGATAACGAACGGTTCGGTCGGGAATGCGGGCGGCGATCGGGATCGCGCGCGCGGCCGCGAGGGTTCCCGGGGTGGGAGACCGCACTGGCGCGTCGATCGCCGCCCGCATCTCGTCCGCCGTCACGCGGGTCTCCCCGGGCGCGGCGCATGCGGTTTCGATACGGGTCGTCGCGACCCGCTTCATCATGACCGGTGCGGTGCGGTCGTCCCGGACCGACCGCTCCGACCGGCGGCTCCGGCATCGCCAATCCGCCCGCGGATGCAGGATTCCGCAACCAGCAACCGGGCCAGCGTGCGCCCGGTCAGAAGGCGAACGATGCCGTCACGTACCGGCTCTCCGGGTGCGGGATCCGCCTGCCCGATCGCAACCGCATCGGCTCGCGGCGCGAACGACGGAAGTTTCGATGTCGGCATGGCGGCAACCCGGGTCGGAACGATCATGATGACGAAACCGGTTTATTGAGTTTGCGAATGATTAGCAATATCAAAAATTGACCACCTCGACGCCTTTCGCCAGGCCCGGCGGACAGGCAAGACCGGCCTGTCGTGGACAGATCCGGAACTGCCGCCATGCCCCTCGCGTACCGGCGCGTCGCCGATCTCACCTTTGCCGAGATATTTCTCGTCTGGGCGCTCCGCCAGCCGGCCTCGGCCTATGCCGGCGGACATCCCCCCCCTGCACAGGGAATTCGCCACCGCCTTCGGGGCGGATACCGGCGATGCCATGGTCGCCGCGGTGGCGCGCCTTCTCCAGGGCCTCGGAACGCACAGGGACGGCATCGGCGAAAGCGAAGACGTCCGGACCACGGCGCTGGAAGAACTGCTGCTCTCCGCCCTCGTGCTCGCGCACGACAACAGCGGCGCGGCGCTTGCCCGCCTGTTGCGGCGAATGCTGCCTCTCCACGCGGCACGCGACTGCGGGCGGGCGCTGTTTGCGCTCGCCGGGGCCTTCCCGGCGGCCGGTCATGTCCTGCCGCGCCACGGCATGGCACCCCCCGCGCAGCAGATCGCCGCCGCACGGAGCGCCGTCCCGGCGCCCGGCCGGTCCTCGAAAGACCTGCCGTTCGGGGCCCGGCTGCTGCTTTGCGCGCTGCGTGTCTGGGTGAACGCGGCGCGGCAGCGGCGCGATCCGGCGGACGCCCTGCTGCGCTTTCTCTGCGACAACGATTCGGCGACGCTGGCGCCGGAGCTCGATTCGCTGTTCGCGCTGCTGTCCAGGTCCGTACCTCGCCCGATCGCCGTGCATGCCCCGGCCTGCGCCGGCCTGTCCGATGACGAACGGACGTTCCTGGAAGCCGTAGCCGGACTGCAGCGCCATGACACCGCGCCGGCTGCCGCACCGGTCGGGGGTTGGCTGGCGCATGCCAGCGTGCCGGGGGTGCAGGACGCACTTTGTAAGGTTGCCCGGACGCTGCTGCGGCTCGGTCATGCCCTCTACCGGACGGAGGCGGCAGCGGGGGAACGGAGCGACCGCGCGAAACGGGAGAGTCCCGGGCAGGCCCGAAGCGCGCTGCTTCACTGAGCGCCGGGACGGTTGCGCGTCAGTCGGCGCCGTTGCCTGACAGGCAGCGGGCCAGCGCCTCGCCGTTCGTGCGCATCAGGGTGAACCAGCCTTCCGGCCCGCTGTCGCTGCCCACCGGATCGAGCTGGCCGACCCGCAAACCCGCCGCATCCGCCACCGTCCGGACCACCGCGGCCCGGAACTGCGGTTCCCCGAAAATGCAGCGCGCCCCGGCGCGCTTCGCGGCCTCGCGAATCTCGCGCAGACGCCGGGCTCCCGGCGGCCGCGCCGGATCCACCGTCACGCTCGCCGCGACCGTCAGCCCGTAATGGTTCTGCAGGTAGCCGAACGCGTCATGAAAGACCACGAAGGGCCGGTCGCGCACCGGCGCCAGCCGGCGGGCCAGCGCCTCGTCCAGGGCGTCGATCCGCGCCAGCACGGCTTCCGCGCGCTCCGCATAGTGCGCCTGCCCCGCCGGATCGAGCTGCGAGAGGATTACGGCGAGCAGCGCGACGACGACCCGGGCATTGTCGGGCGAAAGCCAGAGATGCGGATCGACCGCACCCCCTGCCGTTCCGGAGCCATCGCGCGGATGCGCGTGGTGGTCATCGCGCGGAGGCGCGTGGTCATCATCGCGCGGAGGCGCGTGGTCAGTATCGCGCGGAGGCGCGTGGTCGCTGTCGTGATGATGGCCGTCCCCGCCGGCCACCCCCGGCGCGCGGGCCGGCAGGCGCAGGATGTCCGGCTCCTCCAGCAGGGTCAGTCGCCGGGCCCGCCCGGCAAGGGTGGCGAGCGGGCGCTCGAGAAAGCGCTCCAGCGATGGGCCGACCCAGAGCACGAGATCCGCGGCCTGCAGCGCCCGGGCGTCCGAGGGCCGAAGCTGATGGTCGTGCGGCGAGGCGGTGCCGCGGATCAGCAGATGCAGGTCGGCGCGTTCGCCGGCCACCGCGGCCGCAAGCGCGTGCAGGGGTGCAAGGGAAACCACGAGACGCGGCCGTTCCGCCTGGGCCGGCGCGGCAACGAGGAAGACGAGAAAACAGGGCAGCAGGCGCAGCAGCGGCATGGCGACGCGGACTCGGCGGGACAGGAAGGTTATGTTATATAATAACATATGCTCTCCCTGCTCAAGACGGCCAGCGCCGATTCGTCCATCGGGATCCCCGGACTGATTGCCGCGGAAGATCTCAGCGTGCGCTTCCGCGACCGCATCGTGCTGGATCGTGTGAGCCTCACCATCGAGGCCGGCGAGATCGTTACCCTGCTGGGCCTCAACGGCTCCGGCAAGAGCACCCTGGTGCGGGCCCTGCTGGGCCTGATCCGGCCCGACGGCGGTCGGGTTCGGCGCGCACCGGGCCTGCGGATCGGCTATGCGCCGCAAAGTCTCGCCTTCGATCCCACCTTGCCGCTCACCGTGTCGCGCTTTCTGGGACTGGGGAGCCGGCGCCCGGAGCCCGGCGCGGTCGCCGCCACGCTCGCCGAGGTCGGCGCCCAGACGGCTCTGGACCGGCAGATGTCGGAAGTCTCGGGCGGCGAACTGCACCGCATCCTGCTGGCCCGCGCGCTGATGCGGAAACCCAATCTGCTGGTGCTGGACGAACCGATGGCCGGCGTGGACGTCAACGGCCAGGCCGAGCTCTACGCCCTGATCGCGCGCCTGCGGGACCGCCTGGGCTGCGGCGTGCTGCTGGTCTCGCACGACCTGCACCTGGTGATGGCGCAGACCGACCGGGTGATCTGCCTCAACCACCATGTCTGCTGCACCGGCCAGCCGCACGCCGTGGTGCGCGAGCCGGCCTTCGCCGCGCTGTTCGGGCAGCACCTGGCACAGAGCCTGGCGGTCTATCACCACCATCACGACCACGACCACGACGGGGAGGGTCGACCGGTTCCGGTCGCGGACGAAAAATCACCGGTTCCGGTCGCGGACGAAAAATCACCGGTTCCGGTCGCGGATGGACAGTCCCCGGTTCCGGTCGCGGGCGAAAAAACACCGGTTCCGGTCGCGGACAGTCCCGCGCAGGCATCGGGAACGGCCTGATGTTCGACGATTTCCTGCTGCGCGCCACGCTCGCCGGCCTGGCGGTCGCCGCGATCGCCGGACCGCTGGGCTGTTTTGTCGTCTGGCGCCGGATGGCCTATTTCGGCGCCACGCTGGCGCATGCCTCGCTGCTGGGCGTGGCCTTCGGCCTGCTGCTGTCGCTGCAGCCGATGCTCGGCATCCTGCTGGTAACCGTGAGCGTCGCCCTGCTCTTCCTCGCCCTGGAGCGTCGCCGGCTGGTGGCGCGGGACACCCTGCTCGGCATCCTCGCGCATGCCACCCTCGCCGTCGGCCTGATTCTGGTCTCACTGATGGAGAATGTCCGCGTCGACCTGATGGCGGTGCTGTTCGGCGACATCCTCGCGGTCTCGAGCGGCGATCTGCTGCTCACCGCCGGCGCGGCGGCGGCCGGCGGCGGCCTGCTGCTGGCGCTCTGGCGTCCGCTGCTGTCGGCCACGGTCGACCACGATCTCGCCGTCGTCGAGGGCCGGCATGCCGGTCGGGCGGAAACCCTGTTCACCCTGCTGCTGGCGCTGATGATCGCCATCGGCATGAAACTGGTCGGCCTGCTGCTGATCGTCTCGATGCTGATCATCCCCCCGGCGGCCGCCCGGCCGCTTGCCGCCTCGCCCGAGCGCATGGCCCTCCTGGCGTCGGCCGTCGGCATGCTCTCGGTTCTCGCCGGCCTGCAGGCCTCGCTGCATTGGGACCTGCCCTCGGGCGCCGCCATCGTCGCCGCGGCCAGCGGCCTGTTCGTGCTGACGACCGCGCTGCAGTTCTGGCGGCGGCGATGAGCCGCCGGGCGCCGATCCATGGCGACAAGGCGCGGAGCGCGCTAGCATTGCCGCGATGACCGACGCCTCTTCCGCGACCGATCACGACCATGCGCGCTGCATCGCCGACGCGATCACCAGCGCCGAGCGGGTCTGCGCGGAGCGCGGCGAGCGCTTCACGGCGCTCAGACGCCGGGTGCTCGAACTGGTCTGGCACAGCCACCGGCCGGTCGGCGCCTACGACGTGATCGAGGCACTGCAGAAGGAACGCGGCAAGGTCGGGCCGCCCACGGTCTACCGCGCCCTCGACTTCCTGCTGGCCCAGGGCCTGGTCCACCGCATCGAGTCGCTCAGCGGCTATGTCGGCTGCGCGCGGCCGGAACACGGCCACCACGGCCAGTTCCTGATCTGCCGGCATTGCGGCAATGCGGAGGAACTGACCGACCGCGGCGTCGATTCCGCGCTGGCGCAGGCGGCCGCCCGCGCCGATTTCGCGGTGGAGGCGCAGACCCTGGAGCTGCGCGGTCTGTGCGCGATCTGCGCGCCCGAGGCGCCGGAAGCCGAAACCGCCTAATCCGCCGTCGCCGGCGTCATGATCTCCGTTTCGGCCCCATCGCGCAGCGCCCGGTAGAAACAGGAGCGCCGTTCGGTGTGGCAGGCCGGTCCGGTCTGCGCGACCTGCAGCAGCAGACAGTCGGCATCGCAGTCCCAGCGCAACTCGACCAGCGCCTGGACATGGCCCGAACTCTCGCCCTTGCGCCACAGGTTCTGCCGGCTGCGCGAGAAGTAGCAGACCCGCCCGGTCTCGAGGGTTTCGGCGATACTTTCGGCGTTCATCCAGGCCAGCATCAGCACCTCGCCCGAATCGTGCTGCTGGGCGATCGCGGGGATCAGTCCCTGGTCGTTGAACGCGAGACCGGCAATCAGGCGTTCGATTTCGGCGGGCGCGACAGGCGTGGACATGGCATGGCTTCCGTCGGTGTGCGGGAACGGCATTCCGGCGACCGACATAGGCCATCGCCCGCCCGCTGGCCAGCCGGCGCCGGTGCCGCCGGCGAGGAAACACCCGCCAGGCGCGAACCATGGCGGACTTCCGTCACCCATCACCGGTGGACCCCGGCCGGTCCGTATGCTCAACTTGCCGCCCTGCCAAAGTACATCCGACACAACAGAGAAGAATACGGGAGGAACACCATGAACATGCGTACAGCCGCCTTTGCGGTATCCCTGACCGCAGCGCTCGGTCTCGCGACCGGCGCCCTTGCCGAATGCAAGCCCTCGAAGTGGGGCGCCGACGACGAAGCCGGCGCGGCCAACTACGTCACCCCGGCCCAGGTGCTGGCGGCGACCAAGCTGGTCAAGAAGGGCGAGAGCCATCCCCTCGGCATCGTGGTCGACCCGAAGATGCCGGCCTTCCCGCCGCGCAGCACCTCGATCCAGATCGTCCAGCCCGGCCAGCACAACGGCCGCGAACTGGCGAAGGATTTCGGCTGGCCCATCGTCTACAACGACGACATCGCGCAGCTCTGGTTCGGTACCGGCCCGCAGCTCGACGGCCTCGGCCATCTCGGCGAGGCGAACCTCTACTACAACTGCAACAACGCCCAGGATTTCGCCCACATCACCGGCCTGAAGAAGCTGGGCATGGAGAAGGTGCCGCCGATGGTCGGCCGGGGCGTGCTGATCGACATGACCAAGCATTTCGGCAAGGACCCGCTGGCCGCGGGTGATGGCATCTCCGCCGCCGACGTGCAGGCCGCGATGAAGGCCCAGAATGTCACCGTCAACCAGGGCGACGTGGTGCTGTTCCACACCGGCTGGACCGACGCGATGCTGGAGAAAGACCCCAAGGCCTGGGTCTCCGGCGAGCCCGGCCTGACCAACGACGCGGCGGTCTATCTCGCCACCCTCAACCCGATGGCCGTCGGCGCCGATACCTGGGGCGTGGAAGCCGTGCCGCCGGTGAAGGGCGACAAGGTGTTCTACGGCCACGTCACCTTCCTGAAGGAGAACGGCATCTACATCCTGGAGACCATGAACACCGGCCGTCTCGCCAAGGAAGGCGTGAACGAGTTCATGTTCGTGCTCGGCCATGCCCGCATCAAGGGCGCGGTGCAGATGATCATCAACCCGATCGCCATGTGGTGATCCGGACCTGAACGCAACGACGGGACGGGGACGCCGCGGCGTCCCCGTCCTTTTTTCTGGACCTATTAGACCGATCGGTCTATTCGTCATGCATGAACACGACAGAACTCGAAAATTCCCCGCCGCAGGCCCCCGAAGGCTTCGTGCCGCATGACCGCCAGAGCCCGGTCACCGATCCCTGGCAGCCGATCTTCGCCCGCAGCGACGGCGAGAAAGTGGAACTTGCGATCCGCATCGCCCCGGCCCACTGCAACGGTCGCGGCTTCCTGCATGGCGGCGTGATCGCCGCACTCGCGGACAACGCCATGGGGCTCAGTCTCGCTCAGGACAGCCACAGCGCCGGCGGGACCCGTCGCGGCGCGGTCACCATGAGCCTGTCGGTGGATTACGTACGCCGCGCCGAGCCCGGCCAATGGCTCATCATCGCCCCCCGGGTCGTGAAGGCCGGCCGGCGCACCGGCACGGTCGACGCTCTGATCACCGCCGACGGCGAAACCGTGGCCCGGGCCAACGCCACGTTCGCACTCGCCGGCTAGAGAAATGTCCACCGGCTCTTCTGCCCGCGCGCGCAGGGACGCCGGTTCTTCTGCCCGCGCGCGCAGGGACGCCGGTTCTTCGCCCCGCGCGCGCAAAGACGCCGGTTCTTCACCCCGCGCGCGCAAAGACGCCGGTTCTTCACCCCGCGCGCGCAAAGACGCGCGACGCCGCCTGCTGGCCGCGGCGCGCACCCTGTTCCAGGCGCGCGGCTATCATGCCGTGGGGATCGCCGAGATCCTGATCCGGGCGGGCGCGCCCAAGGGCTCGCTCTACCACCACTTTCCCGACGGCAAGGCCCAGCTCGCGGTCGCGGTGGTGGAGGACCTGGGGGCGTCCATCGTCCGCTATCTCGGCGAACGGCGGGCCGAGGGCATCGCCACGGCCGACCTGATCGCGGAGACCGCGGAAAACATCGCGACCTGGCTGGCCCGCCGCGACTGGCGCCAGGGCGCGCTGCTCGGCGTGCTGGCGCCCCTGGCGCAGGATGAGCCGATGCTGGCCGAAGCCGTGCGCCGCGCCTATGCCGACTGGCGGGCTGCGCTGGCCCGCGCGCTCGGCGCCGAAGGCTGGCCGGATGCCGATGCCCGGCGCGAAGCCCTGCTTACCGTCGCCAGCCTCGAAGGCGCCCTGCTGCTGGCCCGGGTCGAGAAGGATCCCGGTCCCCTGCGGCTTGCCGGCGAGGCCGCCGAGGAACGCCTGCGAAGGCCGCCCGCCGCGGTGGATCGTCAGTCCGCCTGATCGCCCGCCTCCGCGGCCTGCGGCCACAATCGCGCGGCCGCTTCGGCGCTGTAGTAGCCGCGCGCGATGTCGCGGCGGACCCGCGCGGCCTCGCGCTCCCCGGCCGGCCCGTAGCCGCCACCACCCGGCGTCGAAACCCGGATCAGGTCGCCGGCCTCGACCTCGATGCCCTGGTCCTTCGACAGGTGCGGAGGCCGATAGGTGCCGCCTTCCCGTTCGATCGCCACCTCGTTGGGCGCGCCGTCGGCGCCGCCGAGCGCCCCCTGGGGCCCGTAGCGGCCATGGTCCATCACGAAGGAGGCCCGGCCCCAGCCGTTGCGCAGGCGGATGGCGTAGTTCACCCCGAAACCGCCGCGCCGGCGGCCGGCGCCGCCCGAGCCCTCGCGCAGGGAGAATTCCTCGAACAGCACGGGATAGCGCTGCTCAAGGACCTCGACCGGCTGCATCGTGGAAATGCCGATCGTCGAACAGCCGTTGGAGAGCCCGTCGGTCTCGGCGTTGCCGCCGTATCCGCCGCCGGTGAAGAGATACATCACATAGGGCCGGTCGCGTTCGGCATCGTGGCCGCCCAGCGCGAAATTGCCCGACGTGCCCGCCGGCGCGGCGAACAATTCCTCCGGCAGCGCCGGCGTCAGGGCGGCGAACACCGCCTCGGCGATGCGCTGGCTGACCTCGGCGGCGCAGCCCGAAACCGGGCGGGGATATTCGGCATAGAGGAAGGTGCCCCTGGGCGGCGCGATGCGCAGCGGCTCGAACATGCCGGCGTTGATCGGCACGTCGGGAAAGATGTGCTTCATCGCCAGGAACACCGAGGAAAAGGTGGTGGCGATCACCGAATTCATCGGCCCCTTGCAGGGCGGGCTGGATCCCGAAAGGTCGAAATCCAGGCTGTCGCCGCGCTTGGCGATGCGCACATCGACCTTCAGCGGTTCGTTCACCACGCCGTCGGAATCGACCCAGGCGATGCCGTGATAGTCGCCGTCGGGGATGCGGGCGATATGCGCGCGCATCTGGCGCTCCGCCCGGCCCTTCATCTCGGCGATGCAGTCCTCGACCATCTCCCGCCCGTACCGGTCGAGCAGGGCCGTGAGCCGGCGCTCGCCCACCTCCAGCGCCGCCGCCTGGGCCTTGATGTCGCCGATGGTCTCGTGCGCGATGCGGATGTTCGAGGTGATGATCGCGAAGATCTCCTCGTCCATCACCCCGGCCTTGAACAGCTTCACCGGCGGCAGCCGCAGGCCCTCCTGCTCGACCTCGGTGGCGTTGGCCGAGAATCCGCCGGGTACCGCGCCGCCGGTGTCCCGCCAGTGACCGGTATTGGACAGCCAGCAGAACATCTCGCCGCGATAGAAGAACGGTCGCGCCATGCGCACGTCCATCAGGTGGGTGCCGCCGAGATAGGGATCGTTGACGATATAGACATCGCCGGGCGCGAGATCGCGAGCGTGGCGGATCAGCGTCTGCGTGGAATACTGCATGGTGCCGACGAAGATCGGCAGGCCCAGTTCGCCCTGGGCGATCAGCTCGCCGGTGTCGCGATGGTAGATCCCGTCCGAACGGTCCATCGCCTCGGCGATCACCGGCGAGAAGGCCGAGCGCTGGAAGGCCAGGTCCATCTCGTTGCAGACCTGCTGCAGGCCGTTCTGCACCACCGCCAGGGTGACCGGATCGATCTCGTTCATGCGCCCTCTCCCGCGCCGGACGCCCGCATCGCGGCGCCGACCGTGATCAGCAGATTGCCGTGTTCGTCCACCGTCAGCCGGTTGCCGGGCTCGACGACGATGGTGGTGTCGAGCTGTTCGAGGATCGCCGGTCCGGCAATCTGCGCCCCCAGCGGCAATCGCGGTCGCCGGTACACCGGGGTTTCCTGCCGGCCGTCCGCGAACCAGACGTCGCGGCTGCCGACCCGCGCCCCCTCCACGGTCCCGGCGCGCTCGGCGGCATCGAGCAGGCTGCCCAGGGCGACCGCCGTGCGCTTGCCGATCACGGCGGTGTGCAGGCTGACCAGCACCGCCCGCATGTCCGGCAGGCGCAGCGCGAAACGGTTGTAATAGGCCTCGTCGAACGCGGCCTGCAGGCGCTCGCGGTCGAGTTCGACGCTCTCGAGATCGACGAACAGCATGTGGCTCTGGCCCTGGAACTGCATCTCGGCGCGGTGCACGAGCTGCAGGCCTTCGATCTCGACGCCCTCGCGGGCGATCGTCGCCTCGCCCTCGGCGATCTGCGCCCGCAGGATCGCCGTCATTTCCGCCATGTCGAGATCGGCGAGCGGCCGGTTGACGGCCCGGACATAGTCGTGGCGCACGTCGGCGACGACACAGCCGATGGCGTTGGTGATGCCGGGCCGGGCCGGCACCAGCACGCTGGGCACGCCGAGTTCGCGGGCCAGCGCGGTGGCATGCAGCGGCCCCGCCCCGCCGAAAGCGAACAGGGCGAAATCCCGGGGGTCGTGCCCGCGGGCGAGCGAGACCATGCGGATCGCGCCCGCCATGCGGTCGTTCGCGACCTGCAGGATCGCCGCGGCCGCCGCGTCGGCGTCCAGCCCGAGCGGCCGGCCGACGGCCTCGAGGATTGCCGCGCGCACGTCGTCGAGCGAAACCGGGTTGTCGACGGCAAGGAGCGCTTCGGGATTCAGCCGGCCGAGCACCAGGTTGGCATCCGTGATCGTCGGTTCGGTGCCGCCGCGGCCGTAGCAGATCGGTCCCGGCGTGGCCCCGGCGCTGCGCGGGCCGACCTGCAGCATCCCGGCCTCGTTGATGAAGGCGATCGATCCGCCGCCGGCGCCGATGGAATGCACGTCGACCATCGGCACATGGATCGGCATGCCGTATTCGAGCTGCATCTCGGCGCTGGTCGCCGGCACGCCGTCGCGGATCAGGCCGACGTCCGAGGAGGTGCCGCCCATGTCGTAGGTGATGACGTGGGGAAAGCCGCAGGCCGCGCCGGTGAAGGCCGCGGCCATGACGCCGCTGGCCGGTCCCGACATCACGGTATTGACGGCGGCCTCGGCGACCAGGCCGGAGGCGATGGTGCCGCCATTGCCCTGCATCACCAGCAGGTCGTGGGCATAACCCCCGCCCGCGAGCTCATCGGTCAGGCGATCGATGTAGCGCTTGAGCACGGGCCGGACCGCGCCGTTCACCGCGGCCGCTGTCCCGCGCTCGTATTCCCGGAATTCCGAAAGGATCTCGTGCCCGGCGGTGACATGCTCGTTGGGCCAGACCGAAAGCGCCAGCTCCCTCGCCCGGCGCTCATGGACCGGATTGACGTAGGCGTGCAGGAAATGGATCACCAGGCTCTCGCAGCCGGCCTCGGCCAATGCGCGGGCCGCGGCCAGCACGGCCGCCTCGTCCAGCGGCGTGACCACCCGCCCCTGTGCGTCCATGCGCTCGGGCACCTCCAGGCGGTCGGGCCGGGCGATCAGCGGCTCGAAACTGCCGGTCATGCCGTAGGGGTTCGGACGGGTCCGCCGGCCCAACTCCAGCACGTCGCGAAAACCCCGGGTGGTGATCAGGCCGCAACGGGCGACCTTCTTTTCCAGCAGGGCATTGGTCGTCGTCGTGGTGCCGTGCACGATCAGGTCGACGCCGGCCAGGTCGATCTCCGCCGCGGCCAGCGCCGCCATCACCCCGTAGGCCTGGTTCTCGACCGTCGTGGGCACCTTGGCGACGCGCACCGTGCCCGCCGCCTCGTCGAGGCAGATCAGGTCGGTAAAGGTGCCGCCCACGTCGCAACCCACGAACCGCGTCATCGGGACAAGCCTCCGCATCCACTCGCGGCACCAACAAGCGCCTGCACGCCGGCCGTGCGCTTCCGGCCCTGCAGGGCGATGAGGGCGCCGGCAATCAGGCCGCGCCGGCGCATCTCCTCGGCCGCCCGAACCCCGCGCGCGAGGGCCGCATCGATAATCGTCGACGGCAGCGGTCCCACCGCCACGGTCACCGGACGATCGCCGAGATCGCTGTCGGGATCGTCCGCCGACGCCGGTTCCCGCCGGATCGCGGGATGGTCGGCATCGACCGCGTTGGCGATCAGCGTCGCCGCCACGTCCGCCGCGGCGGCATCGGCGGCCAGCACGGTGACCGCATCGGCAATGCCGAGGGAATGCGAGCGTCCGCGCCAGCCGCTGGTGGCGAGACCGCGAACGCCGTCGCCGGCCGCGATCCGCGCCCGGGCATCCAGCGCCGGGGCCGCCAGATCGGCGACGATGCCCGCCTCGAAGGCCTCGCCGGGCGCAAGATGCAGCGCGACATCGCCGCCATTGTTGATCCAGGCCCGCCGCAGGTTGCGCCCGGCCAGAAGACGGTCGCGCACATGGTCCGCGACCGCCCCGGCGACCGCCGCCATCGGCGTGACGAAGCGGTCGCCGTGGGGCGCGACCGCCGCGCACATGCGCGCGGCGACGGGATGGACGGGCGCGGCAGCGGGATCGAGCGGCCGTCGGAGGGTTGCGATCTCGGCCATCAGGCCGGCCAGCACGCCCTCCAGCGCCGCCGCTGCCTGCGCGAAGGCGGCGCGACGCTCGTCGGGCGCGGCATCGACGCCGATCACGATGTCGATCGGTCCGTGCTGCAGGTGCAGGCGCCCGCCCGGCAGCAGGCCGGCCAGCGGCGCGGACATCGGCGGAGGACCGACGGCGGCGATCGTCGCGGCGCTCATGCCGGCGGCGCCATCGGCCAGGGATTGTCCGGCCGGTGCGCGAGGGCGGTCGGGCCCTGGCCCTCGAGCACCTCCCGCAGCGGCCGGATCGCATCGCCATAGCCGCCCAGCGCAAGATATTCCTCGCGCCGCAGGGTGAACTCGATGGGCGCCACCAGCGCCGGCGTCGGGACGTGACCGAAGGCATTGTCCGGCATGCGGGTGACGTCGACCATCACGGTGATGCGCTCGGCAAAACGGAAGACCAGGTCCATGTCGTGTTCGATGATCAGGACGGCAATGTCCTCGGGCAAGCCGGCGATTACGCCGAGCAGGATGTCGTATTCGGCCGAGGGTACGCCGGCCGCCGGTTCGTCGAGCAGCAGCACTTTCGGCTTCAGCG
>JBGTSP010000083.1:0-14961 GCA_041940205.1 Alphaproteobacteria bacterium
TCAACAACGTGCTCTGTTTCCCCTTCCTGTTCCGCGGCGCGTTGGATGTCGGGGCGACGGAGATCAACGAGGACATGAAGCTGGCCGCGGTGCGCGCCATCGCCGAGATGGCGATGGCCGAGGCCAGCGACATCGTGGCCTCGGCCTATGGCGACGAAAGCCTCAGCTTCGGGCCGGACTACATCATTCCCAAGCCGTTCGATCCGCGCCTGATCCTGCTTGTCGCCCCTGCGGTCGCCCAGGCGGCGATGGATTCGGGCGTGGCGACGCGGCCGATCGAGGACATGGAGGCCTACCGCCGCGACCTCGGCCGTTTCGTCTATCGCACCGGGATGACCATGAAGCCGCTGTTCGACGCGGCGCGCGGCGATCCCCGCCGGCTGGTCTATGCCGAGGGCGAGGAGGACCGGGTGTTGCGGGCGGTGCAGATCGCCGTCGACGACGGCCTCTGCCTGCCGCTGCTGGTCGGTCGCGAAGCGGTGATCGCGGACAAGATCAAGGCGCTGGGCCTGCGCATCGCCATAGGCCGCGACGTCACCGTGGTCGATCCCGGCACGGACGAACGCCAGGAGGCCTATGCCGCGGCCTATCACGGCCTGATGGGCCGGCAGGGCATCTCGCCGGAATCCGCCCGCCTGCTGCTGCGCACCCGCAATTCGCTGTTTGCCGCCATGATGTTGCGCGAGGGCGATGCGGACGCCTGCCTGTGCGGCACCGTCGGGCCGTTCGAGTGGCACCTGCACTACGTCATGCAGGCGATCGGCCTGCGCGAGGGGGTGAGCGACTGTTCGGCCCTGCAGCTGCTGATCAACGACGAATCCACGGTCTTCCTGTGCGATACCGCGGTGACGCTGGACCCGACCGCCGAGCAGATCGCCGAAATGACCCTGCTGGCGGCCGAATCCGTCCGTCGCTTCGGCATCGCCCCGAAAGTGGCGCTGCTCTCGCATTCCGACTTCGGCAGCCAGTCGAGCGACAGCGCGCTGAAGATGCGCCGGGCCCGCGAGATCCTGCGCACCGCCGCGCCCGATCTCGAATGCGACGGCGAGATGAAGGCGGATTCCGCGCTGCTGGAGCGCAAGCGGCTGAACGCGCTGCCCGACAGCACGCTGGAAGGCGCGGCGAACCTGCTGGTGATGCCGAACCTGGACGCGGCCAACATCGCCTTCAACCTGACGCGGGTGATCTCCAACGGCATCGCCGTCGGGCCGATGCTGGTCGGCATGGACAAGCCGGCGCACGTGGTCAACCAGTCGACCACCGTGCGCGGACTGGTCAACATGACCGCGGTGGCCGTGGTCGACGCCCAGGCGGCATCCGCCTGAACGTCGCCGCGCCGGCGGCCGCCGGCAGCCGCGGGAGCGGACGATGAGCGAGAGCGCGGTCCCGGAGATCGACGAGACGGCCGGCGAGGATCCCTTCGCCGTCAGCGCCGAACTCGTGCGCGCGGTGGTCGCCGCGCTCGATACCGGCGATCGCGAGCGGGTCCGCGTGCTGGTCGGCGAGTTGCATACCGCCGACCTTGCCGACCTGATCGACGTCCTGCCGCGCGACGAGCGCGACGCCCTGGTCTCCTGCCTCAGCGACGAGCTGATCCCCGAGGTCCTGTTCGAGCTCGAGGAATCGGTGCTGGCCGAGGTGCTGGACGAACTGCCCACCGATTCCATCGCCAACGCAATCGCCGCGCTGGAGACGGACGAGGCGATCTACGTCGTCGAGAACCTGGAGGAAGAGCGCCGCGACGCGGTGCTGCGGGCGGTACCGGCGCCGGACCGGGCGGCGGTCGTCGAGGGCCTCGCCTATCCCGAGGATTCGGCCGGCCGGCTGATGCAGACCGACCTGATCGCCGTGCCCGCCTACTGGACCGTCGGCCAGGTGATCGACTATTGCCGCGACACCGACGACCTGCCCGACGAGTTCTACGAGATCTTCGTCATCGACCCGCGCCACCGGCCGGTCGGGCACGTGCCGCTGAACCGGGTGCTGCGCACCCGCCGGCCGGTGCTGATCCGCGACATCATGGACGAGGAGACCAGGCTGATCGCGGCGGAGACCGACCAGGAGGAGGTCGGCCTGCTGTTCCAGCAGTACCGCATGACCTCGGCCCCGGTGATCGACGAGACCGGCCGGCTGATCGGCGTGATCACGTTCGACGACGCCACCGAGGTGGTGGAGGAGGAGGCCGAGGAGGACCTCTTGCGCTTGGGCGGCGTGACCTCCGACATCGATCTCTACGACACCACCTTCCGGACGGCGCGCACGCGTTCGACCTGGCTGCTGGTCAATCTCGCCACCGCGATCCTGGCCTCGCTGGTGATCGCCATTTTCGACGCCACCATCCAGCAGATCGTGGCGCTGGCCGTGCTGATGCCGATCGTCGCCTCGATGGGCGGCAATGCCGGCACCCAGACGCTGACCGTCGCCGTGCGCGCGCTGGCCACGCGCGAACTGACCGCCGCCAACGCCGCCCGCACGGTGTGGAAGGAGGTGCGCGTCGGCGCCCTCAACGGCGTGCTGTTCGCGGTGCTGATGGGGCTGATCGCCTGGGCCTGGTTCGCCGACCCCGCGCTGGGCGCGGTGATCGCCGTGGCGATGATCTTCAACCTGCTGGTCGCCGGGCTGGCCGGCGCCCTGGTGCCGCTCAGCCTCGACCGGCTGGGGATCGACCCGGCGATCGCCGCCTCGGTCTTCCTGACCACGGTGACCGACGTGGTCGGCTTCTTCGCCTTCCTCGGGCTGGCGCAGCTCGTGCTGCTGTAGGGGACGGGATGAGACGGCCGCGCAAGCCGGGGAAGGGGACGCGATGAGCGGCCATGTCTTTGCCTGCAGGGCGGATCTGACCCGGCTGGCCTGCGATGCCTGGCTGCTGCCCGCGGGAACCGACGGCCGGGTGCAGGCCTACTGGGACTGCGAGCCGTTGCGCCGGCTGGGGGTGTTGTCGGGCGACCTGTCGGGGTTCGCCTGCACGCCGGACTTCGGCGCGGGGCAGCGGGCGGCGCGTCCGGTCCGGCCGGAAGATCTCGCCGGCTGGCCGTTGCCCATCCTCACGGTGACCGGGGACGACCGGCACGAACCGGTCGACTGGTATGTCGACGCGCTGGACGCTTTCCTCGCAGCCTGGCTCGAGGCCCCGGTGCGTCTGCTCGCGGGACGTCTTCGGCCGCTGCTTGCGGTACCTCTGGTCGGAACGGGCGGGGGCGGAGCCGCGGACCGGGTGGCCCGGATCATCGTCGGGCTGCTCGAACGCAGCCGCGCGCTGGCCACGGCGCACGACGTAGATATCGCCATCGTCGTGCGCGATCCCTTCCAGTACAGCGTCGTGCAGATGGAGCGGAAGCGCAGCGAGACCTTCGGCGACTTCTGGCCGGCGCTGTCGGCGGAACACAAGCGCCGGGCCGGGGAGATCGCGGCCTATGTGAAGGCGCGGCGGCTGGTGCTGTTCCTGGGCGCCGGGGTGAGCGCGGGCGCCGGTCTGCCGGGCTGGAACCAGTTGCTGGCTGCGCTCGCCGACCTGGCGGAATTCGGCGATTCCCAGCGCGCCGCGCTCGCCGACTTCAATTTCCTCGACCAGGCCGAGATCTTGGGCAAGCATCTTTCGGCGCGCGGGATCGACATGAACCGCGAGATCGTCCGGCTGCTTTCCGACAAGCCGCTCTATGCGTTGAGCCACGCCCTGCTGTCGGACTGGCCGTGCGACGAGACGGTCACGCAGAACTACGACACCATGTTCGAAATGGCCTGCCGCGACAGCGGCCAGCCGCTCTCGGTCATTCCCTACAGTTTCGAGAGCGATAGCAGAAAATGGCTGCTGAAGATGCACGGTTGCGTCACCGCGCCCGAGGACATCGTGCTCTCGCGGTCCGACTATCTCGACTACGATTACAACCGGTCCGCGCTGTCGGGCATCGTGCAGGCCCTGCTGGTCACCAAGCACATGCTGTTTCTCGGCTTCTCGCTGACGGACGATCATTTCATCCAGCTCATCTTCGGCGTGCACAAGGCCGTGGAGGGCATGCGCAAGGATGCCGCGCGCCCGCAATTCGGCACCGTGCTCTCGCCGATCGAGGCGCCGCTGCAGGAACAGCTCTGGCAGCACGAACTGAACTTCGTCGGTTCCGGCCTGGGGGCGGAGGATCGCGCGGCGGCCTTCCACTGGCACGACGTCTTTCTCGATCACGTGACGGCGCTGGTGCATACCGCGCACAACTATCTGTTCCACCACGAGTACGATCCGCTGCTCACGCCGGAAGAGACCGCGCTCCGGGCGGCGCTGGAAGCCGCGCATGAACGGGTGAAGGCGCTCTCGGACAGCGACATGGTGCGCGAGTTCGAGGACTACCTGCGTTCGCTGGGAATGGATGTGTAGCGCGCCGGGACGCGTGAAGCGCCCGCCTCGCGCTCACCCTATATCGGCGGTACCGGCACGCCCGGCGCGACCGGGAAAAAGAGGATCCGGCGGCCGTCGTGCTGGCCCGGGAACAGGCCGCGGATCACGGTGATGAACTCGCGGCGGGGAAAGTTCAGCTCTGAAGCGGAGAACACCGGTTCGCCCGCGGCCCAGGCATCGCCGATCTCGGCCAGCCGGACCGCGTGGACGCGATCGTCGACGATGTCGCGCATCAGCCGGCCGGTCAGGTCGGCATTGAGCAGCCGGCAGACCTGGGTGCCGCAGAGACGGTAGCGATAGAGATCCGGTTCGGTTTCTTCCAGGATCTGCAGCCACGGCATGATGGTGAAGATGTCCAGCGGATCGAACGCCGAACGCTGCAGCCAGCCGTCCCGGTCCCGTTTCGCCAGATAGTAGTCGTGGAAGCGGCCGACGGGATGGCCGTCGGGAAGCTCGTCGGCGGAAACGCGCCGGTAGTTCGTCTGCGGGGGAACCGGTCGAAAGCCGGCGCCGTCACTCGGGCGGATGTCGCCATCGTTGGGCATTCAGGCCCTTTCGGTCGGGCGGTCCCTGGCAGGTTCCGCTCGCAGCGGCAAGTCTGCCCGGTTCGCGGCTACGACACAACCGGTTGTTCAAAAGTCAGAAATTGCGCAGCAGACGAGTGTTGTCCCTTGCGGGCATCGCCACGGGTCGACCCCGCGCAGGCGTGCGGGCGATGTGTTTTCGCCGACGGTCCCGATCGCTCAATACGCCAGATAGGCGTAGTCGAACATGCCGAGGATGACGTTCACGTCGGCATCGTTGTCCGACATCGGCAGCAGCAGGGCGCGGAAATATTTCAGCTCGGCATGCGACTTGCCGGCGAGGTAGAGCGGCGCGCGATCGCGGCAGATCCGGGCGAAGGTATCCAGCCGGCGCATCAGCGCCGGGCCTTCATAGAGTTCGGTGAGCTTCAGGCCCGTGGGATCGGTGCCGCGCTGCTGGGCCACCTCGGTGCCCACGAGGCGATAGCGGGTCTCGCTGATCGCCTCGCCGACATCGTAGAGCACGATCTGCGAGAGATGCGCGCGCATGTCGGCGGGGTTGAAGGCGGCGCGGGCCGGCAGGCGCTGCTGGCGGGCGATCATCCGCCAGTAACGCAGCAGTTCCGACATATGCGCGGGCAGCACGATCGCGCTGGCGTTCTCTTCCAGCCACTCCGGCGGGTACTCGCCGGGAAGAGTGTGGATGTTCGAGCTCATCGGGCGCTCCTAGGGCAGCAGTCGAATGGTGTTGGAGGCGTCGCGGGCCTCGCGGAAGTCGGCATAGGTGGTCGGCGGGTAGCGTCCGGCCAGCAGCGCCTGCGCGTCCTCGATCAGGCTGCAGCGCCAGCCGCCCTCGATGGCGGTGGCCGGAAAGACGAAGCGCGACCAGTTGGCGATGCCGCTCTCCCACAGGCCGCGCTCGGTCGGGAACCAGGGTTGGGTGTCGGACTGGCTCATGCGGGAGATCAGTTCCTCGGGCGCGCCGTTGAAGCGGGCGACCTCGAGATGTTCGCGGATGTCGGTCTCGCTCTGGATCAGCGCGATCTGCTGGCGGCCGGTGTCCGAGAGCAGGATGTATCCCTTGGGATGGCCCGCGTAATAGAGCTCCTCGGCGCGGGCCCGCGAGAGTATCTCGCCCAGCCACTGGTCCACCGGATCGGAGCCGAAATGCTCGTTGTCGGTGATCCGCAGCACGTCCTGCACCGGCCGCGTGATCTTGTCGAAGAAGGCCGACTGCGCCTCCTGGATGGTGGCCAGGATCTTCGCCGGGGCCTCGTCGTCCTGCTTGATGATGAAGGCCTCGATCAGGCGTTCGTTGAACGCGCGCACGGCGACGTTGTGGTCCGCCTTGCCCGTCAGCAGCACCCGCTGCACGTCCTGGCCCTGCAGGCGGCGGCAGAATTCCAGCCCGTCCATCGCCGGCATGTCGTAGTCGACGATGGCGACGGAGACGGCGCCGAACCGCTCGGGCTGGCTCATCAGCGGCAGCAGGCAGTCCGGCGACCAGGCGATCGCCCGGTCGGCCCGGCGCAGCGGCCCGGAATCGTCCGCGATCGGCACGACATACTCGCGCGACAGGCCGCGGAACCAGTCCTGCTGGCTGGCCAGCGGATGGCGCGCCGCCAGCACGTGGCGCAGGCCGGCCTCGGGATTGTCGTAGGTGTGGCAGATCAGGTCGGAGAACAGGCTCGAGGACAGGCTCTCCAGGAAGACATTGTCGTCGTCGACCGCCACGAGGCTGGTGGGATGGTAGATCGGCAGGTTGCGCATCACGAATGTCCCTCGACCCGGGGCAGGGTGATGGTGAAGGTCGAACCGCGCCCCAGCTCGGACTCGCAGCGGATGCTGCCGGAGAAGCTCTCGATGATCTCCCGGCACAGGTGCAGGCCGATGCCGGCGCCGCCGGCGGCCCGCTCGCCAGACCAGAAGCGCTCGAACACCATGTCCAGGTCGCCGCGGGCGATGCCCGCGCCGTTGTCGACCACCGTCAGCCGGTTGCGCTCGCCGCCGGCGATCTCGATCCACACCCGCCCGTCCGGCCGTCCGCGCAGCGCCCTGAGCGCGTTCTTCAGCAGGTTGAAGATGACATGGCGCATCAGCACGTCGGAGCCGTAGAAGCGGAAGTCGTCGTGCAGCACGATCTCGGTGCGCTCGCCCTCGCCGGGCCGGAAGGGGTAGGTGTCCAGCGCGTCGTTCACCACCCGGGTGATCGAGTGGGTGGCGAAATGGCGGGAGTCGATATGTCCCTCGTCGATGTTGGCCAGCAGGATGTCGATGGCGGCATTGGCCTGACGGATCTGGGTTTCCAGCCGCTCGATCATCGGTTCCTGCTGCCGGCCCCAGCGCCCCAGCAGGCGGTTCACCTCCTCCGGGCTGCTCTGGCCGACCTGGCGCTCCAGCCGCTCCAGCTTGCCGAGATGGCGCTTCAGGCCGTCGAGATCGAGCCGCATGGAGAGCAGGGGGGTGCGCATCTCATGCGCGATGCCGCCGCCGATGGCGGCCATGGCGCGGATCTGCTCGCGCTCGATCATCTTCCGGCGGATGCCGAACAGCATGCTGCCGGCGACGACGAAGATGTAGATCGGCACGGTCTCGATCGAGGCGATCGGCAGGCGCTCCTCGCCGCTGACCGTGAACCACAGCGCGGTGCCCGACAGCGTGCCCAGGAACCAGCAGACGAAGGCGTTGGCCGGGTCGAGCAGCAGGAACAGCAGCAGCGTGGCCGCCATCATCGAGCCGTGCCAGACCGGGTTGAAGTCGTTCATCAGCGCCATGAAGGTGAAATGCTGCGGCACGCAGATCAGCACGGCGACGAAGAAGGCCGCGGGCAGCCAGCGCTCGATCGGCTGCGCCAGCGCCGGCATCCGCCGCATCAGCGGCAGCAGGGCGAAGGGCAGGCTGATCAGCGTGGCGATCGCGCGCATCGTCGCGCTCTCGTAGGGCTGCGGCACGAGGAAGGACCACACCGCCCAGAAGGTCGGATAGCCCACCAGGCCGAACCAGCCGATCACCGGCACCTGGCGCTCCATCAGCGGGAACTCGCGCAGATAGAGCCGGTAGAGCTTGGCGATGCCACGGCGCAGGGCCTGCAGGGGATGGCGCAGCACCAGCTCCGGCCCGCTCGCATGCGCGCGCGTGGGCGGGCCCTCGCCGGGCCCGGCGTCGACGTGATCGCTGGCTCTGGTCACCGTGATCGACATGCTGTAACCTTTTACCAATAAAGGTAAACAAAAGATTTCCACAACGGAACATCAGGTTGTGGAAATCTCCCCGCTCGCCACCGGTTCGACGACGGAGATCCGACGATGCAGGCGCATGAAAGGCCGGAAAACCGGCAAAATCGGGATATCCCCGGGGATGCGAACGCGCCGCGCGATCCGGATTTTCTGCACGACCACGTCGACGAGTATTATCGCGAGCGTATCAAGGAATTTAAGGGCAACCACATCCTCAAGGGGCGCATGCCGCGTCCCTGGTCGATCCGGCTGTGCACCAACGACTATCTCGCGCTGGCGCAGGATCCCCGGATCATCGAGGCGGAAGCCGCCGTGCTGCGCGACCAGGGCCACGGCGAGCCGGTCAGCCGGGCCTTCCGCTCGCATCACGAGGATCTGCAGCGCGGCTTCGAACATCGCATGGCCGGCATGCTGGGCTGCGAGGACGCGGTGCTCTGCCAGTCGGGCTACAACGCCAATGTCGGCCTGGTGCAGTGTTTCGGCTCGACCGGCCGGCCGATCTACATCGACATGCGCGCCCATGCCTCCCTGTGGGAAGGCATCGTCTCGGCCCGCGCCGAGGGCCGGCCGTTCCGGCACAACAGCGCCGCCCACCTGCAGCGCCAGATCGAGAAGTTCGGCCCCGGGCTGATCATCGTCGATGCGGTCTACAGCATCGACGGCTCGGTCTGCCCGCTGGCCGATATCGCCGCGGTGGCCGAGGCCAACGGCTGCGTGCTGGTGGTCGACGAGACCCATTCCTTCGGCGTGCAGGGCGAGAACGGCGAGGGCCTGACCCGCATGCTGGGGCTCGAGGACAAGGTGCATTTCCAGGTCGTCGGCCTGTCCAAGGCGGTGGCCTCGCGCGGCGGCGTTGTCGCCGGTTCGGCGCGCAACATGGAATATTTCCGCTTCACCTCGTTCCCGGCGATCTTCTCGACCCAGGTGATGGACCACGAGATCGCGGGCTATGACGCGGCGCTCGACATCATCCGCGACGAGGGCTGGCGGCGCGAGGCCTTGCACCGCAACCACGCGCAGCTGCGCGACGGGCTGGATGCGCTGGGCTACAACGTGGACGCCAGCGATACCCAGATCATCGCCATCGAGAGCGGCCTCGAGCCCGACACCATCCGCTTCCGCGACGCCCTCGAGGAACGCGACGTGTTCGGCTCGGTGTTCTGCGCGCCGGCGACGCCGAGGAACCGCTCGGTGATCCGCTTCACGATGAACTGCCAGATCTCGGCCGACCAGATCGAGCGCGTGCTCGAGGTCTTCGCCGAGGTCCGCGGCGCGGTGGGCATGGCCGACTGGTCCTCGACCCGCCGTCGCAAGACCCGGGCGGTCGCCGACTAGGTCGGCGCGCTGAAAAACGCCGACCAGGTCGGTGCGCTCCAAAGAACCCGACCAGGTCGGCGCGATCTGAAAAACGCCGACGAGGTCGGCGCTTTCTGAAAACCACGGACTTCGCATCCGCGCGCCCTCGCGCCCGTTTTCCCGCGCGCCGTCGCACCAGCCTTCCCGCGCGCCATTGCGCGACGTTAACCTTGCGTTAGGACTTGGCCGCGAACTTGCACGGCATGGATGCCATGCCCCGCAACGTCACCATCCTCGATCCGTCCGGCGCCGAGATCCTGCTCGCCCTGCTGGAGCGGCTCGGCCTCGACGATGTCGACCTGCTGGACGGGCTGGAACCGTGGAAGGCGGGCGTCCTGGGCGACGACCTCGTGCTCTATGACGGGCTCGCCGAGCCGGATCGGGAATTCACCCTGAAACCGGCGGATTTCCGTGGTGTTTCCGCGCTTCTGCTGGCCCTGCCGCCGCAGGCCCGGGCGGCCGCGCTGGCTGCTGGTTTCCGCCTCGACCAGGTGCTCACGCCGCCCTGGGAGCTCGACGCGCTGGCCGGCCGGATCGAGGCGGCACGCCGCCAGGCGCCGGTCTCCGATGCGGCCGAAGGCGCCACCGTGCTGCGCTTCGCGCGCGCCTGAACCGCACCACCCGGGCGCAAATCGGGACAATCAAATCGAGACGGTGGCGTTGCGGATCGCAACGCGTGCCTGCGAACGAGATACCGTCAGACTGGATTCGCACGAACGGTACTCGTCAGCCGATTACCGTATCTGTACAGATCTACGTCACTGTCTTCGATGAAGTTTTCAAATTTTAATCTTTCAATTCACCGATTATTTCCAAAATATATTTTGTTTGAATTTCTTTATACTCTTGCATATCTCTTCTTAAATCAAATGAATCCAGATAATGCATCAGAAACTTAAAAGTGTCATCATCAAGTCGGATATCTTGATTTTCGGCAATCCATCTTTTTAGCACGTGAGCAATATCAACCCATTCATCTTCAGAATCCGGGTTATTTTTTTCAAATTCAAAAATTTTTTCCAACTCGTTGGAAAGAAATAGTTTCTTCTCCTTAATGTTGTCCATTAATGGATGCCCCCTTTTTACGCAGCTAACGAGCGTCATCAACGGCGAGCTCGTCACGTTCGCCCTGCCAGACGGCCCGCAGTGAAGATCCGTTGCTGCGAGACCATGGTCTGCCACCGGGGCTCGGTTCGAACCGGGCCTCAGGCCGCCGCCGGCGCCGCGCCGCGCGGCGCGTAGATCTTCGCCAGGGTCTCCGGCAGGCGGCAGACCTCCGCGCCGTCCAGCAGCCCGTGTTCGCGCAGCGCCGCGTGGCAGGCCGGCAGGTTGTGCATGGGCACCGAGGGATAGAGGTGGTGCTCGACATGGTAGTTCACGTTGTGCGGGAACATCAGCCAGATCGCCCAGCGCGGGCCGAGATTGGTGCGCGCGGCGGTCAGGGGCGAGGTGAAATCCGCGACCGCGCCGTGTTCGCAGATCGCCCGCAGGCGCAGCAGCGGCTGCAGCAGGGTGACAAGCGGCAGCAGCCAGAGCAGCAGCCAGGGCAGCAGCAGGCCTGAGGCCGCGGCGGCGGCGAGCAGGCCGGCCTGCAGGGCGACGACGGCCCAGCGGTCGCGCCGCGCGGCCCGGCGCAGCTCGGGCGAGGTGTCGTCCAGCGGCCGGTTTTCCGCGCCGGTGGCGTCGTTCAGCGCCGGCGCGCCGAAGAAGTAGGCGTAGGTCTTCCAGGCGTTCAGCCCCGCGAGATCGGCCAGCAGTTTCTTCGCCAGGTAGGCCCGCCCGCGCGGATAGCCGCCGTGCAGCGGAATGTCGGGATCCTGGTCGCCGTAGAGATGGTTGTGGTGCAGCCGGTGCACCACCCTGTAGGTCGCCATCGAGTAGCCGATCAGGCCGGCGCACAGGCGGCCCCAGAAATCGTTCCAGCCCCGGTGCGCGAACAGCCGGTAGTGGGCCGCCTCGTGCGCCAGCACGAACAGCGCCTGCTGGCGCGTCGCGATCAGCACCATCGCCGGCAGGACGGCCCACCAGGTCGAGAACCACAGCGCGAGGCCGCCGGCGAGCGCGATCACGCCGAAGGTCTCGATGAGCGCCAGCGCCGAACGCCCGGCGTCCAGCCGCGTCAGTTGTTTCACCACGTCCGCCGGCAGACCCCGCCGCCGGCGTGAATCGTCCCGGAATTCCTCGCCCGTCGCTTCCCGCATGACCTATCCTTAGCACAGGCAACGGAGATCGACAGCGCATGACCGGCACCGACAGGACCTTCGCCCACCTGAGCCCCGAGGACTTCAAAACCATCGGCTATCGCGAATGGGGCGATCGGGAGAACCCGCATGTCGTGCTCTGCGTGCACGGCCTGTCGCGCAACCGGCTGGATTTCGAGGCGCTGGGCGAGCGGCTGGGCGATCGCTGCCGGGTGCTGGCGATCGATCTGCCGGGCCGCGGCCTCAGCGACCGCATGGGCGATCCCGAACTCTATGCGCTGCCGCTCTACGCCCAGGTCTGCGCCAGCCTGATGGTCCGGGCGGAAGCCGGCCGGCTGGACTGGGTCGGCACCTCGCTGGGCGGTCTGACCGGCCTGCTGGTGGCGAGCCAGCCCGGCGCCGCGATCCGCCGCCTGGTGCTGAACGATATCGGGCCGCATGTGCCCGCGGCCGGCCGGGCGCAGAACCAGCAGGGTTTCGGCAGCGATCCGCACTTTGCCGATTTCGAGGCCGCGGTCACCTGGTTCCGCGAGATGCGCACGCCGGTGATGGGCGAGATGCCCGAGGCGACCTGGCGGGCAATGGCCCGGGTCTCGCTGGTGGCCGATCCCGACGGCGGCTTTCGCCTGCACTACGATCCGGCGCTGGCGCGGGCGCCGAACCAGAAGACCCCGCAGAGCACGGAGATGTGGCCGGCCTGGTATGCCGTCCGCTGCCCGGTGCTGACGGTGTGGGGGCTGGATTCGAAACTGCTGCTGGCCGGGGACGTGGAACGGATGAAGACGAGCGGGCCGCGGACCCGGGTGCACGAGGTGCCCGGCGTCGGCCACGCCCCGCCGGTGTCGGGCACGACCCTGGAGGCGATCGCCGACTTTCTGCTGGAAGACCCGGCGCCGTGATCGCGACGGCCGGCGTGTATGCCGCGGCGGCCGTCGCCGAGATCGCCGGCTGCTTCGCCTTCTGGGCCTACTTCCGGCTTGGCAACAACGTCCTCTGGCTTGTTCCCGGAATCGCCTGCCTGGGCCTGTTCGCCTATCTGCTGACCCGCGTGGACAGCGACTTCGCCGGCCGGACCTACGCCGCCTATGGCGGCCTCTACATCGCCGCTTCCCTGTGCTGGCTGTGGCTGGTCGAGGGCCGGCTGCCCGACCGCTGGGACCTGATCGGCGCCGCCGTGTGCCTGTCCGGGGCGGCGCTCATTCTTTGGGGACCGCGCGGCGCCCCGTGAGGACGCGATCGTCGCCGCCGGCGCGCGTCAGGCCGCGGCTTCCAGGCCGAAGGCCTCGGCCAGCAGGCTGTAGCTGTCGAGACGCTTGCGGAAATCGTGGGTGATGGTCACCACAGTGATCTCGTCGACCCCGTAGGCGTCCGCCAGCGCCTCCAGCCGGGCCTTCACCGTGTCGGGATCGCCGGCAATGGTGCGCCGGCGGCCCTGCTCGACGATCATCTTCTCCTGCGGCGAATAGGGATAGGCGTCGGCCTCTTCGGGCGAGGGGATCGGGCCGGGCTGGCCGGTGCGCAGGCGGGCAATGAACAGGTCCCGGCTCTTCGCCAGCCATTGCGCCTCCGCGTCGCTCTCGGCGCAGATCGCGAAGACCCCGACATTGCCGCGCGGTTCGCGGCCCCAGCGGGTCGGCGCGAAATGCCGGCGATAGGCCTCCATCACCGCTTCGCCGCCCTGGTCGTTGATGAAATGGGCGAAGCAGAAGGGCAGGCCGAAATAGGCCGCGTAGGCCGCGCTCTGGTCGGACGAGCCCAGCACCCAGAAGTCCGGCAGGCCCGGTCCGCTCGGCTCCGCGCGCACCTCGGCGAAGGGATGATCGGATCCGATCGAACCATCGAGAAATTCCAGCAGGTCCTTGATCTGGTTGCCGAAATACTCGATTCCGAGCTTTCCCGGTCCCGCCGCCAGCGCCTGCGCCGTGCGCATGTCGCTCCCCGGCGCCCGGCCGATCCCGAGATCGATGCGGCCGGGATAGAGGGTTTCCAGCATGCGGAAATTCTCGGCCACCTTCAGCGAGGAATAATGGTTCAGCATCACCCCGCCGGAGCCGACGCGGATGCGTCCCGTCAGCCCGGCGACCCGGGCGATCAGCACTTCCGGCGTCGAGCCCGCGAGCCCGCCCGAGGAGTGATGCTCGGCCAGCCAGTAGCGGGCATAGCCCAGGCGGTCGCAATGCTGCGCCAGTTCCAGGGTCTCCGCGATCGCCTGCGCCGGCGAGCCGCCGGAACGGATCGGCGACTGGTCGAGCACGCTCAGGCGCAGGGCCACGGCAATCTCCTTTCGCAAGGGCCGGCACGGCGATAGGTTGACGGCCCATCTGCCGGAGAATGCCCCATGATCCCCAACTCCTTCCCTTCGCTCAACTTCGGCCTTGGCGACACCGCCGACATGCTGCGCGATTCCGTGGCCTCCTTCGCCGCCGACGCGATCGCGCCGCTGGACGAGGCGGCCGACCGCGACAGCGCCTTCCCGATGCCGCTGTGGGGCAAGATGGGAGACATGGGCCTGCTGGGAATCACCGTCGAGGACGAGTATGGCGGCGCGGGCATGGGCTATCTCGAACATTGCGTGGCGATGGAGGAGATCAGCCGCGCCAGCGCCTCGGTGACCGCGATCTTTTCTTCGTCGCTCTCCGGTCGGTGACTGAAGCCCACCACCTGCTCGGCGGGCACGACCACCTTAGCCTGGCCCTGGTATTCGCTGGCTTGCGCCGCGAAACCTTTCTCGAGCGCCTTGAGCACGGGAGCGAGGTCCGTATTCATGGATAGGGCTTAGGCCCACTCCTTAATCGACTCGCCCTTGACCTTCTCGTGCAGGGTCATGATGCCGTGAATGAGGGCTTCGGGGCGCGGCGGGCAGCCGGCGACGTACACATCCACCGGCACAATTTCGTCCACACCCTGAACGATGGCGTAATTGTTGAACACGCCGCCGCAGGAGGCGCAGTCGCCCATCGAAACCACCCACTTGGGGTCGGGCATCTGGTCGTAAAGGCGGCGCAGCACGGGGGCCATCTTGCGGCTCACCCGCCCGGCGACAATCATCAAGTCGGATTGGCGCGGGCTGGGGCGCATCAGCTCCATGCCGAAGCGCGACATATCGTAATTGGAGGCCTGGGCCGACATCATTTCAATCGCGCAGCAGGCCAGGCCGAAAAGCATCGGCCACATCGCGCGCGTGCGGCCCCAGTTCACCACGTTTTCCAGGGTGGTGGTGATGACACCCATATTGCCCAGTTTCGACTCTATTCCCA
>JBGTSP010000084.1:0-14937 GCA_041940205.1 Alphaproteobacteria bacterium
GTCAGATCATGGCCGCGGCGGCGCTGCTGCGGGACAATCCCGATCCGACGGACGACGACATCGACGCGGCCATGGCGGGCAACCTCTGCCGCTGCGGCACCTATCCCCGCATCCGCAGCGCGATCAAGCGCGCCGCCCGCGCCAGCGAGGCCTGAGCCATGGGCAAGATCGCGCGCCGCGCCTTTCTGCTGGGAAGCGCCGCCATCGCCGGCGGCCTCGCCGTCGGCTACTGGTACGTTCGCCGGCCGCATCCCAATCCGCTGCTTGCACAGCTCGAGCGGGGCGAGCAGGCCTTCAACCCGTACGTCAAGATTGCCGCCGACGGCACCGTCACGCTGATCGCCCCGCGGGCCGAGATGGGCCAGGGCGTGCAGACCACGCTGGCGGCCCTTGTGGCCGAGGAGCTCGACGTCGATCTCGCCGAGGTCCGGATCGAGCACGGCCCGGCGGGCGATACCTACTACAACGCCGCGATGCTGGAGGAGGGCGGGCCGTTCCCGGTCTTCGACGAGAGTTTCGCGGCCCGGGCGACGGCATCGGTCAGCGGCACGCTCGGCAAGGTGCTGGGCCTGCAGGTCACCGGCGGATCGTCCTCGATCCGCGACGGCTACGTGAAGATGCGCGAGGCCGGCGCCGCCGCGCGCGCGCTGCTGGTTGCGGCCGCCGCGGCGCGCTGGGACGTGGCGGCGGATGGCCTGGAAACGAAATCCGGCCGGGTCGTCGATCCCGCCTCCGGCGACAGCCTGGGTTACGGCGAGCTCGCCGCCGAGGCCGCCGCGCTGGATCCGCCGGCGGTTCCGGCGCTGCGCGATCCGAAGGACTGGCGACTGCTCGGAAAGCCGGTGGCCCGCACCGACGTTCCGGCCAAGGTCGACGGCAGTGCCGGCTTCGGCATCGATGTCCGCCTGCCCGACATGCTGCATGCGACCGTGGTGATCGCGCCGCGGTTCGGGGCGAAACCGGTTGCTGCCGATCGCGCCGCCGCCGAGGCGGTGCCTGGCGTCCGCAAGGTGGTGGCGATCGACATCCTTTCCGGCGCCGGCTTCGGCATCATCGCCGACAATACCTGGGCCGCCTTCCGGGGGGCGGAGGCACTGGCGCCGGAATGGGGTCCCGCGCCCTATCCGGGGGACAGCGAAAGCCAGATGGCGGCCATCGCGGCGGCGCTGGACGGCGAGGACGGCTTCACCCTGCGGGAAAACGGCGATGCTGTGGCGGCGCTGGCGGAAGCGGGGGACGATGAGGTTCTTGCGGCCGAGTACCGCGCGCCCTGGCTCGCCCATGCCTGCATGGAGCCGATGAACGCCACTGCGCAACTGAAGGACGGCCGGCTGACGATCTGGGCGCCGAACCAGGCGCCGACGATCATCCGGACGGTCGCGGCCTCGCTCGCCGGTCTGGAGAGCGATCAGGTCGCGGTGAACACGACCTATCTCGGCGGCGGCTTCGGCCGGCGCGGCGAGGTCGATGTCCCGCTTTATGCCGTCGAACTGGCGAAGCATGCCGAAGGGCGCCCGGTAAAGGTCACCTGGAGCCGCGAGGAAGACACGCGCCACGACACCTATCGGCCGGCCGCCGTGGCCCGGCTGCGGGCGCGCCTGCGCAAGGGCGGGGCGCCGGATGTTCTCGAGGGACGCTTCGCCGCGCCCTCGATCATCGCCAGCGTGATGGCCCGGACCTTTCCGGACCTGGCGCCGGCGGGACCCGACCGCACCATCGTCGAGGGGGCGTTCGACCAGCCCTACGGCTTCGCCCATCACCGTATCGCGGGCACGCCGGTCGACCTCGCGATTCCCGTCGGTTTCTGGCGCTCGGTCGGCAATTCGCAAAACGCCTTCTTCCACGAGAGCTTCCTGGACGAGGTCGCGCATGCCTCGCAGGTGGATCCGGTGGCGATGCGGCTCGAACTGATGCGCGAGCATCCGACGGCCCGGAAGGTCGTCGAGAAGGTCGCCGAAATGTCGAACTGGGGCGCGCGCCTGCCCGCCGGCCGCGGCAAGGGTATCGCCTTTACCCTGTCCTTCGGCGCCTGGGTGGCCGAAGTGGTCGAGGTCGCCGACAGTCCGGACGGTCTGCGGGTCGAACAGGTCTGGTGTGCCGCCGATCTCGGCCTGGTGCTCGACCCGGCGATCGTCGAGGCGCAGATGATGTCGGGCATCGTCTTCGGCCTGTCGGCCGCGATCGGCCAGAAGATCAGTTTCTCGGACGGCATGGTCGAGCAGGGCAACTTCGACGGTTACGATGCCGTGCGGATGGATCGTTGTCCCCGCATCGCGGTGTCCCTGCTGGAAAACGCCCGCAAGATGGGCGGCGCCGGCGAGCCCGGCCTGCCGCCGCTTGCGCCCGCGCTGGCCAACGCGATTTTCGCCGCCACCGGCACCCGGCTGCGCGAGATGCCGTTCGACCGGACCGTCGATTTCGCCTGAGGGCTGTCCGTCAGGAAGCCTGCCGGACGGTCATCTCGACGTCGCCGGCATCCGCGCCCGCGGCGCGCCTCAGGGCGCGGTTCTCCGCGCGGATCCGGATCCACAGCAGCACGGCGTTGATCAGCGAGAACGCGAGGGCGAACAGCGGCAGGCCCAGCGCCAGCGGCAGAATGGCGACCTCGGCGGCGACCACGACATAGTTGGGATGGTTCATGAACCGATAGGGACCGGAGCGCACCGGCGCAACGCCGGGCAGCACGATGATCCGCGTTGTCCAGCGCTCGCCCAGGCTCGCGATCACCCAAAGGCGGCAGACCTGCAGGACGACAAACACCGCGAGCAGGGACAGGGAGACCGGCGCGTCATGGGCCAGCAGCCACAGGCCGGCAAGCCAGCTCGCGTGCAGGACGACGATTAGCGGATAGTGGCCATCGGCCACCGCGAGGCCGCCCCGGGCCAGCAGGCGGACCGTGTTGCGCCGGGCCAGCACCAGTTCGCCCAGCCGTTGCACCGTGACGAAGGCGAGCACGATGGCGGCGAGGCTCATGCCGCCCGCCTCAGGGTCACGCTGGAGGCGGTGAAGCCCGGGCCCAGCGCCGTCAGCGCCAGGCTGTCCGGCAAGGCGTCGCGCAGCAGCCGTTCCAGCACGAACAGCACCGTCGGCGCCGACATGTTGCCCTGATCGCGTAGCACCGCCCGTTCCGCCGAGAGGTGGCCTGGCGGCAGGGCAAGAGCGCCTTCGATCGCCTCGATCACCTTGCGGCCGCCCGGATGGAAGGCCATCCGGGCGATCGCGTCGCGCCGCAGGCCCTGGGCCGCCAGCATGCCGTCAAGCGCCCGGGCGAGATGGCGTTCCGCGAAAGGCGGGATGTCGCGATCGAAGATCACGCCGAAGCCGTCGGGATCGACCGACCAGCCCATGATCGAGAGGGTGTCGGGCCAGGTATGTTCGCGCCCGTCGGCGACCGCGAGACCGGTCGCGTTGCCGGCGCCGTCCCCGGGACGACCGCCCAGCACGGCAGCGGCGGCGCCGTCGCCGAACAGGGCCGTGGCGACGATGTTGGCCTTTGTCAGCCGGTCGAGGCGGAAGGATAGCGAACAGAGTTCGACCACGACGAGCAGCACGAGGCAGCCGGGACGGGCACGGGCCAGCCGGGCCGCAAGCGCCAGTCCGGTCGCGCCGCCGGCGCAGCCTAGGCCGAAGACCGGCACCCGCTCGACGTCGTGACGCAGGCCGAGGCGGTCGAGCGCCCGGGCCTCCAGTCCCGGCGTGGCGATCCCGGTGGAGGTCACCGTGACGACACAGTCGATCTCGCCGGCCTCGCGGCCCGCCTGGTCCAGCGCGCGGCGGGCCGCCGTTTCGAACAGCCCGGTGGCGACGGTGAGGAAAGCCTCGGTCCGTTCCGGCCAGCCGCGAGGCTCGCGATACCATTCGAGCGGCATGGCGATGGTCCGCTGCTCGATGCCGGATCCGGCGAAGACCCCGCGCAGGCGTTCGAAGGCCGCCATGCGGCCGGCAAACAGTTCCGCAGCGGTTTCCGCCGCCTCGTCCTGTCGGAGCCGGTGCGGCGGCACGGCGGTCGCCAGCGCCGCAAGCGGCACGGCCGGCAGGGAGCCTGTCATCGCCTGTCTCGTCGTTTCGGTCGGGGCAAGGTTAGCAAGCCGGGCGCCCGGAAAAGGTGCGCGCCGTCACACCCTGAGGTCGCCGCCTGGCGGCGCGGGAAGAGGTCGCCGCCGGGCGGTGCGGGATGCGTGGCCGGCCGGCGCGGCGTATCGTACCCTCGTCCGCAGGGAGGTACGCATGCCCCGGTTCGAGTTCCACTTCGATTTCGGCAGTCCCAACGCCTATCTCGCGCACAAGGTGATCCCGGCGATCTGCCAGCGCACCGGCGTCGACTGCGACTATGTGCCGGTCCTGCTGGGCGGGGTCTTCAAGCTGACGGGAAACAAGCCGCCGATGCAGCAATATGAAGGCATCCGCAACAAGCTGGACTATGCCCAGCTGGAGATGCGGCGCTTCATCGAACGGCACGGCCTGAGCCGCTATCGGCGCAATCCGCATTTTCCCGTCAATACCGTGCAGATCATGCGCGGAGCGCTGGTTGCCGGGCAGGCGGGCCGGCTCGCGGACTATGCCGACGCCGTGTTCGCCCACATGTGGGAAGAGGGCCTCAAGATGGACGATCCCGCGGTGATCCGGGAGGCGCTCGACGGCGCCGGCTTCGACGGCGCCGCGATTCTGGAAGGCATCGGCGAGCAGGCGGTGAAGGACGCGCTGCTCGCCAACACGACGGCCAGCGTCGAGCGCGGCACCTTCGGCAGTCCGACCTTCTTCGTCGACGACGAGATCTTCTACGGCAAGGACCGTCTCGACGCGGTCGAGGAGGAGATCCTGCGCCGCCGCTGAACCTGGCCTCAGCCGGAGCTGCCGGCCTCCCGTTCGACATTGGCGCCGCGCAGCGGCACCCCGAACTCGCGATGGCAGATCTCCGCCAGCCGGGCGACGCCGTCGCGGATCGTGGGGATCGAGGGGTTGCCGAAGCACAGGCGCAGCTTGTGCCGGCCGGTCTGCGGATCGGCGACCCATTCCGCGCCGGGATTGATCGCCACGCCCTCGGCCAGCGCCACCTCGGCCAGCCGCGAGGTGTCGACGCTTTCGGGCAGGCTCACCCAGATGAAGATGCCGCCCCGGGGCGTCGCGAACTCCGCCTCGGTGCCGAACTGTTCGCTCAGCGCCTCGGCCATGGCCTCGGCCTTGCCCTTGAGGATGCCGCGCAGGGCCCTGCAATGTTCGTCGAAACGTTCCGCGCAATATTCCGCCAGCACCATCTGCCCCAGCGCCCCGGTGCCGGCGTCGGTCTTCTTCGGCAGCATGCGCGACATCACCTGCCAGTCGGCGATGACGTAGCCGATGCGGAAGGCCGGCGCGATGGTCTTGGAGAAGGAGCCGCAATAGATCACCCGGCCGTCCTTGTCGAGCGCGTGGATCGCCGGCGGTCGCGCGCCGTCCCAGGTCAGGTCGGCATAGCAGTCGTCCTCGAAGATCGGCACGCCGTGGCGCGCGGAAATCTCCAGCAGCTGGCGACGGCGTTCCACCGGCAGCACGCTGCCGGTCGGGTTCTGCACGGTGGGGATGGTGTAGATGTATGTCGGCCGGTCGCCGGCGGCGACGAGTTCCCCGATCTGCCGGTCCAGCGAGTCCATGCACAGGCCCTGATCGTCCAGCCGCGCGCCCGCCACGCGCGCGCCGCAGGCCTTCAGCCGGCTGACCGCGCCGCCATAGGTCGCCTCCTCGACGATGACGCAGTCGCCGGGCGCCACCAGGACGGCATTCACCAGGTCGAGCGACTGCAGCGAGCCGGAGGTGATCAGCACGTCGTCGGCGTCGACCGTCATGCCGTTGCGGTCGGCCAGCGTGCGCGAGACCAGCTCGCGCAGCGGCCGGTATCCCATGGGGCCGCTTTCCAGACCGTAGGTGGCCAGCGTCCGGCCTTCCCGCCGCAGCACCGCGGCGGCGGCCTCGACCAGGGTCTCGACGGGCAGCGAATCCGCGTCGTTGTGTCCGCCGACGAAATTGTAGGGCGGAAAGCCGCCCCAGCGATTGGCGGCGTTCAGGCCGTCCTTCAGGATGGCAGAATAGTCGAAACCCATGGTCCTCTCCCCGCGATGCACGCGGTGCAGACTAGCCGAGGCGGCCGTCGGGGGAACAGATCATCCGGGCGGGTCTGCGATGCCGGGCCCCGCATCCGCGCGCCGCGGCGGCGCTCAGAGCGCAATCAGGTCGAGGCCGTGTCGGCTCAGCCGCTCGCAGCCGCTGTCGGTCACCCTGACGCTGTGGCCCAGCGTCATCGCTTTGCCACTTTCGCTGTCCATCAGGATCATGTGCAGGAAGAAGACCATGTCCGGCGCCATTTCCTGGGCGTTGCCCGCGTGGAACAGTGGCGGATCCATCCAGCAGGGCGTGAATACCGCGCTCATGCCGTAGCCGCAGGCGTTCAGCCGGTGCGGCCCGTAGCCCGCCGCATCCAGCACCCGGGCATGGGCGTCGAACACCGTGCCCATCGCCGCGCCCGGACGGATGGCCGCCTCGCAGGCCTCCAGCGCCTCGCGGCAGGCCGCGTGCATGGCCCGGTGCGCGTCGCTGACCCGGCCGACCAGGACGGTGCGCATCATCGCCGCATGGTAGCGCCGCCAGGCGCCGGCCCATTCCAGGGTGAGCTGGTCGTCGGCGTCCAGGTGCCGGCGGCCGCTGGCATAGCGGCAGAGCAGGGCCGCGTCGCCGGATCCGATGATGAACTCGTTGCCCGCATAGTCGCCGCCGCCGCGAAACACGGCGCCCTGCATGGCGGCCAGGATGTCCCCCTCGAAGGCACCGGGGGCCGTGGTCTCGAGGGCCGCGTCGAGCGCGTCGTCCGCCAGTTCGGCGGCGCGCCGGATGCAGGCGATCTCCTCGGCGCTCTTCACCGCGCGCAGGGCGGTGATCAGCGTCGAGGTGTCGGTCAGGGCGCAGAACTGTTCCAGCGCCCGGCGGACCATCAGGCCGTTGCCGGCGGTGAGACCGACCGTGTCCAGCTCGATCCCCAGGGTGGCGCCCTCGGCGCCCAGGTCCTCGAGCATCTCGCGCAGGTCGTCGCCGGGCGTGGCCCCGGCGCGGTCGACCCAGATCCGGATGTCCCCGATCACGCTGGTCTGCTGCGCCTGGCGCAGGTCCGCCGAGCGCGTCAGCAGGGCAAGGCGACCGTCGGCGCCGAAATACAGGCATTGGAAGAAGCAGAAGCCGAAGGTGTCGTAGCCGGTCAACCAGTACATGCTGGCCTGGTTGAACAGCAGCAGGCCGTCCAGGCCGCGGGCGGCCATCGCAGCGCGGGCCCTGTCCTGACGGGTTCGGTATTCCTGCGCGGAAAAGTGAAGCACCATGTCGTCATTCCTTCTATCGACGGTGCGGGGCAGCCCGTAGCCTATCGCGCGTGATGTCCGGATCGAAAAACAGATTGGCGAAGCCGGTTCGGCGGCGCATCCGGCGACTTGCCGCCTTCCTGCTGCTGGCCTTCCTGCTGCCGCCGCTGCTGGCGGTCGCGACCCATGTCCTGCGCGGCGAGGCGCACGGCCGCTGGTACGAGGCCCGGCGCGACCCCACCCACCAGGCGCCCGATCCCGCGGAAACCCGCGAGGCCGTGGTGCAGGCCTATGCGGCGCGCGCCTTCGGGTGGCGGGGGGCGCTGGGGGTGCACAGCTGGATCGCCTGGAAGGATACCGGCGCGGATCACTGGCGACGGATCGAGGTGACCGGCTGGTCGGTGCGCCGGGGCGGCGGCGACGCGGTGCGGCTGTCGCGGGGCAATCCCGACGGCTACTGGTTCGGTTCCTGGCCGGTCCTGCTGGGCGAGGCGCGCGGCGCGGCGGCCGAGGCGGCGATCGCGCGAATCGAGGCGCGGGCGGCGGCCTATCCGCATCGCGGTGAATACCGGCTCTGGCCGGGACCCAACTCCAACACCTTCATCGCCTACATGCTCCGCGGCCTGCCGGAACTGCGCGCCGATCTGCCACCGACGGCCATCGGCAAGGACTATCTGCCCGAAGGCGCCTTCTGGGCTTCGGCTCCCAGCGGCACCGGCTACCAGGTTTCGGCCGGCGGCCTCGCGGGCGTGATGCTGGCGGGCGAGGAAGGCCTCGAGATCAACATTCTCGGATTCACGCTCGGTCTTGACCTTTCGCCACCGGCAGTGAAGCTGCCGGGCGTCGGCCGCGTCGGCTGGCCTGAACACTGACATCCGGCGGGCGCCGCCCGAACGGCGGGCGCCCGGTCTCCATTCGCCCGCGCCGGCGGCGTCGCCGCCGGTTATCCCGGAGGACGAACCCATGGCCCAGCCCCTCATCCCGACGACCGTTGCCGGCAGTCTGCCGAAACCCGCCTGGCTCGCGGAGCCGGAAACCCTGTGGGCCGCCTGGCGCGCGGAAGGTGACGAGCTTCTGCAGGCGCAACGCGACGCCGCGCTGGTCTGGCTGAAGGAACAGGAGGACGCGGGCATCGACATCGCCTCGGACGGCGAACAGTTCCGGGTGCATTTCGTGCACGGTTTCCTCGAGCGGATCGAGGGGATCGACTGGGAAAAGAAGACGGTGATGGGCATCCGCAACAACCGTTACGACGCCGAAGTGCCGACCGTGACCAGCGCGGTCCGGCGGACCGCGCCGGTGCATGTCGAGGATGTGCGCTATGCCCGCGCGCATGCCGGCGGCGGCCTGAAATTCACCCTGCCCGGACCGATGACGATCTGCGACACGATCGCCGACGGCTTCTACGGTCGCCGCGCCGACATGGCGATGGCCTTCGCGAAGGTGCTGAACCAGGAGGCCCGGGAGATCGCGGCGCTCGGCGTCGACGTCATCCAGTTCGACGAACCGGCCTTCAACGTGTTCATGGACGACGTCAAGGACTGGGGGATCGCGGCGCTCGAGGCGGCCGCCGAGGGGCTGCCCTGCCGGACCGCCGTGCATATCTGCTACGGCTACGGCATCGAGGCCAACCTGAAATGGAAGGAAACCCTGGGCTCGGAATGGCGGCAGTACGAGGAGATCTTTCCGGCGCTCAACGAAAGCCGGATCGAACAGGTCTCTCTCGAATGCCAGGGCTCGAAGGTGCCGATCTCGCTGCTGCGCCTGCTTGATCGCAAGACCGTGCTGGTCGGTGCGGTCGATGTGGCGACCGAGGCGGTCGAAACACCGGAAGCGGTGGCGGCGGTGATCGAGGAGGCCTCCCGACACGCCGATGTCGAGCGCATCCAGGCCTGCACCAATTGCGGCATGGCGCCGTTGCCGCGCGCGGTGGCGGTCGGCAAGCTCAGGGCGCTTGCGGCCGGTGCGGCGCTGGCGCGCGAACGTCTCGGCTGACGCCGGCACCGGCGCCGGGCGGGTTCCGGCGCCTCGATCAGGGAACTTCAGGAATGGGCGTGCCGCCCGGGTTCGGGCGGGCGCTGGCGCGTGCGCGCCGGAGAAGGCGATGGTCCGATCCGATCAACTGCAGTTGGCAGAAATGCAATTAAATTTTCCAGTTATTTGCTAATTGCAAAAACTCCAATTCCAAGGTTGAAAAAAACGAAAAACCCGGCAGATAATAGTTACCCGCAGATAAACAAGTGAGGCGAATTTAGACGGTATTTTAGGGAGTTTGGTGCCATGAGTATTCGTGCCGAGTGGGATGCTGAACGGGACGTCTTGATATTTACGGTCGAAGGCGTGATCGATCCGGCTGCGGTGATCGAGTCATTGAACGAACAGTTCGGCCGCCACCCGGCTCGGTTTTCGATCTGGAACCTGCGGCAGGCCGCGCTGTTCAATCTCGATTTTGGTGCCCTGCGGGAAGTCGCCGTCTCCGCCGCGCGACACATTCCCTACCGCGAACGTCCCCAGACCATCTTCGTCGTCGCCAAGCGCGGTGATGCCGATCTTCTGCGCCTCTACGGCGAACTGTCCGATCTGTACGGCAACACCACCACCTGCCACATCGTCTCGACGCTCGAGGAAGCCGACCGGCTGGTGATCGACCTTTCCGCCAATCTCGATGTTCACCAGGAGGTCGGATGAACGCGAGGGACGATCCCGCGTTCGCCGGCCCCGAAACCCGCCGTCAGTCCCAATATTTACAATTTTCAACAAATTCCGGATAGCCGGCCGCGGAGAGGACGGATAGATTGTCGGCCTCGCCGATCGGATGTTTCCGCGGCAACGGGTGTGCGGTTCCGATCGCCGATGCCGCCAGACGGGCGGCCCGGATCAAACCATGCCTGTGGATATCGAGCCCCGTCCCCCGCGCGACCTCGTGATCTTTCACGTCTCCGGAAACCTGACGGTGGGCGAAGCCGTGCGGGCTACGGAACGGCACTTCGACAGGTCACCGTCCCGGTTCGCGATCTGGGATTTCACCCGGGCCAGTCTCAACGGATTGAATGCGGCGGCCCTGGCGCGGATCGCCCGCTGCGCCGCGCACTACCGAAGCCGATGCGCCGATCCCGTCACGATCCTGGTGGCGGATACCGATGGCGATGTCTCCCTGTTGCGGTTGTACCGCGAACTGTGCGGTATCCACGGGGATCCTGCCCGTATCCTGCTGGCGCCAAGCCTGCGACGGGCCGTGGCCCTTTGCGGCAGGAGGACAGTCGGACCGGCGGTCTGAGCGATCCTTGCCAGCGGTGCTTCGCGCCTGAGCCGACCCGCGTCGCTTTCCGTCCGTCGACAGTGCGGTGCGATCTGCAGTATCGGAATTCTGTTCAACGCAAGATTGCGGTTTGGTGACCCGAATGCCGATCAGCACGCACTGGGATGACGACCAGAGCCTCTGGCTCTTCATCGTCATGGGGCCGCTGAGCGCCGATGAGGCGGTCGAGGCGATCGACCGCTGCTTTGCCGACCGGCCTTCACCACTGGCGATCTGGGACCTGCTGAATGCCGAGCTGGAACATCTCGAGCCCGAAGCGCTGGCCCGACTGGCTCGCCAGGCGGCGCTCTATGCCGAAGCGCGCGGGAATCCCGAAACCATCCTGATCGTCGGAACCGGGGCCAACGACAGGCTCGTCCAGCTTTTCAGAACGATCGCGCCCGATGCCGGCAACCGGATTCCCTATCATATCGTCAACACGTTCGATGAAGCGGACGGACTGGTGGCCCGGCTCTCGGAATCCGCCTCCGGCTGACGGATCGGAGCGACTGCGGCGGGCAGAAAAGAGCGTAGAATGCCCGTCGACTGGCGACGCGGTTTCCTGGAACGGACGATCGCGCGAGTGGTCGCTGGAGGGCCGACGGCATGACCGTCACATTCGATCTGCAACCGGACCGCGACCTCGTGATATTCGCGGTTCGCGGCCTGGTGTCCGCTGCGGAGTCGGTCGACGCCATTGACCGGGCCTTCGGCACGCATCCCGCGCGGTTCGCCATCTGGGACTTCAGCGAGGCGGGTTTGAGCGAACTGGATATCCAGGCGCTGAATGCCGTGGCCAGTTCCGCCGCGCGATACGCCGAGGCGCGTCGCGGCCCGGTATCGATCCTGGTGGTGCCGACGCCGGGCGGCAGCACGCTGATGGGGCTCTATCGTGAGTTGAGCAATCTGCGCGGCAACCGTGGCGACTTTCATCTGGTCGAGAGCCGGGCCGAGGCCGATGCCTTGTGTCGAGAATTGCAGGCTGGAGACGAAGGAGACAGGAGATGAACGAAACGTCGCTTGCCGACCGTTTCGACCTTACCGGCAAGGTGGCGCTCGTCACCGGTGGCAGTCGGGGCATGGGCCGTGAGATTGTGCGGGCCTACGCACAGGCCGGGGCCGATGTGGTGATCGCCAGCCGCAAGCTGGAGAACTGCCAGGCGCTGGCGCGCGAGATCGAGTCGGTCCATGGCCGCCGGGCCCTGCCGGTGGCCTGTCATGTCGGCGACTGGCAGGCCTGCGAAGGGCTTGCCGAAGCGGCCTATGCGGCCTTCGGTCGGGTCGACGTGCTGGTCAACAATGCCGGCATGTCGCCGGTCTATGACGCCATCGGCGATGTCAGCGAGGCGCTCTACGACAAGGTCCTCGACGTCAACCTGAAGGGGCCGTTCCGTCTCAGCGCCCTGATCGGCAGTCGCATGGCCGAGGGCGCGGGCGGTTCGATCATCAATGTCAGTTCGGTAGCCGCGATCCGTCCGCGCGGTGAAATCGTGCCCTATGCCGCGGCGAAGGCTGGCCTGAACGCGATGACCGAAGGTCTCGCCCGCGCCTTCGGGCCGAAGGTCAGGGTCAACTGCATCATGCCCGGCGCCTTCCTCACCGACATCGCGAAGGCCTGGGACATGGAGCAGTTCGCCGAACGGGCGAAGAGCATCGCCCTGCGCCGGGGCGGCGAGCCGGACGAGGTGGTGGGGGCCGCGCTGTACTTCGCCTCCGATGCCTCGAGCTACGCGACCGGCGCGATCCTGCGGCTCGACGGCGGCATGCCCTGAACGGCGGCGAGACCCGCATTCGGCCCTGCTTGTTCGCGGCTGCGTTGATCGCCGGACCGTTCCGCTCTGGCATCGCTCAAGGGAAAACAAATAAAATTAACGATCATATCAAATGAAAAAGTTCTATTTATTGCACGTATATTGCAATTAGTAATTGTTAAAAAGATAATGTTCATTGTGTACTGAAAAATTGCAATCGGGAACAGAGCACGGAGTGAAACCGGCCGGGCCCTTTGAATATCGGAACGGCTTGCATGACGATCGATGTCGAACTGGAGGCGCCGGACCTCAGCCTGTTTGAGGTCCGTGGCGTGGTGACCGCGGAAGAGATCGTCTCCGCGCTGCGCGGACAGTATGGCGCGCATCCGACCCGGTTCTCGATCTGGAACCTTCTGGCGGCGGAGTTCCACCAGCTCGACCCCGCGGCCCTGGAGCGGGTCGCCGGACAGACGGTCGACGTGGTCAGCAAGCGCAACAGGCCTGTCTCGATTTTCGCCGTGCCGGCGCTCAGCGCGCCGCTGTTCCAGCTCTTCGGCGAACTCTCCGAGCTGGCGGGCAGCCGGACGCGCTTTCGCATTGCCGGATCGATGGCCGAGGCCCGGCAAATTCTCGGGACCTATGATCGCGACAATGTCGTGGGATTCAGGACCGATCCCGCCTAGTCACGCCTGTCCTGCGATGCGGTTGTCGAAAGGGGCGCGGCGACTGCCCGGATCGGTGGCCATGGCCATCGATGTCGCGCCACGGCCGCGATGCGGAAAATCCGTCTTGTCGCATGGATTCTCGATCCGCCTCCCGAACCGGACCGCTGCATTTTTCGCTCGGTCATCGGACGCGATTGCGCGCAGGTGCAACAAATAGGGTCGTTCACGATGTCAAACGAATGGTTCCCAACTGCCGGGGATTTGTGAATAATTGTTTGCATATCAACCATCGACTTTCGAGATTATTGATCCATCAACCATTCGCGGCTATGACTGCGAATACACGGAAAGCGGGAATGTTGCGCGGCGCAAGGCGCGCGTACCCGATGACACCCGGAGCAAGCCGCATGACGATCAATGTCCGACTGGAAGCACCGGACCTCAGCCTGTTCGAGGTCTATGGCGTCGTAGTCGCGGAGGAAATCGTTGCGACAGTCTCCGGACACTATGCCCGCCACCCCACCCGGTTCGCGATCTGGGATCTGATGGATGCCGAAGTCCATCAGCTCGATCTGACCGCGCTCGAGCGGGTCGCCGGCCAGTCGGTCGGCGTGGTCAACAGGCGGCACGATCCGATTTCGATTCTCGCCGTGCCGGCGCTCAGCGCGCCGCTGTTCCAGCTCTTCGTCGAGCTTTCCCTGCTGGCGGGCAACCGGACCCGGTTCCGCATCGCCGGTTCGATGAAGGAAGCGCGGCGGATCCTTTCGGAATACGACCGTGACGACGCCGCCGTGAATAGCGTCGCCGCCATTCAGTCCGTGTCGGGCGGTGGTGCCGACGGCATGTCCGCGACCCCGGCCGCGGCCGCGTCCAGCCGGCCGATCAAGGCATCCATCGCCTCGATCGCCGCGGCGTCGAAATCCTTCAGCAACGCATCCTCGTAGGCCCGGGCGACCGGCACGATCTCGCCGTAGGTTCGCCGGCCCGCCGCGCTCAGCCGCAGGATCGAACGCCGGCGGTCGTCCGCCGCCGTGGCCCGCTCGATCCGGCCGTCCGCCAGCAGGCCGGTCACCGCCCGGTGCACCTTGACCTTGTCCATCGCCGCCCGCTGCGCCACCTCGCCGGCGGAGATGCCGGGATGGCGGCCCAGGATCGCCATCACCCGCCATTGCGGGATCGTCAGTCCGAAACGCGCCTGGTAGAGCCCGGCGAGCGCCTGGGAGATCCGGTTCGACAGCACGTTCAGCCGGTAGGGCAGGAAACGTTCGAGCAGCAGCGGGTCGTCGATCTCCACTCGATCGGCAACGTCCGGGGCGGGGCCGGTGTTTTTCATGTTGCAATAGTTACATATGTAACTAATATGCCGTCAAGCTTTGCGACCCGGAACGATCCTGCCTGGAGGCGAGAATGAGCGACCTGTGGGACAATCCCATGGCCACCGACGGTTTCGAGTTCATCGAGTACGCCGCGCCCGAGCCCGAGATGCTGGGGGCGCTGTTCGAGCAGATGGGCTTCACGCCGGTTGCCCGGCACCGTTCCAAGGCGGTGACGCTGTACCGCCAGGGCGACGTCAACTTCATCATCAATGCCGAGCCGGAATCGTTCGGCCAGAGTTTCGCCCGCCTGCACGGCCCCTCGATCTGCGCCATCGGCTTCCGCGTGGCCGACGCGCCCGCCGCCTACCGGCGCGCCTGCGACCTGGGGGCCTGGGGCGTGGAAAGCCGGCCCGGGCCGATGGAACTGAGCATCCCGGCGATCAAGGGGATCGGCGACAGTCTGATATACCTGATCGACCGCTATGGCGAACGTGGCTCGATCTACGATGTCGACTTCGTCTTCGATCCCAAGGTCGAACGCCATCCCGCCGGCGCAGGCCTGACCTATATCGACCACCTGACGCA
>JBGTSP010000085.1:0-14851 GCA_041940205.1 Alphaproteobacteria bacterium
TTGTGGGGATGCAGCGACAGGATGATCTTCTCGCGCTCCTTGAAGTTGCGGTGCATCCACTCGATCTGGTCGGCATAGACGTTCGGCGAGGCCATCTCCACCGTCGCCGGCAGGTTGAAGATCAGCCGGTTCTCGACGCTGGGCTGCAGCACGTCCATCACCGCGTGGCAGACGTCGCGGGCATAGTCGAGTTCGGTACCGGTGAAGCTCTCGGGCGAATATTCGTAGCGCACGTTGGTGCCGCCCGCCTCCAGCCGCGGCGTCAGCTCCTTGACCAGCGCGGCGCCGTCGGTGGCGATCTTCATCACCCCCTCGCGATCGGATTCGAACACCACCTTGCGCTGCAGGGTCGAGGTCGAGTTGTAGAGATGCACGATCGCGTTCTTCGCCCCTTCCAGGGATTCGAAGGTGCGCCGGATCAGTTCGTCGCGCGACTGGGTCAGGACCTGGATGTGCACGTCGTCGGGAATCACGTCGTTCTCGATGATGTAGCGCACGAAGTCGAAATCGGTGTCCGAGGCGGCGGGAAAGCCGACCTCGATCTCCTTGAAGCCGAGCGCGATCAGGTGCTCGAAGAATTTCAGCTTCTTGTGCCGGCCCATCGGCTCGATCAGGGCCTGGTTCCCGTCGCGCAGGTCGACGGAGCACCAGACCGGCGCCTCGGTGATGGTGTTGCCCGGCCAGGCCCGCTCCGGCAGGTCGACCTGCGGAAAGGCCCGGTACTTGTTTGTCGGCATGGTGGCCATGTCGTTCGTCTCCGGCTGTTCGCCCCGTCGCCGCACCCGTGTGGCGGCAACCCCGTGCTGGCTCGTTCGCGTTGTGTCGATGCTGGGGCCGGATTTCCGGCGGCGCGTACCTGATGGTTCAGGTGGAAATGTTCAGGTGTTCGTCGTGTGGCTCAAGACAAGCGCAAAGACCCGGTTCCCTCAGGAGACCGGGCAGATAAGGAGCAGGTCGAGCCGAATGTGCGCCATGACGGGCCGGACCCTAGTCAACCCTGGTAAACAGGTCAATAACGACACGACGGGCGGTGCGGCGTTTTCGCTCCCGCGGTCCGTCGCGGTGGCCGCTGCGTAACAGGACGATGCCGCCGTGTCCCGACCCGCTTCCGGAGCCGCCGATGCCGTCCCGCCGCCGTCCCCCGATCGCCCGTTTCACCCTGCTGCCGCTGCCCGCCATTGTCGCGGGCCTGCTGGGCCTGTCGATCCCGGCCGGCCGCGCGGATACCGCGGATACCTTGCATCCCGTGGACCTCACCGCGGACGCGCCCGCCGCCTGGCAGGAACAGCGGTTCGAGGGCAAGACCCCGAACCGCTTCCGCCGTTCCGCGGACGGCCTCGTGATCGAAAGCGACAGCGCCGTCTCGATGCTGGGCCGGCCGGTCGCGGTCCGCCTGGCCGACACCCCGTTCCTGCGCTGGGACTGGCGCATCGACGCGGACGTGCCGGCCACCGACCTGACCCGCAAGGGCGGCGACGATCGCGCGATCGCGGTCTTCGTCGGCTTTCCCTGGGCGCCCGAACAGGCGAGCCTGGCCGAGCGGCTGGCCCGGCCGCTGGTGGAAATGGCGCGCGGCGCCGACGCGCCCGGCCGGGTGCTGAGCTATGTCTGGGGCGGCCGCTCGGGGCGCGGCCGCCTGCTGCGCTCGCCCTATCTGGGCGAGTCCGGCGCCCTGATCGTGCTGCGCCCGGCCGGCAGCGCGCTGGGCGCCTGGCGCTCGGAGAGCGTCGACCTCGCCGCCGATTATCGCCGGGCCTTCGGCGCGCCGCCGCCCGGGCAGGTCAGCCTGGTCGCCATCTCCGCCGACAGCGACGACACGGCAAGCCGGGCGCGGGCGCTGATCCGCGGCCTGCGCTTCGCGGCGACCGCCGGCGGGCCGTCGGCGGACGGGACGGACCGCGAATAGCCGGACGCCGGCGCAGCGCGCCGGGATCGCGATCGGATCGGGATTTCGGGAGATGCGGACCCGCTGCCGCGGCCGGAGGGGAGGGGGGCGTTGACGGCCGCGGCAGCAAGATCCGACTGTCGCACGTACTCGCGACAGGGGGGGCGGGCTTCGGAGGGGACCAAACGTCCCGTCCCCCGTTGGACCTGATATTTGGTTGCCAACTGCGGCAGAAAAGCGGCAACTGCGCCGCCTGACGTCAAGAAAGCGTGAGGGCGGATTTCCGCTATTCGGCGGCGCTCAGCACCGGGGTTGCGGCCGGCGCCAGCCAGCGGTCGAACAGACGGTCGAGCCAGGCCTCCACCGCCGCATCGTGGCGGGCGTGGCCGTTCAGGTGGGCCTCCCGCGACTGCGCGCCGCGCAGCACCATCCGGTGGGTCGCCTTGCGGCTCCAGTTCACCATCATCTCGCGGGTCACCTCGGGATGGAACTGGATCGCCACCGCCCGGCGATAGCCGAACGCCTGGACCGGGAACCAGTCGCCGGTGGCCAGCACCGTGCTGCCGGCCGGGGCATCGAAGCCCTCGTTGTGCCACTGGTAGAAATGCTGTTCGGGGGCGAACAGCGCGCAGTCCGGCCGGGCCCGCCGTACCGGGTAATAGCCGATCTCGTTGAAGCCCTCGGGATGGTGGAACACCCGGGCGCCCAGCGTGCGGGCCAGCAACTGGCCGCCGAGACAGACCCCCAGAAAGGGCACGTCCTGCTCCAGCGGCCGGTTGATCCAGTCGATCTCGTTGCGCACGAAGGGCAGGTGGTCGTCGTTGGCGCTCATCGGCCCGCCGAACACCACGGCGGCGGCATAGTTGTCGAGGCGCTCGGGCAGCGGGTCGCCGCAGGCGTGGCGGCGAATGTCCAGCCGGTAGCCACGGCGTTCCAGGACGGCGCCGATGCGGCCGGGAGTCGAATGCTGCTGATGGACGACGATCAGGATCTGTCCGCTCATGACCGGCGACCCTAATTCCCCGGCGTCAAAAAAGGGAGGCGCAATCGCCGGACGCGGCAAATTTTCCGTGATGGCCGGATTTCCGCCTCTCTGTCCCGACCGGCGATGGGCTAGTGTGCGGCCATGTCCACACCGTTTCCCGCCCGTGGCCCGCTGTTGGCGATGTTCGCGCTGCCCCTGCTCGCGGCCTGCGCCGGATTTCCCCACCCCTTCGCGGCCGCTTCCGGGGACTGGCATCGCGCCGGCGCGGACGCCGACGATGTCGCGCTGACCCGCCAGGAATGCCGCGCCGCGGTGAGCGCGCAGTTGCGCTCGCACTTGCAGCTCTCCCGCCGGGAGACCGGCGGCGGCGACCGGCCCGGCGCCGACAATCTGCGTCATGTCGACGGGGCGACCGCGATCGACCGCCGGTTCCGCGAGGCGCGCGATGCGCGCATGAGCGATCGGCTGATGGCGGCCTGCATGCGCCAGCGCGGCTACCGCCGGGGCCCGCCGGGAGACCAGTCGGCATGAGCATGCGGGCCGGAGCCCTCGGGCTGGCCCTGCTGGCCGGCGCCTGCGGCGGCGAGGCGCGGGAATGGCGCCGCGCCGAGACCGCGCCCGAGATCCGGGCCGAAGACGAGACCCTCTGCCAGCGCCAGGCCCGCCTCGCCGTTGCCGGGGAGGGCTATGCCAGGCGTGGCGCCGTGAATGTCCCGAACTTCTCGGTGCAGCGCGGCGACGGCCGGGTCCGCCAGACCTTCCAGAACGAGGAGGCGGCCGAACGGCTGGCGGAAAGCGCGCGTCGCTACGATCTGTTCAGCACCTGCATGGAAGAAAAGGGCTACCGGCTGGAATAGTCCCTGCCGGTGATCACCGGCCCGCAACCGGCGCGGGAAAGGAAAAATTAACCTACTTTCTCCATTTTCCTGAGACGCAACCGAACCAATCGGGATCATATCCCAAACAAAACGGATCCGCATTGCCGCCGGCTACGGGTTCACGGGCTTCCGGATCGGCGGCCTTCGCGGCCGGTTGCCAGCCGGTCCGGACGGCCCGCGGTCCGGACCGTCGCGCATGCGCCGATCCGCCGGCGAACCGGATCAAACCGGGAACATTGCTTGACCGCGCCATGCGGGTATGAGATGAGCGGTCATGATCGCCCACGTCGAAACCGTGGCCTTCGCGGGCATCGAGGCGGTGCCGGTGGATGTCCAGGTGCAGGTCGCCGACGGCCTGCCGGCCTTCACCATCGTCGGCCTCGCCGACAAGGCGGTGGCCGAGAGCCGGGAACGGGTGCGCGCCGCGCTGGGCGCCGTCGGCCTGGCCCTGCCGGCCAGCCGGATCACCGTCAATCTCGCGCCCGCCGACCTGCCGAAAGAAGGCAGCCACTACGATCTGCCGATCGCGCTCGGCCTGATCGCCGCCGTCGGCGCGGTGCCGGCGGACTGCCTGGACGGGTTCGCTGCGCTGGGCGAACTGTCCCTCGAAGGCCGCCTCGCGCCGGTCGCCGGCGTGCTGCCCGCCGCGCTGACGGCGCAGGCCCGCGGGCGCGGCCTGATCTGTCCCGCCCGCCAGGGCGGCGAAGCGGCCTGGGCCGGCGGGGACTGTCCGGTGCTGGCGCCCGACAGCCTGATCGCACTGGTCAACCATCTGCGCGGGCGCCAGGTGCTGAACCCGCCCGCCGCAACGCTGCTCGAGGAAGCCGCGCCGGCGGCGGATCTGGCCGAGATCAAGGGCCAGGAAACCGCCAAGCGGGCGCTGGAGATCGCCGCCGCGGGCGGTCACAACCTGCTGATGACGGGCCCGCCGGGCGCCGGCAAGTCGATGCTGGCTGCCCGCCTGCCCGGCCTGCTGCCCGACCTGAGCCCGGCCGAGGCGCTGGAAACCGCGCTGGTCCGCTCGATCGCCGAGCTCGACGGCAGCGATCCGATGCGCCGGCGGCGGCCGTTCCGCGCGCCGCATCATTCGGCCTCCGCGGCCGCGCTGATCGGCGGCGGTCCCCGGGCCCGGCCGGGCGAGATCAGCCTGGCGCACAACGGCGTCCTGTTTCTCGACGAACTGCCGGAATTCGCCCGGCCGGCGCTCGAGAGCCTGCGGCAGCCGCTGGAGACCGGTTCGGTGACGATCGCCCGGGCGCAGGCGCATGTGCGCTATCCGGCGCGGGTCCAGCTCGTGGCGGCCATGAACCCCTGCCGCTGCGGCCATCTCGACGATCCGGGGCTGGCCTGCCCGCGGGCCCCGCGCTGCGCCGGCGAATACCAGAACCGCCTCTCGGGGCCGCTGCTCGACCGGTTCGACCTGCATGTCGACGTGCCCGCCGTCAGCGCCGCCGATCTCGCCCTGCCGCCGCCGGCAGAAAACTCCGCCACGGTCCGCGACCGCATCCTCGCCGCCCGCGAACGCCAGGCCGTCCGCTACGCCGATGCCGGCAGCGTGCGCCACAATGCCCGCGCCGACGGTGCCCTGCTGGAAGCGGTGGCACGGCCGGACGCCGAGGGCCAGGCCCTGCTGACCCGCGCCGCCGAGGCCATGAAACTGTCGGCCCGCGGCTATCACCGGGTGCTGCGGGTCGCCCGCACGCTGGCCGACCTCGAGGGCGCCGACAGCGTCCGCCGAGCGCACCTGGCCGAGGCGCTGGGCTACCGCCGGCTGCGGCTGGCCGCCTGACCCGGCGCCGGCCGCGCCGTCACGCGCTCGTGTCCAGTCGGCGCGGGAATCCGGGCTTGACTCCGTAGTACGGTACGGACCGCAGACTGCCTGTCGCGGAGGATTCGGGATGCGCATTGGCCAGGTCGCCCGGGCATCGGGCGTCGGAGTGGAAACGGTTCGCTTCTACGAACAGAAGGGCCTGCTGCCGCGGCCGCCCCGGCCCGCCGACGGCGGGTTCCGCGACTATCCCGTGGAGACCGTCGAGCGGATCGGTTTCATCCGCCAGGCCCAGCAGCTCGGATTCTCCCTGTCGGAGATCGACGCGCTGATGGCGCTCGGCATCGAGGACGGCCCGCATTGCGTGGATGTCCGCCGCCGCGCGGAACGCAAGAGGGCGGAAGTCGAGGAGCGGATCGCCAACCTGGCCCGGATCCGCGACGCGCTCGACGAACTGATCGCGGCCTGCCCCGGCCGGGGACCGGCCCGGGACTGCTCGATCATCGCGGCGATCAACAGCGGGGCGCTGCAGCTTGCGCCCCTGACCAGGGAGAACGGTGATGACTGAACCGAAACGCACGATCGAGATCTTCAGCGCGGATTGCCCGCTGTGCCGGGACCTCGTGAGCGAGATCCGCGCCGCGGCCTGTCCCTCGTGCCGGATCGAGGTGCGCGACATGGCCGACGCGGCCGTCCGCCGGCGCGCGGCGGACCTGGGGGTTGCATCGGTGCCGGCAGTGGCGATCGACGGCGCGCTCGCCGACTGCTGCAGCGGACGCGGCGTGGACATCGAGACCCTGCGCGCCGCGGGACTGGGACGCTCGTGAAGGCGGCGCTGCTGTCGCTCTGCGGCATCGCCGGCGGGCTCGCGGCCTCGAGCTGCTGCCTGCTGCCCCTCGTCCTGGTCAGCGCCGGCCTCTCCGGCGCCTGGCTGGGCCACCTGACCGCCCTGGCCGCCTGGCAGCCGCTGTTTCTCGTCATCGCCGCCGCCTGCCTGGCGGCGGGCTTCTGGCTGGTCTACCGGCCGGCGGGCCGTTCCTGTGCGCTACCGGCCGGCCCGCGAGGAGGTCTCGGGCGGGTTCTGCGGGCCACCGTCGCGACCAAGGCGGCGCTGTGGATCGGCGTCGCGCTGGTCACGCTTTCCGCGGGCGTCGACTACGGCGCCCGGCTGTTCCTGTGAGGGCGCGGGCGGGCCTGCGTCGGGCGACACTCGCGTTCGCCGCGCTGGCGTTCCTTCCCGGCAGCCCGCAGGCCGCCGAGCGCACGCTCGCGCTGGAGGTCGCGAACATGACCTGCGCGCTCTGTCCGCTGACGGTGTCCCGCGCCCTTCGCGCCATCCATGGCGTGCGGGATGTCGCGGTCGACCTGGAGAGCCGCCGGGCCGTCGTTCGCTACGAGGACACGCTGGCGCGGCCCGAGGCGATCATCGCGGCCCCGGGCGATGCCGGCTTTCCGGCAAGGCGGGTGGAGTGACGCCCATGCAATTGCGTTCGACCCTCACCTGTCCGCACTGCGGGCACGCCGAAACGGAGACGATGCCCACCGATGCCTGCCAGTGGTTCTATGACTGCAAGGGATGCGGGCGGGTGCTGAAACCCGAGCCCGGCGACTGCTGCGTGTTCTGTTCCTTCGGAACGGTCGCCTGTCCCCCGGTCCAGGCCGGCTCGACCGCCTGCGGCGACTGAACGGCCGAGGCCGCGGCTGCCCCGCCGATCACGGTTTCGGGAAGTTCCGGCAATCGCTTGACCTTCCTGTAGGGGGAAGGCCCAGCTTCGGTTCATGCGGTTCGTCGTGCTGACAATCCTGTTTGCGCTTCTCGGCGTTCCGGCTCTGGCGCACGGCCAGCCGGATCTGTCGCCGGTTTCGCAGGAAGCTTCTGTTTCCGGTCAGCCGGACGGCGCCATCGCCATGCGATCCGCGCTTCACCATCCCCCTGTCGGCAACCTTCCGGCACCCGCCGGCGAACACTGTCCCGACGAGTTCTGCAGCCCGCCGTCGCCGGCTGCGCTGGACAACGGTGCGGGCCTGCATCGCAAACCGGTCGGTCCACTTGCGGAAAACGGTGCGCCCGGCAATCTGCAACCGGTTCACCTTCCCTTTGACCCGCCGCCCCCGCGACATCTCCAGACTTGAGATCCCGCGTCCCGCAAGGACGCCGATTCCCGATATTCTGGAGCAGAAACCAATGCATCACGCATCTGCTGCGCTTCGCGCAGCGCTCTTCGCCGCCTTCGTGGCGGCACCCCTGACCGCGACCGCGGCCCGCGCCGCCGGTTCGGGCGACCACGCACACGGACATTCGACGAGCAGGGAAGATGCTCATGGCGGCCATGGCAATCATGGCGGTCACGACGAAAGCGCGGACGTCGGTGGACCCGGCGAGGCCGCCAGGGTCCGCCGCAACATCAACGTCGTCATGCGCGATTCCGAGTTCGAGCCGGCGAAGCTGCGTATCCGGCCCGGCGAAACCGTGCGTTTCCGCGTGCGCAATGCCGGCGAGCTGGTGCACGAGTTCAACATCGGCACGGCCCGCATGCATGTGGAACACCAGGCGGAGATGACGAGGATGATGGAGGCCGGCCACATGACGGCAGACCGGGTCCTGCAGCCCATGGCGCATGCGCACGGCAACTCGGCGTTGCTCGAGCCCGGCGCCAGCGGCGAGGTGATCTGGAACTTTCCGAAGGGCGGCGTGCTGGAATTCGCCTGCAACGTCCCCGGCCACTACGAGGCGGGCATGAAGGGCCCGATCGAAATCCGATGACGGGAGAAATCGCGATGCGAAATCCGTTGCTGGCGGCCCTGGTCGCCGCCGGTCTCGCCGCCGCCGCACCGGCGACGGCCGAAACCTACAACCTCGTGATCGAGGAGATCACGGTCAATCACGACGGCTCGCCGAAGAAGGCGATCGCCTACAACGGCCAGACGCCGGGCCCGGTGCTTCGCTTCCAGGAAGGCGAAGACGTCGTCATCAACGTGACCAACCGTCTGTCGGTGTCCAGCTCGATTCACTGGCACGGCCTGATCCTGCCGTTCCGGCAGGACGGCGTGCCGGGCATCAGCTATGCGGGCATTGCGCCGGGCGAGACCTTCACCTACCGCTTCCCCATCGTGCAGAGCGGCACCTACTGGTATCACAGCCATTCCGGCCTGCAGGAGCAGGAAGGCGCCTACGGCACCATCGTCATCGAACCGAAGGACGATCAGCCGCCGGTCCCCTGGCAGCGCGATTACGTGGTCCAGCTCTCGGACTCGCACCACCACACCGGCCCGCAGATCCTGGCCAACCTCAAGCAGTCGGCCGACTACTACAACCGGCAGCAGCGCACGGCCGGAACCTTCTTCCGCGACATCGCCGAGAAGGGGCTCGCCGCGGTTCTCGCCGACCGGGCGGACTGGGGCGAAATGCGCATGATGCCGACCGACATCGCCGACGTGCAGGGCTACACGCTGCTGCTCAACGGGCGCAATCCGGAAGAGAACTGGACCGGCCTGTTCAAGCCGGGCGAGCGGGTGCGGCTGCGTTTCGTCAACTCGGGCGCCATGACCTATTTCGACGTGCGCATCCCGGGACTGAAGATGACGGTCGTCCAGGCCGACGGCAACGAGGTCGAGCCGGTCGAGGTCGACGAGTTCCGGATCGCCGTCTCGGAAACCTACGACGTGATCGTGCAACCGACGGAGAACCGCCCCTACACCATCTTCGCCGAGGCCATGTCGCGTTCCGGCTATGCCCGCGGCACCCTGGCGCCGCGCGCGGGCGAACAGGCCGACGTGCCGGCGCTGCGCCAGCCGCCGCTGCTGACCATGGCCGACATGGGCCACGCCCATGCCGGCATGGACCACGGCGCCATGGGACACGGCAGCGGCGAGACCATGGACCATTCGAAGATGAACCACGGAAAGCCGGATTCCTCGGAGATGGATCACGGAAAGATGGACCATTCGAAAATGGACCACGGAAAGATGGACCATTCGAAGATGGATCACGGAAAGATGGACCATTCGAAGATGGACCATGGAAAGATGGACCACTCGAAGATGGACCACGGAAAGGTGGACCATTCGAAGATGGACCATGCCGCGATGGGGCATGGATCGCCGGCTGGCGGGCCGGACCGCTTCTACGCCTCGGGCAGCGGCCTGACGCCGGCCGCGGCCAACGGTGGCCGGTTCCTGTCCTATGACGACCTGAAGGCCCGCCGCCCGCTCTATCCCGAACGCGAGGCGACGCGCGAGATCGAGCTGCGACTGACCGGCAACATGGAGCGCTACATGTGGTCGATCAACGGCATCAAGTATTCCGATGCCGAACCGCTGCGCCTCAAGCTCGGCGAACGGGTGCGCTTCAAGTTCGTCAACGAGACGATGATGACCCACCCGATGCACCTGCACGGGATGTGGACCCTGATCGATACCGGCAAGGGCGAATGGGACCCGATCAAGCACGTGGTCAGCGTGCCGCCGGGATCCACCGTCTACACCGAGACCGAAGTCGATGCGCCGGGGCAGTGGGCCTTCCACTGCCACCTGATGTACCACATGGCCTCCGGCATGTTCCGCAAGGTGATCGTCGAGCGCGATGTCGCCAGCGCCACCGTCGGCCGGGAGTAGGTTCATGCGACAGTCACTTGTGAGGGCCGCGCTCGGCGGCCTGATGGCCCTGTCGGCCGCGCCGGCGACGGCGGAGACCCTGGACAACCAGATCTTCACCTCGGTCCAGATCGGGCAGTTCGAGTACCGCTGGGGCGACCAGAACGTTGCCGCCTGGGAGGCGGAGGCCTGGGCGGGAACCGACGAGCACAAGCTCGTCATCGAAACCGAGGGCGAGGTCGAAACGAAAACCCGGCGGGCCGAGGCGGCGGAGGTGCAGCTGGTCTATCGCCGGCCGGTCTCCGACTTCTTCGACCTGAAGGCGGGCGTGCGGCACGACTTCGAGCCCGATCCGCAACGCTATTACGGCGTCCTCGGCCTGGAAGGGCTGGCACCGCAATGGCTCGAGCTCGATACCGACCTGTTCGTCAGCGAGGACGGCAGGCTCTCGGCCCGCTTCGAGGCGGAATACGAGATCCTGCTGACCCAGCGGCTGGTTCTCGAACCGTCGGTCGAGCTCAATGTCGCCCTGTCGGGGGACCGGCCGATCGGGATCGCATCGGGCGTGACCGACACCGAGATCGGCCTGCGGCTGCGCTACGAGATCAACCGCGACGTGGCCCCCTATGTCGGCGTGCACTGGGAACGGCTGTACGGCCGGACAGCGGACTTCGCCCGCGAGGAGGGAGAAGACAGCGAGGATGCCTTTCTCCTCGTCGGCCTGCGCCTGATGTTCTGACGCAGGCGTCGCAGGCATGATCGTGAACGGCGACGACACCATGGTCGCGCACGCAATCGCCATGGCCGCCCACGGGTCGACCATGGGTGCGCTTCCCCTGCTGCTCGTCGCCGTTCTCTTTCTTTCGTCGGCCGGCCTTCTCGCACTGTCATGGCGGCGACGACGCCGTCTCCCCACGCAAGCGGCGCACGCCGACGCAAGACCCTCCGGAACCGGGGGACCGATGCCGGTGGCGATGGCGGAGGAGGGCGACGGGGTCGAGCGGCCGATGCTGGTCGTCATCCCCGACATCAGTGGCTACACCGCATTCATTTCGCACAGCCGTCACGCGCTGGACCACGCCCAATACGTGGTCGGCGAATTGCTCTCCGAAGTCGCCCAGGCGGGCGCCGGCACGTTTCGAACCTGCCGGCCCGAGGGAGACGCCCTGCTGATGTTCTGCAGGCTGGAAGAGATATCGGCAGAACCGGACCGGCTACAGGCCAGCCTGCTCGGCATGATGGCCGCCTTCTACGATTGCCGGGATCGTCTGGTGTCCGAGAACACCTGCCCGTGTCCGGCCTGCGCCGACATTGCCGGGCTCGATCTGAAGGCCGTCGTTCATGCCGGGCCGGTGCTGGAAGGCGTGATCGGCGGCTTTCATGCCCTGACCGGCATGACCGTGATCGAGTCGCATGCCCTCCTCAAGAACACGGTGCCCGGTCATCGTTACCTGCTGCTGACTGACCCGGCCCGCGCGATCGTCGATCCGGCGGGAACATGGCCCCTGGTCCCGCACGCGGAGACACTGGCCCACGGCGACCGTCTGTCCGCGGCCTATCTGCCGATCGAACCGTCCGAGCTTCCCCGATCCAGCGCCGGCACCGGACGGGTTCATGCCGTCAAGCGGGCCTGCGCTGCGTGCCTTAGAATGTATGAACGGGCGACCGGAAGGGTGGCGCATTGAGGGAATGCCGCCAGGCACGGGCGCGCCGCAAGACACCGGTCTGACGCCCCCTTGTCTCCTCGCCTTCGACAGGCCGACGAAAGCGACTACAGTCGGCGCCGGCACAGGGGCTGGCACGAGGGGGGAAACAGGCCATGGCACGCTGGAGCGGACGACGGCAGGCGCTGCGCGCCATCCTCGAGGGGGAGACGTGCGTCTATCCCGCCTCGGTCTACGATCCGGCCTCGGCCCGGATCGCCGAGCATCTTGGCTACGAGATGGGCATGTATGCCGGCTCCCTGGCCTCGCTCGCCGTGCTGGGCGCGCCGGACCTGATCCTTCTCACCCTGAGCGAGTTCGCCGAACAGGCCCAGCGCATCGGCCGGGCGAGCGAATTGCCGCTGTTCGCCGACGCCGACCACGGTTACGGCAACGCGCTGAACGTCATGCGCACGGTGGAGGAACTGGAGACCGCGGGCATCGCCGGCCTGTCGATCGAGGATACGGAACTTCCCGAACCGCACGGTTCCGGCGGCAAGGCGCGGCTGCTGTCGATCGAGGAGGGCGTGGGCACGATGAAGGCCGCGCTCGCCGGTCGCGCCGATTCCGAACTGGTGATCGCCGGACGCACCAGCGCCGCCCACCTGACGTCGGTCGCGGACGCCATCGAACGCGCCCGCGCCTACGAGGCCGCGGGCGTCGACGCGATCTTCCTGGTCGGCGTGCCCTCGCGGGAGGCCGTGGAGGAAATCACCGCGGCGCTGTCGGTGCCGCTGCTGCTGGGCGGTGGCGACAAGGCCCTGCGCGATCCCGCCTGGCTCGCGGCCCGGGGCGTGCGTTTCCTGCTGCGCGGGCACCAGACCTATGCCGCCACCGTGCAGGTGCTGCACGACGTGATGAAGGCCCTGCGCGAGGGCACGCCACCGGAAGAACTCACGGGCCTGGCCGACAGCGACCTGATGCAGGTCGTGACCCGTTCGGACGCCTTCGCGCAGCGGCGCAAGGACTGGCTCTGAGACCGGTGTCGGCGTCGCCTGCCGGGACTGCCCAACGATCGAGCAGCGCATTCTGCTTGCCAAAAATTTGACCGCTTGGTCTAATCGTTCCGACCGGCCCGCCAGAGGCCGTCCGTCGCGCAAGGGAAGGCAGTCATGAACACGAGAATTTCGCGCAGAACCGCACTCGCCCTGCTCGGAGCCGGGGCCGGCACACTGGCGCTGGGCGCCGGTCCGGCGCAGGCCGCCAAGATCAAGGTTGCAGGCATCTACACCCAGCCGATCCAGCAGAAGTGGGACGCCCGCCTGCACCAGGGCCTGGTGGCCGCGCAGAAGGCCGGCGAGATCGACTATGTCTTTTCCGAGAAGGTCGCCAACACCGACTATATCCGGGTGCTTCGGGAATATTGCGAGAGCGGCGTCAAGCTGATCGTCGGCGAGGCGTTCGGCATCTCCCGCGAGGCGCGCCAGGTGGCCGACGACTATCCCGAGATCGCCTTCCTGATGGGCGATCCCTTCCGGCCGCACGGTTCGAACTTCGCGGTGTTCGACAACTACATCCACGAGCCCTGCTACCTGATGGGCATCATCGCCGGCTCGATGACGAAGTCGAAGAAGATCGGCATGGTCGGCGGCTATCCCATCGGCGAGGTCAACCGGCTGTTCCATGCCTTCATGAACGGCGCCCGCTCGGTCGATCCGGAGATCGGCTTCAAGGTCACCTTCATCGGCTCCTGGTACGACCCGCCCAAGGCCAAGGAAGCCGCCTTCGCCCAGATCGAGTCGGGCGTGGACGTGCTCTACGCCGAGCGCGCCGGCGTGGTCGACGCCGCCCGCGACAAGGGCATCGTCGCCTTCGGCAACGTCAACGACATGAACAAGGAAGAGAACGGCAAGGACGTCGTCGTCACCTCGGCGCTGTGGCACATGGAGGCGGCGATCGCGCACGCGATCAAGCTCGTCAAGGCCGGCCAGTTCAAGGCCGAGGACTACAAGGAATGGACGATGATGCAGAAGGGCGGCGCCTCGCTCGCCCCCTACTACGAGTTCGAGGACCGTATCGACCCGGCGATCAAGGCCCGGGTCGAGAAGGTCAAGGCCGACATCCTCTCGGGCGCCTACACCGTGGAGATCATCGACGACGAACCCAAGTCGACCTTCTGAGCCCGCTGCCGTGACCGCCGCCCGGCGCCCCGCGCCGGGCCGGCGGCCGGCCGATCGGATGCCCGTCCTCTCCTTTCACGCCATCACCAAGCGCTTCGGCGCGCTGACGGCGAACGACGCCATCTCGCTGTCGCTGGACCGCGGCGAGATCCTCGCCCTGCTGGGCGAGAACGGCGCCGGCAAGTCGACCCTGATGAACATCCTGTTCGGCCATTACCAGGCCGACGAGGGCCATATCGAGGTCGACGGGGAAACGCTGCCGCCCGGCTCCACCGAGGCCGCGCTCGCCGCCGGCATTGGCATGGTCCACCAGCACTTCACCCTCGCCGACAATCTGTCGGTGCTGGACAACATCACGCTGGGCACCGAACCGCTATGGGCCTGGCGGCGGGATGATGCCGGCGCCCGGGCGCGGCTCGCGGAACTGGCCGAACGCTTCGGCCTCGCGGTCGAGCCCGACGCGCTGGTCGCCGACCTGTCCATCGGCGAGGCGCAGCGGGTCGAGATCCTCAAGGCGCTCTACCGCGAGGCCCGCATCCTGATCCTCGACGAGCCCACCGCGGTGCTTACGCCGCAGGAGGCGGAGACCCTGTTTGCCACGCTGCGGCGGCTTGCTGCCGACGGCCTGGCGGTGATCCTGATCTCGCACAAGCTGCACGAGATCCTGGCGGTCAGCGACCGGATCGCGGTGCTGCGGCGGGGCGCCCTGGTGGGCGAGACCGCGACAGCGAACGCCAACCGCGACAGCCTGGCCGAGATGATGGTCGGCCGCGTGGTCGAGCGGCCGCGGCCGGAACCGATGGCGCCCGGCGCGCCGGTGCTGGAACTCGACGCCGTCCAACGACCGGCGGAAGCGGGCCGGCCGGCGCTGCACGACATCACCCTCACCGTGCGGGCGCACGAGATCGTCGGCATCGCC
>JBGTSP010000086.1:0-14826 GCA_041940205.1 Alphaproteobacteria bacterium
TCACCCATCCCAAGGTGGCCGATGCCGCGGTGTTCGGGGTGCCCAACGAGGACCTGGGCGAAGAGGTGAAGGCGGTGGTGCAGGCGATGCCCGGCGTGGAAACCGGCGCGGCCTTCGAAGCCGAACTGCTCGCCTTCTGCCAGCAGCACCTGGCGCGGCAGAAATGCCCCCGCTCCGTCGACTTCGAGGCCGAGCTGCCCCGCCTGCCGACAGGCAAGCTCTACAAGCGGCTGCTGCGGGACCGCTACTGGGGCGACCGCAAGAGCCGGATCGTCTGACCGGGCTCCGCGCGCGCCGTTGACCGTTCCCGGCGTTCGCCGGCCCGTGATAGCCTGCGCCGCCATCGCCCGGGAGACGGTCATGAGCCTCTATGCCGTGCAGAAGCTGATCTACCTGCTGAACCGCGATCCCGACGTGAGGGCGCGCTTCGACAACGACCGCGAGGCCCTGCTGGCGGGTTTCGAGCTCTCCGGCGAGGAACGCCGGGCGCTCGCCGAACCGGACATCGGCCTGCTCTACGTGCTCGGCGTCAACGGCCAGCTGCTGATGCACTACGCGGCGCTGCACGGCCTGCCGTGGGACGACTATCTCGAAGCCATGCGCGAGGGCGTGCGCAAGCACGGGCCGGTGCGCGACGGGGTCTACGTGATCTCCGGCTACGAGGGCGTGGATGCGCATGACGCCCGGTTGCGCGAACGCCGCGCGGGCGAAGCCTCAACCGGCGGAAGGGCCTGAACATGCCTCTGGTCTATGCCGGCGTCTGCAGCCATGGCCCGGGCATCACCGGCCGGGCGGAGCGGGCCGATCCGGAGGTGCGCGATCCCTTCTTCGCCGCCTACCGGCAGATGGCCGCGGAGATCCGGGAGGCCGGCGCGGAAGCGCTCGTCATCGTCGCCGCCGAGCATTTCGCGAACTTCTTCATGAACAACATGCCGGCCTTCGCCATGGGCATGGCCGAGCGCTACGAAGGTCCGATCGAGGATGCCGGCTGGCTTGGCGTGCCGCCGCGCGTCGTGCCGGGCAACCGGGCGCTGTCCGGCCGGCTGATCCGCTCGGTCATGCAGACGGTCGACGTCGCCTTCTGCGAGGAATGGAAGTTCGACCACGGCATCATGGTGCCGCTGCATTTCCTCAGCCCCGACAACGACCTGCCCGTCGTGCCCTGCAACATCAACTGCCAGGGCCCGCCGCTGACTCCGCTGTCCCGGGCCTGGGCCTTCGGCGAGGCGCTGCGCGCGGCCTGTGATGCCGTCCCCGAACGCCTCGCCATCGTCGGCACCGGCGGAATCTCGCACTGGCCGGCGACGCCGGATTCCGGAAAGATCAACGAGGAATTCGACCGCGAGTTCATGCGCCGCTGGCAGGCAGGCGACCGCGAGGCGCTGACCGGCTACAGCGATGCCGAGGTCTACGCGCAGGCCGGCCAGGGCGGCTTCGAGATCCGCACCTACATCGCGATCGCCGCCGCCGCCCGCGGGCCGGGCGAGATCCGCTTCCTGGAGCCGATCCCGATCTTCGCCACCTCCGGCGTGGTGGCGCGCAAGGCGGTCGCCTGAGGCGATCGCCGCATGCCGCTCAGCCGGGAGCGGCGGGCGAGGCCGGCTGCGTGCGCGCGCCGGTGTCGGTCGGCAGGATGAAGGCGATGGCGCTGCAGACCGCGAGCATCATTGCGGAACCGAGCAGGCAGGCGAGCAATCCGCCGGCCTGGTAGAGCAGACCCGAGAGCAGCGTGCCCATCAACCGTCCGGCCGCGTTCGCGGCGTAGTAGAAGCCGACATCCTCGGCCGCCTTCTTCGAGCCGGCATAGGCCAGCACGAGGTAGGAGTGCAGCGAGGAGTTGACCGCGAAGGGCAATCCGAACAGGCCGAGCCCGAGCACCACCGCCGTCACCACCAGCGGGCCGGCGGCGCCCTCGGCGACCACAAGGCCGGCCAGCGCCAGCGGCACTGCGGTCGCCAGCAGCGCCCACAGCCGCGCCGCCGGCACTTCCCGGCTGAGACCGTCCGGACTGCGCCGCACCAGCGCCGGCGCGGCCGCCTGGATGCCGCCATAGCCGATGGTCCAGAGCGCCAGGAAGCCGCCGACCTCCCAGAAGCTCCAGCCGCCCGCATAGAGAAAGACCGGCAGGCCGACGACGAACCAGACGTCGCGGGCGGCGAACAGGAACACCCGCGCGGCGGCGAGGATGTTGATCCCGGGGGATTTCGCGAACAGCTCGCGCATGCTGCGCGAGGCGGCCGCCTTGCCGAGCTGCGCCGGCAGGGCGAAAAGGCAGGCGGCCAGCACCAGTGCAAGCACCGCCGCCATCGCCCACAACGCGGGGCGGAAGCCGGCCAGTTCCAGCAGCAGGCCGCCGAGGAAGAAGCCGACGCCCTTCATGGCGTTCTTCGAGCCCGTGAACCAGGCGACCCAGCGGAACAGTTGGCTGCTGCCGTCCACCGCGGTGAGCTTGATCGCCGATTTCGCCGCGGTCTTGGTCAGGTCCTTGGCGACGCCGGCCACCCCCTGGGCGAACACCACCCAGGCCACCGAGAGCGCGGCGCCCCAGCCGGGATCCAGCGCCGAGAGCAACAGCAGGCCGGCGATCTGCAGCGCAAGGCCGACCGACAGCATGCGGGCGATGCCGAACCGCGTGGCCAGCCAGCCGCCCCCGAGATTGGCGGCAATGCCGGCGAACTCGTAGAGCAGGAACAGGAAGGCGAGCGTGAAGGGGGAATAGCCCAACTGGTAGAAGTGCAGCAGCACCAGCATGCGCAGGGCGCCGTCGGACAGCGTGAAACCCCAGTAGGCCGCGGTCACGATCAGGTAGTGGCGCAGGGCGGCGCTCACGCGCGGGCCTCCGCATTCTTCCCGGCGCGGACTTCCGTACCTTCCCCGGCGCGGACTTCCGCGACAATCCGGGCGAGATCGACCATCCGGCAGGCGTAGCCCATCTCGTTGTCGTACCAGGCATAGATCTTGAGCTGGGTCCCGTCGGTGACCAGCGTGCTGGGACCGTCGACGATCGCGCTGCGGCTGTCGTTGGCGAAATCGACCGACACCAGGGGCCGGCTTTCGTAGCCGAGAATGCCGGCGAGCGGTCCGGCGGCGGCATCGGCGAACAGGCGGTTGACCTCTTCGACGCTGGTCGGGCGCTGCATCTCGAAGACGCAGTCGGTCAGGCTGGCGTTGAGCACCGGCGCCCGCACCGCATGGCCGTCCAGCTTGCCCTTCAGCTCGGGATAGATCAGCGCGATGGCGGTGGCGCTTCCGGTCGTCGTCGGCTGCAGCGAGACCATGGCGGACCGTGCCCGGCGCAGGTCCTTGTGCGGGGCATCGACCACGACATTGGTGTTGGTCGGATCGTGAATGGTGGTGATCTGGCCGTGCCGGATGCCGATCGCTTCGTGCACCACCTTGACCACGGGCGCCAGGCAATTGGTCGTGCAGGAGGCCGCGGTCAGCAGACGATGACGCGCCGGATCGTACAGCTCGTGGTTCACCCCGACGACGATGTTGAGCGCCTCGTCGTACTTGACCGGCGCGGCGACGATCACGGTCCTGACGCCCCGATCGAAATAGCCCTGCAACAGGTCCGGGCTGCGGAAGGCGCCGGTGCATTCGAGCACCGTCTCGCAGCCGAGATCGCCCCAGGGCACGTCGCCCGGCCGGGCCGCATCGGAAAAGCCGAGCCGGCGTCCCCCGACCGTGATCCCGTCGGCGCCGGTCGCCTCGATGTCGGTGCGCCAGCGGCCGTGGATGCTGTCGAATTCGAGCAGATGGGCCGCCGTGGCGGCGCCGCCGCGCAGTTCGTTCACATGCAGGATATCGAGCTGCGCATCGCGTCGCGGATCGTCGCGATCGCGCGTCACGCCGCCGAACGCCGCCCGCAGCGCGAGTCTGCCGATCCGCCCCAGACCGTTTATACCGACCGCCATGCCGAGGTTCAGGCCTCCACCGTTTCCGCGACTCCCAGTTCGTCCAGCCGCGCCTTCAGCGCCATCCTATCGAGTGTTTCGAACGGCAGGCTGGCGAAGATTTCGAGGCGTCGGGTAATCGAGCTGTAGAGCTGGTTCAACAGCACGCCGCGCTCCACGTCGCTGCCCGCGAATTTTGCCGGATCCGGCAGCGGCCAGGCCGCGCTGACCGCGACATCCCGGAATTCGGCGCATCTCTGCCCCCTTGTGGTATCGCAGAGCGCAATGACGAAATCCATCGCCGGCGCATCCGGGCCGGTGAAGACCTGCCAGGACTTGCTGCGCAGGCCGTCGGTATCGTGCCCCAGGTCCCTAAGCTTCGCCATCACCGCCGCATCGGGTTCGTCGGCCGGGTCGTCACCCGCGGAATAGGCCCGGAAGCGGCCGCCACCGATCCTGTTCAGGATGGCCTCGGCCATGATCGAACGCGCCGAGTTGCGGGTACAGAGAAACAACACGTTGAGCGAGGGAGTCATGACGTGGTCCTTTCCATGCCATCCGGTGCAGGGAGCGCCGCGATGGCTCGCTCCCCGGGACCGTTCCCCCATATCCCGGTTTCATGACAGTCCGGTGTCTTGCGATAGCCGGCAACAGACCGTATGTTCTATTTTTGTTCTTTCGGGAGATACGGGCCGATGTCCGGAACGCTGGCGCGGCGGGACCGCTGCATCAACTATGTCGAGTTCGTCGTCGCCGACATCAAGCGGGCGAAACGGTTCTACGGGACGGTCTTCGGCTGGTCGTTCACCGACTACGGTCCGGACTATTGCGAGTTCAGCGACGGCCAGATGACCGGCGGTTTCGCCCGCGGCACGGCCCGGCCCGACGGCGGTCCGCTGGTGGTGCTCTACGGCGAGGACCTGCCGGCGACGATTGCCCGCATCGAGGCGGCCGGCGGCCGTCTCAGCCGGGACGTCTTCGCCTTCCCGGGCGGCGAGAGGTTCCAGTTTCGCGATCCCGACGGCTACGAGCTCGCGGTCTGGCGGGCGCGCGAGGCGGACTGATCAGAGTTCGTCGCAGGGCAGCTGCGTGATGTCGGAAAGGATCAGCGGCGAACGCTGCAGGTTCGCGAGCCCGATGGTGTAGAGCGCCACGCCGATGACATGATCGATCCGTCCGTCGTCCGCAGCCAGCGGCAGCAGCAGGCGCTCGGCCCGCCGCTTGTCCAGCCGGCTCAGTCTCTCCTGCTCGGATCCGTAGTGCACCAGGGGCCGCCCGATGATCTCCCGCCAGCGTTCGATCACGATCGGATAATCGTTGTCGCCGACGATCTCGCGCAACGTGAGGCCGCGGATGCTCCGGCCCCAGGCCTGGTTGATCTGCTCGCCGGCCAGATGGCAGACGAAGTCGTCGCGTTCGCGATCGAAGCGGTAGAGAAAGATACTCGCCAGCAGCCCCCGCACCCGCGCGGGATCGAAGTCGCGCTTGTAGGGCACGAGCCGTCCGCCGCGCATGTCCCGCCAGGCGTCCAGGAACGTGAAGATCGCCGGATGGGCGTCGGGCAGGCGCTGTTCGATCGGCGCCAGGGGCTTCAGTTCGTCGTTCATTGTGCGCTGTCGCGTGTTTCCTGCTGCCGCGCGGATGCTGCCGGCCACGCGCCGGGCGCCCGAAGGCTCCCCGACCGCTGCCGCGCCCTATCCTAGGCACACGGCCCCCGTCACCCGCAACGTTCGTTTGATACGGATTTTCGCGGCTTTCTACGCAACTCGCGGTAGGCCGGATGCCGGATCGGACCGGGCGGCGCGGTCAGGCGACCGGCGGCTCACGCAGGATCCACACCGGTTCCGCCGCCACGGTGATGCGGACCGGCAACCGGGCGACGATTTCGCCGTCGGCCTGCACCGGCTCGCCGGGCCGGCCGGCGATCTCCACCGTGCGGCCGCGGCGGATCTGGAAATCCTCGAGACGCGGCAACAGGCCGGCCAGCAGGGCGAGGCCGTAGCGGGTCACGTTCCAGGCGCCGCCGCGGCGGAACAGGCAGATCTCGAAGTCCGGCCGGTCGAGACGCCCCTCCGGCGCCACCAGGTGCCGGCCGGCGTAGAAGCGTCCGTTGGCGACGATGGCCGAACAGGCCCGCGTGGCGACACCGTCGATCGCGATGTCGTAGGGGTGGAAATCGAACGTCGGCATCTGGGCGATGCTGCGCCAGACATAGGCCCCCTTGCCCAGCCGGCGTTTCAGGCGGGGATCGACGCCTTCCACGACGTGCGCGTCGTAGCCGACGCCCGCCATCATCGCGAAACGCCGGTCATTGGCGACGCCCGGATGGAGCGGTTCCGGCTGGCCTTCGGCGATCAGACCGGCGACTGCCGCCGGCCGGGCAGGCAAGCCGATCTCCTGCGCCAGCACGTTGGCGGTGCCGTTGGGAATGATCGCCAGCCGCGGCGAGGCGGGCCCGAGGGCGTTCAGCACCTCGTTGATCGTCCCGTCCCCGCCGGACACGGCGACGATCTCGAAATCGGCAAGGGAAAGATCGCGCACCAGGCTTTCGGCATGGCCGGCATGCTCGGTCAGGCGAACCTCGACCGCGCAGCCGCGCCCGACCAGGGCGCGTGCGACCGCATCCATGCGCGCCCGGCGGCGGCCTCCGGCCACCGGATTGTGCACCACCAGGACCCGGCGGTCCTCGGGACCGGCCAATTGCCCGGCCGGATCGCAGCCATTCACCTTCTCACGGTAAATATTCAATTCCGTGACTCCTGCATTACACTTCTATTTCTTTTTTAATATAAAGTTCACGGGACATTGTTAGTCGAATTTCGTATGGGATGCATCATCTTTTTTCTAATGATTCGAATGGAGTTACGGATCGTGAATGTTGTTCATAGATCCCACCGGTACCGGGCCATTTGGATTTCCGATGTGCACTTGGGAACAAGAGGTTGCAAGGCGGAATTTCTTCTAGATTTTCTCCGCAGGACCGAGAGCCAATCGCTCTACCTGGTCGGCGACATGATCGACGGCTGGCGGCTGAAGAAGACCTGGTACTGGCCGCAGGCCCACAACGACGTCATCCAGAAACTGCTGCGCAAGGCCCGCAAGGGCACGAAGGTGATCTACATCCCCGGCAATCACGACGAAGCCGCCCGGGACTATTGCAACCTGAGCTTCGGTGGCGTGCTGGTCCGGCGCGAGGCGATCCACACGCTGGCCGACGGCCGGCGCATGCTGGTGATCCACGGCGACGAGTTCGACGTCATCGTGCGCTACGCCCGGTGGCTCGCCGTGCTCGGCGACTGGGCCTACACCATCCTGCTCACCGTCAATCACTGGCTCAACGTGGCACGCCGCAAGCTGGGCTATTCCTACTGGTCGCTCTCCTCGTTCCTGAAGCACAAGGTGAAGAACGCGGTGGAGTTCATCTCCAGCTACGAAAACGCCCTTGCCGAAGAGGCCGCAAGGCGCGGCGTGCAGGGCGTGATCTGCGGTCATATCCATCATCCCGAAGTGCGGATGATCGACGGCATCCTGTACTGCAACGACGGCGACTGGGTGGAGAGCTGCAGCGCCCTGGTCGAGCATTTTGACGGTCAGCTCGAGATCCTGCACTGGGCGGAACCGGGAAGCCTGTTGGCACAGGCCTCCGAATCCCGGGTCTCGACACCCGCCGCCGCGAGGACCGGCTGATGCGCATCCTGATCGTGACCGATGCCTGGTTCCCGCAGGTCAACGGCGTCGTCCGCACGCTCGACACCACCGCGGGCGAGCTTCGCCGGCAGGGCCACGAGGTCAGCCTGGTGACCCCGGAAACCTTCCGCACCATTCCCTGTCCCACCTATCCCGAGATCCGCCTCGCGCTGGCCCCGCGCCGGCAGATCGCACGGACGATGGAGAGCGTCCGGCCGCAAGCCGTGCATATCGCCACGGAAGGACCGCTCGGCCTTGCCGCACGGCGGATCTGCCTTGACCGAAGACTGCCCTTCACCACGGCCTTCCACACCCGTTTTCCCGAATATGTCCACGCCCGGGTACGGCTTCCGCTATCGCTCGGCTACGCGGCGATGCGGCGCTTCCACGGCCCCGCCGTGCGCACCATGGTCGCCACGAAAAGCCTGCAGGACGACCTGCGCGAACGCGGCTTCGAACATCTCGCCACCTGGGGGCGCGGCGTCGATGTCGGACTGTTCCGGCCCGAGGCCGCCCTCGATCTCGACCTGCCGCGGCCGATCCATCTCTATGTCGGCCGGGTGGCGGTGGAAAAGAACATCCAGGCCTTCCTCGACCTGCCGCTTGACGGCAGCAAGCTGGTGGTCGGCGACGGCCCGCAGATCGCCATGCTGCGCAGGAACTATCCGGACGTGCATTTCGTCGGCGCGAAGTTCGGCGAGGATCTGGCCGCCCACTACGCGGCCTCCGACGTCTTCGTGTTCCCGAGCCTGACCGACACGTTCGGCCTGGTGCTGCTGGAGGCCCTGGCCTCCGGCGTGCCGGTCGCCGCCTACCCGGTCACCGGGCCGCGCGACCTGATCGCCGGCACCCGCGTCGGCGTTCTGGACGAGGATCTCGCCCGGGCCGTCGCCGGCGCCCGCAACCTCGAGCGCGGCGCCTGCCGCGATTTCGCGCTGGCGCATTCCTGGCAGGCCTCGGCCGAGCAGTTTTTCGGCAATCTCGCGCCGATCGATTCCGCCGCTCTGGCCGCCTGACGGCGTCCCGGCCCGCCCGCGCGCCCGCGCGCGGTCCACCGGTTTCGTCGTCGGTCGGCGGGGAAATTCGCCGTCCGTTTCGCCGTCCGCCGAAATGGCCCTAAAGTCGCGCCCCTGTGACGGGCGGCAGGGGCCGCCGGGGGAGGACGAGAGCCATGATCTACGAACTTCGGACCTACACGATGAAGGCCGGCACGGCGCCGCGGGCGGCCGAACTTTCCTCGACGCTCGGCCGGGAGATCCGGGGCGACAATTACGGCAAGCTCGAAGGCTACTGGATGACGGAGATCGGACCGCTCAACCAGGTGATGCACCTGTGGAGCTATGCCGACCTGAACGAACGCTCGCGGCTGCGCGGCGAATTGTCGAAGAACGAGCGCTGGACGGGCGAATACATTCCGAAGATGCGCGAATGGCTGCTGCGCCAGGACATCCGCCTGATGAACGCGGTGATCGATCCGGTCGCGCCCGCCGAAGGCGGCAACATCTACGAGTTCCGCAACTACCGGGTGCGCGCCGGCCAGGCGCCGGCCTGGTGCAAGCTGTTCACCGGCGCGCTGGAGCATCGGGAGAAATATTCCAAGATCGTCGGCCTCTTCATCACCGAAGCCGGCCAGCCCAACGAGGTCATGCATCTCTGGGCCTATCCCGATCTCAACGCCCGCGCCGCCGCCCGCGGCGCCGCCGCGCAGGACCCCGGCTGGAAGGAGTTCCTGGGCCAGGGCGGCGCGCTGCTGGAGGAGATGCACTCGACGATCATGCTGCCGTCGGCCAGTTCGCCGCTGCAGTAGACCGGCACGCCAAACCGCCGGGCCGGGACCGTCGCCGGGACGGGGCTGGTCCGGCGATCCGCATCGCGCGTCATCGGGAGGGAACCGCGCATGGCCTTCAGTTTCAGCGACGAGCAGGAGGAATTCCGTTCCGTCCTGCGGCGCTACTTTCAGGACACCTCGCCGACCACGGAAGTCCGTCGGCTGATGGACAGCGAAACCGGCTGGGAACGGGAGGGCTGGGAGAAGCTCAACCGCGATCTCGGCCTCGCCGGCGTGCACGTGCCCGAGGAATTCGGCGGCCAGGGCTTCGGCCATGTCGAACTGGGCATCGTGCTCGAGGAGATGGGCCGGGCACTGGTCTGCGCGCCCTACTTCGCGACCACCGCGATGGCGGCGACGGCGCTCTGCGATCTCGGCAGCGAGGACGACAAGCGCCGGCTGCTGCCGCCGATCGCGAGCGGTGAGTGCATCGCCACGCTGGCGATCCGGGACGCCGACGGCGACTGGACGCCGGAATCGGCGACAACCACGGCCCGCGACGACGGCAACGGCGCGTTCCGCCTGAACGGCCGCAAGCGCTTCGTGCTCGACGGCGCCAGCGCCGACCTGATCCTGACCGTCGCCCGCACGCCGGGCAGCAGCGGCGCGGACGGTCTAGGCCTGTATGCCGTCGCCGGCGACGCGGCGGGCCTCGAGCGGACCCCCCTGCCGGTGATGGACCCGACCCGACGACAGGCCGACCTCGCCTTCGAGAATGTCGCGGCGGCGCCCGTCGGCACGCCTGGCGAGGCCGGTCCCGCGCTGTCGCGGGTGATGGACCGGATCGCCGTCGCGCTCGCCAGCGAGATGGTCGGCGGCGCGGAGATACTGCGGGAGAGCGCGCTCGACTATACCCGCATGCGCATGCAGTTCGGCCGGCCGATCGCCTCTTTCCAGGCGATCAAGCACAAGGCGGCGGACATGCTGGTCGACGTCGAGCTGGCCCGTTCCGCCGCCTATTACGCGGCCGACGCCGCGGCCGGCGATGCCGACGACCTGCCGGCGGTGGCCAGCCTGGCCAAGGCCTGCGCCGCGGATGCCTACATGCAGACCGCGATCCACGCGATCCAGCTGCACGGCGGGATCGGCTTCACCTGGGACAACGACACCCACCTCTGGTTCAAGCGGGCCAAGAGCTCGGAAGTGCTGTTCGGCACGCCCGACTGGCACCGCGAACGGATGATGCAGCGCTGGGAGATGCCGGCATGAACAGCGACCTGATCGCCGCCCGGCGAATGGACGACCACAGCGAGGCGCATGTCCGCGCCGCCGTCCGTGCCTGGCTGGAAGAGAACTGGAACCCCGAACTCGGCCTCGTGGCCTGGCGCAGCCTCCTCGCGGACAGCGGCTGGGGCATGCCGAACTGGCCGGTGGAATGGTACGGCCGCGGCCTGCCCTCGGGCGTGGTGCCGGCGGTCGACGAGGAGTTCGAACGTATCGGCGCGGTGAAGTCCGCGCGGGCCGGCATCCGCATCCTCGCGGCCGCGACGCTGCTGGAGCACGGCACCGACCTGCAGAAGGAGAAATATCTCCGCCGCATCGTCACCGGGGAGGACACCTGGTGCCAGCTCTTCAGCGAACCCGGCAGCGGCTCCGACCTGGCGGGCGCCTCGACCCGGGCGGAACTGACCGGCAACCGCTGGATCGTCAACGGCCAGAAGGTCTGGACCACCAGCGCGCACCATGCCGACTACGGCCTGCTGCTGGCGCGGACCGACTGGGACGTGCCGAAGCACAAGGGGCTGACCTATTTCGTCATCGCCATGCACCAGCCCGGCGTCAGCGTGCAGCCGCTGCGGCAGATGAACGGCCATGCCTCGTTCAACCAGGTCTTCTTCACCGACGCCGAGGTGCTGCCGGAAGACATGGTGGCCGGGCTTGGCGACGGCTGGGCGGTGGCCACGACCACGCTGATGCACGAGCGTCGCGGCGCCGATTCCCTGCGTACCTGGGCCCAGGGCAACACGCGCGCCGGCCGCATCTACGACGAGGAACGGGTCGAGATCGAGACCCAGCTCGAACCCTACAAGTGGTATCCCCAGCGCGCCGGCCGGGTCGATCTCGTGCTGCCGCGCGCGGTCGAGACCGGCGCCATCGACGACCCGGCCACCCGGCAGGAGATCGCGAAACTCCTCACCCTGGCGAAGACCGCCGAATGGACCGCCCGAAGGGCCCGCGCCGCGCAGCAGCTCGGCAAGCCGCAGGGACCGGAAGGCTCGCTCGGCAAGCTGGTCTCCAGTCACGTGGCCCGCGCCGCCAACCGGGTGCACACGATGATCAGCGACGCCGAGGCGATGCTGACCGGGCCGGACAGTCCCATGGACGGGGTGATCGCCGAGATCCTGGTGTCCACGCCAGCGATCTCGATCGTCGGCGGCGCCGACGAGATCCAGCGCAACATCATCTCCGAGCGGGTGTTGCGGATGCCCAAGGAAGCGCGGATCGACACCGACCGGCCGTTCCGGGACGTGCCGAAGAACACGGTGTCCTGAGCGGAGGCCGCCGGTGGACAGGGTCGCACTGGGCCGGACGGGCCTCACCGTCTCGGTTGCAGGGCTGGGCTGCGGCGGCAACAGCCGTCTCGGCCTCGGCCGGGGCGCGAGCAACCGGGAAGCCGCCGACCTGGTTCGCGCGGCGATCGACCTGGGCGTCAGCCTGATCGACACCGCCGAGGCCTACGGCACCGAGGAGGCGGTCGGCCTGGCGCTCGCGGAGGGCGGGCGCGACGATGTCGTGGTCTCCTCCAAGAGCCGCATCCGCGAGGGCGATCGCCTGTTCGACGGCGCCCGGGTGATCGCCAACCTGGAAGCCTCCCTGCGCCGCCTGCGCACCGACCGGATCGACGTCTTCCACCTGCACGCGGTGGCGCCGGCGGCCTACGAGCATGTGCGCGCGCACATCCTGCCGGATCTGCTCAGGGCGAAGGAGGCGGGCAAGATCCGCCATCTCGGCATCACCGAGACCGCGCCGCGCGATCCCGGCCGGCAGATGCTGCGCCGGGCGGTCGCCGATCGCGAATGGGAAGTGATGATGCTGGCCTTCCACATGCTGAACCAGGGTCCGCGCGCGGACGTCTTCCCGGGAGCGCGGGCCGCCGGCATCGGCACGCTGCTGATGTTCGTGGTGCGCAACATCTTCTCCGACGCCGCGTTGCTGCGCGACACCGTGGCCGACCTGATCGGGCAGGGCCGGCTGCCGGCCGAAGCCGGCGCCGACCGGGACAATCCGCTCGGCTTCCTGCTGCACGCCGACGGCGCCGACAGCCTGACGGATGCCGCCTACCGCTACGCCCGTCACGAACCCGGCGCCGATGTCGTGCTGTTCGGCACCGGCAGCCGCGCCCACCTGGAAGAGAACATCCGTTCGATCAACGCCCCGCCGCTGCCGCCGGCCGACCGCGAACGCCTCGCCCGTCTGTTCGGCGGTCTGGAAGGCGTGGGCCTCGATCTGCCCGACCGGATACGCCGCCGGTCCTGAAATCCGCGCCGCCATGTCGTCCGGCCCGCAATGAAGTAGACTGGCGGCTGAGGAAACCGGGCCGGACCGGCCGACGGAAGGGAGCCATCATGAGCGAGACACTCGAGGAATTCGCCGCCGACTGCCGCAACATCCTGGCCGCGGACGACAGCCCCGCCGGCCGCGAGAAGATCCGCGTCCGGCTGGAAACGGTGCTGCGCGATTCCGACTTCGTCGCCCGGCACCTCGACCGCGCCGACGCGGCCGAACGGACGATCCTGTACGAGGATCCGGAACTCGGCTTCTGCATCTGCGCCCATGTCTACCGCGGCGAGAAGCACGGCATGCCGCACGACCACGGCGATACCTGGGCGATCTACGGCCAGGCCGTCGGCGAGACCGAGATGACGGACTGGCGGCTCGTCAGCCCGCACGAGGGCGAGACGCCGGCCCGGGCCGAGCTGGTGCGCCGCTACACCCTGCGACCCGGCGATGCCCGGCTCTACGAGATCGGCGACGTGCATGCCCCCTACCGCGCTGACACGACCAAGCTGATCCGCATCGAGGGGCGAAACTGCGATCACGTGAAGCGGACCCCGATCGTCGCCGTCGAGACCGCGGCCTGACGGCACCGGGCCGGCGACAGCGCGGACCGCGCCCTCCCCCGGGACCGCAATCCGCGCGCGCCCCGGCCGCGTAACCTCCATCGCGAGGGAGAACGAGATGATGCGTGCGTGCACACGGACGGGACCGCGCCCGTCGCTTCCACTCATCGCCATGCTGGCGCTGCTGTGCTGGTGCGGAGCGGCACAGGCGCAAGACGACGGCCTCTGGCAGGCGCTGAAACAGCCCGGCCACGCCGTGCTGCTGCGCCACGCGGTCGCCCCCGGCTTCGGCGATCCGGAGCATTTCGATGTCGCCGACTGCGCGACCCAGCGCAATCTATCGGAGGACGGCCGGCGCCAGTCGCGGCGCATCGGCGCGCTGTTCCGCGACCATGGCATTGCCGGGGCGGAGGTGTATTCCAGCCAGTGGTGCCGCTGCCTGGAGACCGCCCGCCTGCTCGCTCTCGGCCCGGTGCGGCCGCTGGCCCTCCTCAACTCCTTCTTCGGCCGCCCGGCGGACGGCGAGCGGCAGATCCCCGCGCTCCGGCGCTGGCTTGCCGACGCCCCGCTTGCCACGCCGACGATCCTGGTCACGCACCAGGTCAACATCACCGGGCTGACCGGCGTGTTCCCGTCATCGGGCGAACTGGTGGTGATCCGCCGCGGCGCCGACGGCCGCATCGAAACCGTCGGCACGCTGCCGACGGACGCGCTGGCCCGCGACGGCGGGTAGCCCGGCGAAGGCCGCGAAACCGCGGACTCAGAAGTCGGTGGGCGCCCCGCCCTCGCGCTTGCGCCGGGCCACGAAGTCATCGATCGCCTCGCGGATCGCCGGGTCCATCGCCGGCTGTTCGTAGGCGGCGAGGCGCTCTTTCCAGGTCCGGCTCGCCTTCTCGTAGGCCGTCGGACCGCCCGCCTCCTGCCAGGTCTCGAAATTGCGCCAGTCCGACAGCACCGGCTCGTAGAAGGCCTCGCGGTAACGCGCCTGGGTATGCGCCGTGCCGAAGAAGTGACCGCCCGGCCCGACATCCTGCATGGCCTCCAGCGCCAGCGCCGGCTCGGAGACATCGAGCGGCCGCATCATCTCGGCCACCATCTGCAGCAGGTCGACGTCCAGGATGACCTTCTCGTAGGAACAGGTGAGACCGCCCTCCAGCCAGCCGGCGCCGTGCTTCAGCATGTTCCCGCCGCTGTTCACCGCGCCCCACAGCGAAAACACGGATTCATAGGCGGCCTGCGCGTCCACCGTGTTGGCGGCGCAGACGTTCGAGGTGCGGTAGGGCACGTTGTAGCGCCGCGCGAGCTGGCCGCCGACATGCTGGGCCTGGACATATTCCGGCGTGACGAAGGCCGG
>JBGTSP010000087.1:0-14758 GCA_041940205.1 Alphaproteobacteria bacterium
CAGCGCGTGGCGCTCGCCCGCGCGCTGATCAGCCGGCCGACCCTGCTCCTGCTCGACGAGCCGCTGGGCGCGCTCGATTTCAACCTGCGTCAGACCATGATGGTCGAGCTGAAGCGCATCCAGCGGGAACTCGGCATCACCTTCATCATGGTGACCCACTCCCAGCAGGAAGCCATGTCGATGGCCGACAAGGTGGTGGTGATGTCGGACGCGGTGGTGCAACAGATCGGCAGCAGCCGCGAGGTGCACCAGAATCCGCAGACCCGCTTCGTCGCGGAATTCATCGGCAACAACAACCTGTTCCAGGGCGTGATCCGCTCGCGCACCGGCTCGATGGTGTTCGTCGAGAGCCTCGGGCAGATGTTTTACGTGCGCGTGCCCTCGGGCATGGGGCATGTGCGCGAGGGCGACGAGGCCTGGTTCTCGGTGCGGGCCGATCTGATGCATGCGGGCGACAATCTGGACATGGCCAACCGCATCGAGGGCCGCTTCATCACCACGGAATTTCTCGGCACCCTGGAAACCGACGTCTTCGAGGTGGCGCCGGGGCAGTACGTGTCGGTCGAGCAGCACCGCCATCTTTCGGACAAGACGCGCAAGATGGGCGACCGGGAGATCGTCTGCTGGGCCGCGGATTCCGGCGTCCTGTTGCGCGATTCAATCCGGCCCGAGGACATTCTGGGGCAGGTCGCGTGACGGCGCGGCGCGACAGCACGGCCACGGAGCGCCTGACCAGCGATCCGGTCGATCCGGCGGTGCTGGCCGACGATGTTAGCAGGCTGCTCGCGGTCCTCGACGGGGGCGGGATCGGACTGGTGCCTCTGGATGTCGCCTACGCGGTTCTGGCCGGGACCGAGCAGGGCGTGCGCAGGATCTTCGCGGTGAAGCAGCGCTCCTACGACAAGCCCAGCGGCATGTTCGCCAACGCGGCCTTCTCGCGGGCCCTGCACGTGATGGATGACGACCGCCACGCCATGGTGTCGACGCTGATCGAGGAGGTCGGCCTGCCCTTTTCGGTGGTGGCGCCGTTCGACCGCGCGCATGACCTGCTCGCGGGTGTCGATCCCTTCGTCCTGAGCGCCTCGAGCAAGGCCGGGACGCTGGACATGCTGCTCAACGCCGGTCCCTTCCACGACGAGATCGCCCGCCAGGCCCTGGCGCGCGGGCGTCCCGTGTTCGGTTCGTCCGCCAACACCTCGCTCACCGGCAGCAAGTACCGGCTCGGCGATGTCGACGCGCCGGTGCGCGAGGCCGCCGACATCGCCTTCGATTACGGCCGCTCGCGCTACGCCAACGACGAGGGGCGCTCCAGCACGATCATCGATTTCCGGGATTTCTCGGTGATTCGCATCGGCGTCTGCTTCGACGACCTGGTGTCCGCCTTTTGCGAGCGTTTCGACGTCGTGCTGCGCGTCACCGACGAGACGGCGGGCTGAGCCGTGTCGGGTTTCCGCAGGCAGCGCTCGCGCGGACCCGGCCGTCCGGACCGGGGCCGGTGACGATGGACGAACGCTCGGCCCTGTTCCTTCTGGTGATGGCGGTGCTGGCCGGTGCCGGCATCCTGTCGCTGCTCGTGGTGCTGCTCGTGCGGCGCTGGTCGCGGGGGCGGGCCCGGCTGGCCGGCGCCGGCACCCGCCGGGCGACGGCGGTGGCGGGACCGTACTGGTACGAGTACCTCCTGGGTCTTCTGCTGGCGCTGGTGCTTGTCGGCCTTGGCGTCTGGCAGGTCTCGACCGGGGGATTGTGGGTCTGGGGCGAGGAGAGCCGGCCCTTTGACGACGCCTCGCGCGACCTGCTTTTCCTGCTGGTCATGGCGGCGGCGGCGGTCATCGCCCTCGTGGTGTTTCTGGCGCACGCCGTCCGCCAGTCGCGGGGTGACAGGGCACGCGCGGCAACGGACAGACCGGCGCCGGCGGCGGTCGCGCCTGCCGGCGACGGCACCGCCGACAGCCGGCAGACGCCGTCGGCCCTGCGCCTGCTCGGCCTGCTCGCCCTGGCGATCGCGCTGCTGTTGCTGTGCTGGATCTATCTGCCGCGCGAGCTGCAGTTCCTGCTGATGCGCGACCTGCTCTATCCGGCGGCGTTCGCGGTCGCTCTGGTGCTGCTGTTCGACAAGGCGAGCCGGCGTTGGCACGTCAAGCTGCCCGCCGAACAGGTGCGCGAATGGGTGCTGTGCGACGGCCTCGTCGTGCTGCTGGTGCTGGGCTACTTCAATCTCCGCTCGCTCGCCGATCCCGCCGCCTACGCGGCGATCTTCTGGGACATGCTGCATCTGGCCGGCTTCTTCGCGATCTTCTGGCTGATCGATCGCAAGCTGACGCGGTACCGCTTTCTCGTCGCCCTGGCCTATCTGCTGGTATTGCCGTTGCTGCTGCTCGTGTGGCGCACGGTCCAGGGTGTCGAGACGCCGGCCGACCTGTCCTGGTGGTCGGGCATCTGGCCGTTCGTGATCCTGTCCGGCGTCTTCTTCCTGCTGGAGATCGTCACCCTGGTCACCAGCGCGGAGGGCTCGCGCCAGGTGCTGCCGGCGATCAAGGACATCCTGTTCGCGGTGCTTTACGCCGTGCTGCTGATCGTCGCCATGCCGGCGGCGGCAACGGCCTGAGGGAGCGGGGACATGGTGCCATTTGCCATCCGTTCCGGCGTTCAGATACCGTTTCGGTACCCGCCGACCAAACCGCGCCGCCGTCCGCTCTGCCGGGTACCGCGACGCCGCAAGCAAGAGGTGGAGTAGGGCATGTCGGGTTGGCAATGGTTCTGGACGCTGGTCGGATTCCTGATCTACATCGTCGTCCTGATCTTCCTGTACTTCTACGATCCCTTCGAGACGCTGTTCACCAACGTCATCAACGGCATCAGCTACGAGAACGCGATCTTCTGGGCGGTGGTGATCATCGCGATCATCGGCTTCTGCGCCTATCACTGGCGCGCCTACCGTCTGCATATCGTCGAGCAGCGCAGCATCGAACGCATGGTGCTGGCTTCGCTGCGCGGCTCGACCTTCACCGCGATCCTGCTGTCCGCCGGCGCCACCCTGCAGGCGGTGCAGATCATGTGCGTCTACCTGCTGAGCGGCGACTACTCGCTGGGCGGGGAGTTCGGCGGGCGGCTGGCGGCGATCGTCGCCCTCGTCGTGCTGACCGGAATCTTCTGCATCATCTTCTGGCTGCTGCGGCTGATCCGGCCGGGCAACAGGCCGACCGCCTGATCCCGGCGCTCCCTGCCGCGAGGGCCGAATCCGGCAGGGGTTGGCTCGCGGGGCCAGTCTTGTAGAATTTTTGCAGTCCGCGGACCGAACCGGGGGTGCGCCCCGCAAACATCGTCTTCGCGTCATGACGTCCGGCGCGGCTGATCGAGGACCCGCGGTGATCCGATGCCAAACGGGGAGGCCGACCATGACTTCCGGAAAAGACAAGCGTTCGGGTAACAGTGCCAAGCGCGGCGTGACGCGTCGCGGTTTCATGCAGACGTCGGCGGCGGTTGCCGCGGGCGGCGCGATCGGCGGGTTTCCCGCGATCGTGCGCGCCGAAGAACCGACCCGGACGATCGGTCTGGGCGTGAGCATCATCAACGAGATCCAGGGGCAGGCGTCCAAGGATCTGGGCTTCGCGGTGCGCGGCCAGGCGCTGGGATACGGCGCGATGTTCGGAAAGATGCTCAACCAGAACGACCAGTACGAGGTCGCGGAGGGCTACTTCAACGACATGGACGTGTTCATCCCGTCCAAGGTCTGGCAGCCCATCGACACCACGCGCATCAGGGAATGGGACAAGGTCAGCAACCTCTGCAAGACCGGAAAGCTGACGCCGGAATCCAGCGAGGGGCAGGGCGACGCTCCGTTCCGGCATCTCTGGCTGGACGCGGACGGCAACCGGACCAACGGTCCCTCGCGCTACGTCTCCATGGTGCCGGGCTGGCACAACGCGGATTCCCTCGGCTACAACCCCGAGGATACCGGCCGGAAGATCGAGAGCTGGGCGGAACTGTTCTCGCCCGACTTCAAGGGCCGGGTCGCCCTGCTCAACGTGCCGCAGATCGGCGTTATGGATGCGGCGCTCGCGGTCGAGGCGATGGGCATCATGTCGTTCAAGGACAAGGGCGACATGACCAAGGCCGAAATCGACCAGCTGATCAACTTCCTGATCGAGAAGAAGCAGGAAGGCCACTTCCGGGCGTTCTGGGAAACCTTCGGACAGTCGGTCAATCTGATGGTTTCGGGTGAAGTCGCACTCGAGAGCATGTGGTCGCCGGCGGTGACGGCGATCAAGGCCGAGGGCGTGCCCTGCGTCTACGCGGCGCCCAAGGAAGGCATGCGCGGCTGGCACGGCGGTCTGGCGATTTCCGCCAAGACCACCGGCAAGGCGCTCGATCAGGCCTACGAGTACATCAACTGGTGGCTCGACGGCTGGGCCGGCGCCTTCGTGGCCCGGCAGGGCTACTACATGTCGGTGCCCGAGAACGTGAAGAAGCATCTCGAGCCCGAGGAATGGGACTTCTGGTACGCGGGCAAGCCCGCGGCCAAGGAACTTCCCGATCCGTTCGGCACCATCATCGTCGAGAAGGGCGAGGTTCGCGACGGCGGCTCCTACGAGGCGCGCTTCAGGAACATCGCCGTCTGGAATTCGCTGATGAGCGAGAACGACTATCTGGTCAAGCGCTGGACCGAGTTCCTGACCGCCTGACCTTCGATGTCCGGCCGCCGCGGGCGGCACGGCGTGGCGGGCCGGCCGTTGCCAGACGGCCGGTCCGTTTCTTCCGGCGCCGCGCGCGGGACGAGGCAGGCGGAGAGAGTATGTGAGCACCGCTGAGAAGCTCGAGGAGGGCGGAGCCGAGGAGGCTCCGGGCCGGGCGTCGCCACCGCCCCCGGCGCCTCCGGGCCTGATCGGCGAAGCGCCGCCGCCGCCGCGGGACAGCGCGGACGCCCTGCGCCGCTACCGCCGCGAGGGCGGCTTTCCCGTGCTCTGGCTGGTGACCCCGGCAACCCTGTGGCTGCTGGTGTTCCTGGTGCTGCCGATGATCGGCATCATCGTCTTCAGTTTCTGGACGGCGACCGGGCACGGTCTCGAGGCCGACCTGACGCTGAAGTCCTATGCCGACTATTTCGTGGTCGAGAACTTCTTCGATCCCGAGCACCGCAATTTCCTGACGCCCAGCGTCTTCATCCGCACCCTGGGCTCGACGATCTACTACACCCTCATGGTGATGGTGCTCTGCCTCATCGTCGGCTACCCGGTGGCGTACTTCCTGGCCCTGCAGGTGCAGTCCTTCAAGTGGCAGATGGCGCTGTTCCTGATCTGCATGGTGCCGTTCTGGACCAGCTACCTGATCCGCGCCGTGGCCTGGCTGCCGATGCTCGGCCGGCGCGGCCTGCTCAACAGCTTCCTGGTGAATACCGGCATCGTCGAGAAGCCGGTCAGTTTCCTGCTCTATTCCGAGTTCGGCTACGTCATGGCCCTGGTGCAGATCTACGTGGTGCTGGGCATCGGTCCGATCTTCTTTTCCCTGGCCAAGATCGACAAGTCGATCCTGGAAGCCGCCCGGGACATGGGCGCGACCCCGTTCCAGATCTTCCGCGAGATCATCGGGCCGATGTCCCTGCCGGGCGTGGCCATCGGCATGATCTTCATCTTCGTCATGCTGATGGGCGAGTTCGCCACCGCCGTCGTGGTCTATGGCGGCAAGGCCTCGACCACCGGCACGGTGATCCTGAACTATTATGCGATCGCGAACTATCCGTTCGCGGCGGTGAACGCGCTGATGCTGATGCTGGCGATGATGATCGGCGTCGTGATCATCCTGCGCATCGTCGATATCCGGAAGGAGCTGTAGGCGATGGCCCGCTGGACTCCCGAGCGCCGCCGCAAGGCCTGGATCAAGGGCGGTTTCGGCGTCTACTACGCGGTCTTCGTGCTGTTCATCTACGGCCCGATGATCGCCATGTTCATCCTCTCCTTCCAGGGACGCCGCGGCGGCACCAGCTTTCCCCTGCGCGGGGTCAGCCTGTACTGGTGGAACAAGCTGCTCGAGCCCTCGACCGTCGGCGACCTGCAGGGCGCCATGGGCCGGTCGCTGATCCTCGCGCTGATCGTCATGCTGATCACCGCCTTGTTCTCGACCATGCTGGCGATGGCGTTCCGCAAGCGGTTCTATGGCTCCAACGTGCTGTTCTACACCGTGATGTCCGGCCTGATGGTGCCCGGCGTCCTGCTCAGCCTTGGTCTCGCCACGCTGATGCGCCAGCTCGGCATACCGCCGAACTGGTGGTCTTCCGGCCTCGGCGTGCATGTCGTCTGGACCCTGCCGTTCGGCTTCCTGGTGATGATGGCGGTGTTCAACCGCTTCGACGAGCGACTGGAGGAGGCGGCCCGCGACATGGGCGCGGACGAATGGACGGTGTTCAAGGAGGTGACGCTGCCGCTGATCACGCCCGGCATTGTCGCGGCCGGCCTGTTCGGTTTCACCCTGTCCTATGACGAGTTCGCGCGAACGACGCTGCTTGCCGGCGCCGGCAACACCCTGCCGCTCGACATCAATGCCTCGATGACCCAGCGCATCCGGCCCACCCTGTTCGCGCTCGGCACCGCCTCCACGGTGTTCTCGCTGCTGATGATCGGCCTGTTTCTGGTGATCAACACGCTGCTGATGCGCCGCTTGCGCTGAAGCCGGGAACGCCCCGTCAATCGGGCCCGGGGTCCGGGTCCGGGCTGGTGCGTGGGCAGCGGTTGGGATGCACCCGGAACTGCCTGAGCCGCGCCGACAGTCCCAGCGTGCCGCAGAAATGCCGCCAGGCCAGGGCGGTCGCGGCCTCTTCGCGGCGAAAGCCGACGCAGACCGTCGTGCCGCGACGGTCGCTGTCGGGCGCGGGCAGCGCCACGGGATGGCGATGCGCGCGCAGCCACTCGTCGATCCGTCGCAGCAGCGCCGCCCGGTCCGCCCGCGCGGCGCGCCTGTCGCCGGCGAGCGCCGGCAGGTCGAGAACCAGGACCGTCCAGTGGCGAACGGCGGGCGCCGCCGAGGTTGCCTTTGCTGCGGGCATACGGGCACCATAGTGAGCGGCATCGACCGGGAAAAGCGGCCCGCATCGCGGGCCGGCGTCCGGAGCTGGGGGGAGCGGCGCGCATGGCGGACAGGAAGGACGATCTGACCGGCTGGTTCGACGATCAACTGTCGGCATTGAAGCAGGACATGGACAAGCTCGGCGGACCCGGTCTGCGGACCCGGACCGGCGATGCGCCGGCGGCCGCCCCCAGGGAGACCCGTGTCGCGCCCGTGACGGCGCCGGCCGAGACGCCCGAGGCGCCGGCGGCGCGGGAAGCCGAAGCCAAGCAGCCGGCGGCGCGGGAGACCGGCCGCAAGGCGCCCGATGCCGCTCCCGTGGCCAGGCGGCCGGACCCCGCCCAGGCGCGCGCCAGGCCGGCGGCGGTCCCGTCCCGGCCGCAGCCGCGCGCCGCCGCCCGCGGCGCAAGTGCGGCACGCATCGCCAGCGGATACCGCCTCGGCGTCGATGTCGGCGGCACCTTCACCGACCTGGTGCTGATCGACCAGCGGACCGGCCATCCCCACACCGCCAAGGTGCCGTCGACGCCGGAGGATTCCTCGATCGGCGTGCTGAACGGCATCGAGCGGATCTGCGAACTCGCCGGGATCTCGCCCGAGGAGATCAGCCATGTCATGCACGGCACCACGGTGGCCACCAACACCGTGCTGACCGGCAGCGGCGCCCTGGTCGGCCTGGTCACCACCAAGGGGTATCGCCAGACCCTGCAGATCGCCCGCTCCTATGTGCCCGGCGGTCTCGGCGGCTGGGTCATCTTCAACAAGAGCGCGCCGCTGGCGCCGCTGGAACTGACGATCGAGGCGGACGAGCGGCTGGGCGCCCGGGGCGAGGTGGTCGAACCGCTGGACGAGGCGGCGTTGCGCAAGGACCTGGCGGGCCTTGCCGGCCGCGGCATCGAGGCGCTTACCGTCTGCCTGATCAACGCCTATGCCAACGGCGAGCACGAACAGCGCATCCGCGAGATCGCCCAGGAGATCATGCCGGGGATCCCGGTGTCGATCTCCTCCGAGGTGATCCCCGAGATGTACGAATACGAGCGCACCGAGACCACGGTGGTGAACTCTTACATCCGCCCGGTGGTCTCCCGCTATATCGAAAGCCTGGAGAAGGAACTGGCGAGGCGGATGGGCGGCGTGCAGCTGCACATCCTGCGCTCCGACGGCGGACTGGCGTCCGCCGAGGCGGCGAAGTCGGCACCGGTCAATCTGCTGCTCAGCGGTCCGGCGGGCGGCGTGTCCGGCGCGATCTGGATCGCCCGGCAGGGCGGTTACGACAATCTCCTGACGTTCGACATGGGCGGCACCTCGACCGATGTCGCCCTGATCCAGAACGGTGTGGCGCAGACCCGCCGCGAAACCCGGGTGGGCGACGTCACCGTGCGCGCCTCGTCGGTCGACGTGCGCACGGTCGGCGCCGGCGGCGGATCGATCGCCTATGTGCCGGAACTCACCAAGGCGCTCCGGGTCGGCCCGCAATCGGCCGGGGCCGAGCCCGGGCCCGCGGCCTACGGCAAGGGCGGGGAGGAGCCCACCGTCACCGATGCCAACGTGGTGCTCGGCTACCTGCCCTCCAGCCAGCGCCTGGGCGGCGACATGCTGGTCGACAGGGCCAGGGCGGAACAGGCCGTCCGCAAGGTCGCCGAAAGCCTCGGGCTGGGGGTCAAGGAGGCCGCCGCCGGCATCATCGACATCGTCAACGAGAACATGTTCGGGGCGCTGCGCCTGGTTTCGGTGGAGCAGGGTTTCGATCCCCGCGATTTCGCCCTGGTCGGCTTCGGCGGCGCCGGTCCGCTGCACGCGAACGCATTGGGCCGGCTGATGAATTCCTGGCCGGTGATCATTCCGCCCGGTCCGGGCGTGCTGTGCGCCTACGGCGATGCGACGACCCGGGTGCGCGACGAGGCCTCGCGGACCTTCGTGCGCCGCTTCGAGCAGACCAGCGACAACGAGGTGCGGACGATCCTGGAGGAACTCGCCGAGCAGGCCGCCGCGACCCTGGACGCCGAAGGCGTCGACCGGGCCAGCCAGCAGGCGCTCTACCAGATCGATCTGCGCTATGCCGGCCAGGGCATGCGGCTGACCGTGGAGATGAGCCCGGCGGAATTCGATGCCGGCGGCCTCGCCGAGATCGCCCGCCGGTTCGATACCATGCACGAGCAGCAGTTCACCTTCATGCTCGATACCGAGCACGAGCTCTACAACCTGCGCGCCCTGGTGCAGGGCGAGGAGACCGCGGCCCGGGCCGAGGAACTGGCCGACGGCAGCGGCGATCCGGCCGACGCGGTGATCGAGCGGACCAGCATCTTCGTCGAGGGCCGCGACCAGGACGCGGCGATCTACGATCGCGCGCGGTTGCGGACGGGAGACCGGATCGAAGGCCCCGCCATCGTGATGGAAATGGATTCCACCACCCTGGTCCTGCCGGGCCATGTCGGCACCGTGGACCGGGTCGGCAACATCCTGATCCGACCGGCCGACTGATCCGGCAAGCTACGGAGCCAACGCCATGCCCGCCCAGGTGATCCAGAGCAACAACACCCCGTTCAGCCCGGTCAACGTCGATCCGATCACGCTGGACATCATCGAGAACGCCCTGCGCAACGCGCGCACGGAGATGGACGCTGTGCTCTTCCGCACCGCGATGTCGCCGGGCATCCGCGAGCAGCACGACGCCTTTCCGATGATCGCCAACAACGACGGCAAGATGGTCGTCGGGCAGTTCGGCTCGTTCTTCCACGGTTTCTGGGAGGGCTATGACGGCACCATCGAGGAAGGCGACATCTTCCTGACCAACGATCCCTATTCCTGCCGCGGCGCGATCAGCCATCTCAATGACTGGCTGACGATGATGCCGATCTTCATCGACGGCCGCTGCGTGGCCTGGGCGGCGATGTTCGGTCACATGACCGATATCGGCGGCAAGGTGCCCGGCAGCCTGCCGACCGACGCGGCGCAGCTGTTCGAGGAAGGCATCCAGATTCCGCCGGTGAAGATCTACCGCAAGGGCCAGCTCAACCAGGAGATGCTGGAGCTGATCCTGCGCAACTGCCGCCTGCCGGACTGGAACCGTTCCGACTTCAACGCCATCGTCGCCGCGTTGCGGCTGGCCGAGCGCCGCATCAACGAGATGAGCGAGCGCTTCGGCACCGACACCCTGGTCGCGGCGATGCAGGAGATGCTGGATCGCAACAAGCGGGCGATGGGCGCCATCCTGAAAATGGTGATCCCGGAGAGCCGGCAGTATTTCGAGGACTATATCGACGACGACGGCGTCGGCATGGGCCCCTACAAGATCGCCTGCACCCTGTGGCGGGAAGGCGACATCGCCATCTTCGATTTCAACGGCACCGATCCGCAGTCGATCAGTTCGGTGAACTTCCTGTTGAACGAAGAGATGTTCAAGATGTTCCTGGGCGCCTTCTTCATCAACCTGTTCGATCCGCAGATCCTGTTCAACGACGGTTTCTACGACCTGGTCGAGGTCCGCATTCCCGAAGGCACCATCCTGAAACCGGTGCGTCCGGCGGCGCTGAGCTGCCGCACGCACCTGCTCGGGCGCATCTTCGACATCATGAGCGGGCTGCTGGGGCAGGGTTCGCCCGACGCGCTGGCCGCGGCCGGTTTCTCCGACAGCCCGCATTTCATGTATTCGGGCTACGACCGGAACGGCGAGTGGTACCAGCTCTACCAGATCGGATTCGGCGGCATTCCCGGCCGGCCCGCCGGCGACGGACCCGACGGCCATTCCCTGTGGCCGGCCTTCACCAACGTGCCCAACGAGTTTCTCGAGGCCTATTTCCCGCTGCGCATCGTCCGGTACGAGACCATTGCCGATACCGGCGGTCCCGGCCTGCATCGCGGCGGCAACGGGCTTTCGATGGGCTACCAGTTCCTGGAACCGGGCGAGATCTCGGTGCACGACGACCGCTGGCTGACCCATCCCTGGGGCGTGAACGGCGGCCTGCCCGGCGGGCGCAGCACCAAGCTTCTGGTGCGCGCCGACGGCAGCGAGGAATGGCTGGAATCGAAGTGCGACCGCATCAAGGTCGCGGCCGGCGACATCCTGTACTTCAACACCTGGGGTGGCGGCGGCTGGGGCGATCCGCTGAAGCGCGAGGCCGCGCTGGTGGCCAGTGACGTGGAGCGCGGACTGGTGAGCGCCGAGGGCGCGCGGCGCTACGGCGTGGTGCTGGACGCGCAGGGGCGGGTCGACGAGCGGGCGACGACGGAGCTGCGCCAGCGCATGGCCGGCGAACGCGGCGATGTGAAACTGTTCGATTTCGGCGGCACGGTGGAGGAACTGAAGGCCCGCTGCCGCGCGGATACCCACCTGGAACCGCCCCAGACGCCGGTCTTCCAGAAATGGATGACCCGACGCTCCGGGGCGGCCGAAGCGGCGGAATAGGCGCCCGAGCCCGCCCGCTGCGGCGTCCCGTCAGAGCGAGGATCGATGCCATGACCGGCAAGCATGTCGTCCACCACATTCCCGTCTGTCCGTTCTCGCAACGGCTGGAGATCATGCTCGCCCTGCGCGGGCAGGAAGACGCCGTCGAGTTCCGGGTCGTCGACATCACCAGGCCGCGCGACCCGGAGCTTTTGGCCAAGACCCGGGGCACGACGGCGCTTCCGGTGCTCGAGACCCCGACGGGTACAATCCTGAAGGAAAGCCTGGTCATCCTTCGCTATCTCGACGAGGCGCTGGAGGGCCCAATGCTGCGCCGCCGCGACCCGGCGGAACACGCGATCGAATCCATGCTGGTCGCCAAGGAGGGCCCGTTCACCATGGCGGGCTACCTGTTCGTGATGAACCAGGACCCCTCGCGACGCGATGAAATGAACGAGAACCTGCTGTCGCTCTATCGCGACATCAGCGCCTTTCTGGCCGACCACAATCCCGAGGGCCCGTTCCTATTCGACGAATTCGGTCTCGCGGAGGCGGTCTTCACGCCCATGTTCAAGCGCTTCTGGTTCCTCGACTATTACGAGGGCTTCGAGCTGCCCGGGGGAGCGGTCTATGAGCGCGTCCGCGCCTGGCGGGAGGCCTGCATGGCGCACCCGGCGACGGGCCAGGTTTCCGAGGAAGAGATCGTCAAGCTGTACTACGACTACGCCCTCGGTGCGGGCAACGGCGCCCTGGTCGAGGGGCGCAGCGTCTCCAGTTTCGCGTTCACGCCCGCCTGGCAGGAACGGCCCTGGCCGCCGCGCGACAAGTATGCCGGCACGGCCAGCGACGAGGCGCTGGGGCTGGTCGCCTGAGACGCGCCTCGAGCTTTCTGGCCGCGCGGAGCGGCGGGCTCCGGCCCGGAAGCCGTCAATGTCTCGGTCGAGCAGGGTGTCGCGGTAGGCGCTCGCCTGTTTCCCGCTGATCAGCGGTTCGTCCGCATGCCACCGTTCGACCGCCCGGCGCTCAGCTGTTCTGCCTGCTGGTCGCCGCGGACCGGATCCGGGCGTCGCGCACCACGTCGTAGAGCCAGTTGAAGATCACCGCATAGACCAGGAAGAACAGCACGGCGCCGATGTTCAGCGCCAGGGTGGTCAGGAAATCGTGGCCCAGCATGAGCATGATCACGGGGAAAGTGGCGGCGATCATGCCCAGTTCGAAGCAGGTGCCGTGAACGATGCGCAGCCCCAGGCCGCGCCTTATCCGGTCCTCCCCGAACAGCCAGTCGAAGATCCAGTTGTAGAGATAGTTCCAGACCATCGCGATCAGCGACAGCAGGACGGAAAGCGCGGTCATGTGCAGCGCGCCGCCGCCGGTCGCCAGCATCGCCAGTGGCACGAACAGCGTGAGGGCGATCAGTTCGAACAGGATCATGTGCAGCAGCCGCTCCCTGACCGACATCGGCCGGAAATCAGAGCTTTTTGAGCTTGTGCCTGTCGCCATTGCAGTGGAGGCCGGGCGTCCTTGCCCGCCGCGTGCCCGGGCGCCGCGGGGATCGTCGGGAACCGGGGACGGAGAAGAGCCGCTCAGAAGTCGTTGCGCCTGAGGTGATCGAGCACGGCGTCCAGCGGTTCCACGTCGCCGAACTTGGCGTCGATGTCGTACAGGTTCCATTCCACCGCGCCGGCGATGCGGTCGCCGATGCATTCGCGCACCACGATCGGCCGGAAGCCGTCGGCGATCGCGTCCTCCACCGTCGCCCGCACGCAGGCGCTGGCCGTGGCGCCGGTCACCACCACGGTATCGACGCCGGCGGCGTTCAGGAAACTGTTGAGCTGCGTGCCGCGGAAGGCGCTGGCCTGCTTTTTCCGGATCAGCAGTTCATCCTCACGCCGGCCCAGCCGGTCGTCGATCTCCACCAGCGGACTGTCCGATCGCAGGACCTCGGCCGGAATCTTCTTCGCCCACAGGCCCATGTCGGTGTGCGGACCGTCGACGATGTCGTAGCAGGTGGTGGTGAAGACGATCGGCAATCCCTTGGCCCGGAACGCGGCCAGCACCTCGTTGACGGCGGGGATCACCGTGTCCATGCCCTCGCAGGCGAACGGGTTGCCCTCGCGGGTCCAGGCGTTTGCCAGGTCGATGTTGACCAGGGCCGGCTTGCGGCCCCAGCCGACCCGGCGCTGGAAGCCGCGGTTCTGGTAGATGCCGGTGTCGTCGGCGAAGAGCTTCTCGAGCGCTTCGCGGGTTTCGCTGTCCATGCCTGCTCCCTCCCGCGCCATCCCGCTGAACGGCGGGCATGAGCGAGCCTACAATGGTTCCCCGCCAAGGGACCATGGCATGCTGCGGATCGGCAATCGCGCCGGGGAGGACAGGATGACGGCCAGCGAGGACATTGCGAACGACGCAAGCCGCGCCTTTGCGGTGCTGAAGCGGGGCGGCATCGCCATCCTGCCGATGGATGTGGGCTATTCCGCCATCGGCGGTTCCGCTGCGGCGCTGCGGACGATCTTCGAGACCAAGCAGCGCACGCCGGCGAAGCTGAATGCCATGCTGGGAGACATGGCGCTGCACCGCGAATTGCACGAGGTCGATCCCCGCGGCCGCGCCGTGGTGGACTGCCTCGTGGGGGACTACGACCTGCCGCTGGGCGTGATCGCTCCGGCCCGCATGGAGCATCCGATCCTGCGGGCGATGGATCCGGAGGCGCTGCGGCGGTCCAGCCACGAGGGGACGGTGCTGATGCTGGTGAATGCCGGCAGCTTTCATGCCGAACTCTGCCGCCTGAGCCGGGAAGCGGTGCACCCGCTGTTCGGCTCGTCCGCCAATCTCTCGCTCTCGGGAACGAAGTTCCGGGTGCGCGACATTGAGCCGGAGATCCGGGCCATCGCCGACATCGTCATCGATCACGGCCTGCGCAAATACCACCTGTACCGGGCGTCCTCGACCCTGCTCGATCTCTCGACCATGCAGGTCGTTCGCCACGGCGCCTGTTTCGAGCTGATCGCCGACATCCTGAAACGGCATTTCGGCCTCGGTCTCGCGCCGCCACCGCCGGGTCATGTCGCCGATATCGTGGCGGCCTCGGCCTGATTTCGCCGGGCAAATTGCCGACGGCCGCGGCGGGAGGCGCGTGCTAGGATCCGCTGCCGGGCCGGACCAGCGGCCCGGGTCGCGAACAGTTGCCGGAGGTCGGGTTTCGTGTCCCAGTTCCATCCCCTCACGGTGCGAGACATTCATCGCGAAACCCGCGATTCCGTCGTGCTCACGCTTGAACCCGAAGCGGGCGACCGCGAGGCCTTCCGCTTCATCCAGGGCCAG
>JBGTSP010000088.1:0-14703 GCA_041940205.1 Alphaproteobacteria bacterium
CGGGCGAAATTGGTCTTCACCAGGCCGGGCGCGATGGTGTTGAAGCGGATGTTGTCCTTGGAGAATTCCACCGAATAGTTGCGCACGATCTGCATGTCGGCGGCCTTGGAGATGCAGTAGGCGCCGATCACCGGGCTGCCCTTCAGGCCGCCGATGGAGGAGACGATGATGATCGACCCGTCCTTCCGGGCCTGCATCTCCGGGATCACCATGTTGCACAGCCAGGTGTTGGAGCGGATGTTGACGCCCATGATCTTGTCGAAGGCGTCGTCGGGAATATCGAGGGACGAGCCGTAATAGGGATTGACCGCCGCGTTGCAGCACAGGACGTCGATCTTGCCCCAGGCCTCGTGCGTGCGGGCGACCAGGTTCTCGAGCTGCTCGCGGTGGGAGACGTTGCAGGCCACGGGCATGGCCTCGCCCGGCACGCCGGCCGCGTTGATCGCCTCGGCGACCTCTTCGCAGGCATCCTGCTTGCGCGACGAGATCACCACCTTTGCGCCGTGGTTGGCGAACTGCTCGGCGATGGCCTTTCCGATCCCCTTCGTCGAGCCGGTGACAATGGCGACCTTGCCGGTCATGTCGAACAGATTTTCCATGGCTTTCCTCCTCCCGAACACGGAACCCTTGTGGGCGGCGAGCATAGCGGAAAGGCGGGGCCAGCAAAGTCGGCCCGGTCGGGGCGGAAGGACGCGGTCTTCGGAGTAAGCTCGCGGCCATGGAATCGCCCGCTGTCCCCGTCCTGCCGCCGGTCTTCGCCGACTGGTTCGCGGCCCGGGGCTGGCGCCTGCGGGACCACCAGCGCGCGATGCTGGAGGCCGCCGCGGCGGGACGCCATGTTCTGCTGACCGCGCCGACGGGCGGTGGCAAGACCCTGGCCGGATTCCTGCCAAACCTGAGCGAACTGGCCATGGCCTCGCCCGCGCGTCCGCACCGCCTGCACACGCTGTACATCTCGCCGCTGAAGGCGCTGGCGGTCGACGTCGCGCGCAACCTGCAGGATCCGGTGCGCGAGATGGGGCTGGACATCCGCATCGAAACCCGCACCGGCGATACCCCGCAGAACCGACGCCAGCGCCAGCGTCGCAGCCCGCCGGACATCCTGCTGACGACGCCGGAGCAGATCGCCCTGATGCTGTCCTACCGCGACGCGCCGTCGCTGTTCGCCGCCCTCAGAACGGTGATCGTCGACGAACTGCACGCCTTCGCCGGCTCAAAGCGGGGCGACCTGCTGGCCCTCGGCCTCGCCCGGCTGGCGGCCCTTGCCCCGGCCGGCCGGCGGGTGGCGCTTTCGGCCACGATCGCCGACCCGCCCCGGCTGGGCCGGTTCATCGGCTGCGGCGAGCCGGTCATGCGGATCGACGGCGGCCTCGGCGAGCGTCCGGAAATCGCGGTCATGGCCTCCGAGGCCCGGGTGCCCTGGTCGGGTCACATGGCCCGCCACAGTTTCCCCGAGCTCTACGAGACCATTCGCAATCACGGCACCACGCTGATCTTCGTCAACACCCGCTCGCAGGCCGAGGTCTGCTTCCAGGAATTGTGGAAGCTCAACGACGACGTGCTGCCGATCGCCCTGCATCACGGTTCGCTGGCGCCCGAACGGCGGCGCAAGGTCGAGGCGGCGATGGTGCGCGGCGAACTCCGGGCGGTGGTCTGCACCTCCACGCTGGACCTCGGCATCGACTGGGGCGACGTCGATCTCGTGGTTCACCTGGGCGCCCCGAAGGGATTGTCGCGCCTGGTGCAGCGGATCGGCCGCGCCAATCACCGTCTCGACGAGCCCAGCCGGGCGGTGCTGGTGCCGGCCAACCGTTTCGAGGTGCTCGAATGCCAGGCGGCCGCAGACGCCGTGCTGTCGGGCGAACTGGACGGGGCGGCAGAGCGCGCGGGCACCCTCGACGTGCTGGCCCAGCATGTCCTGGGCACGGCCTGCTGTGCCGCGTTCGACCCCGATGCGCTGTACGCCGAAGTGTGCCGGACCGAACCCTATGCCGACCTGAGCCGCGAGGATTTCGACCGCATCGTCGATTTCGTCGCCACCGGCGGCTATGCGTTGCGCCGCTACGAGCGCTTCAGCCGCCTGCGGCGCCTCGAAGACGGCCAGCTTGCCGTCGCCGATCAGCGGGTGGCGCGGCAATACCGGATGAATGTCGGCGCCATCGTCGAGGCCCCCATGCTGCGGGTCCGCCTGAAGAACGGCCGGCGCCTGGGACAGATCGAGGAAGGCTTCATCGAGCAGCTCGCGATCGGCGACACGTTCCTGTTTGCCGGCGAGGTGCTGCGCTTCGAGGGCCTGCGGGAGACCGAGGCGCTTGTGACCCGTGCTCCCGGCGCCGATCCCGCGGTCCCCGCCTATTACGGCGGCAAGTTTCCGCTCTCGACCTTCCTCGCCGCCCGGGTGCGCGACATGCTGGCCGATCCGGCCCGCCTGCGGCGCCTGCCGGCGCCGGTACGCGACTGGCTGAGCCTGCAACGCTGGCGTTCGGTCCTGCCGTCGGCCGACGAGATGCTGGTCGAGACCTTCCCGCGCGCCGATCGCTGGTATCTGGTCTGCTATCCCTTCGAGGGCCGCCTCGCGCACCAGACCCTCGGCATGCTGCTGTCGCGCCGGCTCGAACGGCGCGGCGGCCGGCCGCTGGGCTTCGTCGCCAGCGAGTACGCGCTCGCGATCTGGAGCCTGCGCGAGGCCGGCAACATCGAGGACCTGTTCGCCCGGGACCTGCTGGGCGACGACCTCGAGGAATGGCTGAACGAGTCCTTCCTGATGAAACGCACCTTTCGCACCGTCGCCGTCATCGCCGGACTGATCGAGCGGCGACATCCCGGCGAGGAGAAGACCGGCCGGCAGGTCACCTTTTCTTCCGACCTGCTCTATGACGTGTTGCGGCGCTACGAGCCCGATCACATCCTGCTCAAGGCGACCTACGACGATGCCGCAACGGGAATGCTCGACGTGCGCCGCCTCTCCGACCTGCTCGCCCGTGTCCAGGGGCGGATCGTGCACCAGCGGCTTGACCGGGTTTCGCCCCTGGCGGTGCCGCTGATGCTCGAGATCGGCAAGGAACCGGTTCCCGGCGAGGCGATGGAGGATCTGCTCGGCGCGGCGGCCGAGGATCTGATCGCCGAAGCGACCCGGCTGACCTGAGGGCGCGGAGGATGACAGCCCGGCCCCGCAGTCCGCAGGATCCCGCCGCGCCGGCAAACGGCGGCGGTCTCACCGTAGCCGGGATCCGCCTGCATCCCGACCGCAGCGGCGCACTGGTCTGGCCGGAGCGGAAACTGGTGGTGTTCTCGGACCTGCACCTGGAAAAGGGATCCTCCTTCGCCCGGCGCGGTTTCCTGCTGCCGCCCTACGACAGCACGGAGACCTTGCGGCGGATGCGGGAAACGCTGGCGCGGATCGCGCCACGCCGGGTGATCTGTCTCGGCGATTCCTTTCATGACGCCGCCGGGCCCGAGCGCCTCGCGCCCGACGACCGGAAGCTGCTGGCGGATCTCACGGGCAGGTACGAGTGGCTGTGGATCCTCGGCAACCACGATCCGGCACTGCCCGACTGGCTGGGCGGCCGGCGGGCGGGCGAACTGCACGAAGGTTTGCTGCGGTTTCGTCACGAACCGACCGACGACGCACCGCCGGGGGAGATCGTCGGCCACCTGCATCCCAAGGCCAGCATCGTCGTGTCCGGCCGCCGCGTCACCCGGCGGTGCTTCGTCACCGACGGCGCCCGCCTCGTGCTGCCCGCCTTCGGCGCCTATACCGGTGGACTGGACATCCGGGACGCGGCCTTCAGCCGCCTGTTTCCCCGGCGGCTCGAGGCCTGGCTGCTCGGCCGGCGCGGCAGCCACCGGATCACCCTCAGGAAGGGACACGGTACGGTGGAAGAGAAGGACCTGAATCGCCAGCCCTACTTGCCCGCGCTATTTCAGGAAAAGAATTTAAAATGCTAGGCAAATCCCTGATTTAACTGGAAAACAGGGAAAACCGGCGGGGCTACGATCGGCCGAACGCGGTGCTACGAATCGCCGAACATGCCTGAAAACCGGGAATCCCCCGGTGCTACGATCGGCCGAACGGGGAAAGACCGGCCGCGCGTACAGGACAGGCGGTGTGCACGCGAGAGTGATCTGATCTGATACAGGTCGATCGGGTGGCCGGAGGGCCGTCAGCCGCCGAACAGGCGGGCGAAAAATCCCCGATGATCGCGTTCGCGCCGCATCGCCACGGGCTCGTCGATCTGGTCCAGACGTTCCGCCATGCGCATCACGGTGCGTTCGAGCGGCGCGACCGACAGGGCCGCGCGGTCGGCCTTCTGCTGCGTCGTGGCCATCCGCTCCGCCATCCCGGCGACATCCTCGAACCCTTCGAGTTTCTTGTCGAGCATGTCGAACGTGTCGGTCACGCGGTCGAACTTCTGCTCCATGCCCGAGAAACGGTCGTTGACGCTCTCGACCTTCTTGGCGACGCCGTCAAAGCGCTGGTCGACGCCTTCAAACTTTTGATTAAGACCTTGTAAACCTTGACTCATTCCCTGGACCGACCGGCTGACGGGGCGCAGCACCTCTTCCGCGATCTCCCGGTTCTGGCCACGCAGATCGGACTTCAGATCGTTGCGCAGCTGGTCGTTCCGGGTCCGCAGCTCGTCGGAGATCTTCTCGCGCATGTCGTCCGAGAGGCGCCGGATCGCGGCGATCAGTTCCTCGGTCGGAAGGGAGGGAAGCTGGTTGTCGCCGGGGGCCGATCCGGGGCCCGCGGCGCGGCCGTTGCTGCCGGCGCCGGCGGCGTTTCCGCCCCGCAGTTCCATGGAGGCCTGTTGCATGATCGTCCGGCTCAGCCAGTTACCGAGAGTCATACCGGCCTTGCGCGCGGCGACCTTCGCGGCCTCGCGGCACTCCGGGTCGACCCCCTTCACGCTCCATGGCGACACCTGGTTCATGACCCCAACATCGCTCCGACCACTGTGTCCTGGTTCTCCGGTTCGCTGGCGCGCTGTGTCGCGTCTCGATACGGGATGGCCATACACGCCAATTCCAGAGGGTCTACCCTCGTTCATTCCGAATAGATCAGTAGTTATGGTGGTTTGTCAAACGAAACTGAATCCAGATATGAGAAGTATGACCGCGTTGTGTCGGGTATGCCACAGGCAGACTCGGTCGGTAAGACCTGGTTCGAAGCCGCAAAACCGCCAGAATCGGGTTGGTCCTCCCGTCTCGTTTCGAGTCGGTAGGGTCGGACCTCCCGGGCGCCGGAACGGCCCGCGCTGACGAAAAAGTGAGCCCGAAAGGGGCGCGCCCTACCGCCCGGCCGTGCGGGCGAGGCGCAGGTAGGTCTGCCGGGTCAGGCGGCCGTCGGCCGGCAGGCCCTGATTGGCCTGGAAGCTGCGCAGGGCGGATCGGGTCGCCTCGTCGAGCCGGCCGTGCGCCTGGCCGGGCAGCAGGCCCAGCGTGCGCAGCCGGCCCTGGGCGACCCGGACAACATCGGACCGCCGCAGTTCGACATCGCCGTCGATACCGTAGCGCACCGTGACGGGCAGCTCCGGCCCCCCCATGCCCGCCGCGCCGGGCGCCAGCCCGGAGCGGCCCGGCAGGCGCGAGCCGGTCGGTCCGACAGCGGTGTTCTCGCCGCGGACGCGCGCCTTCTGGTCGGGCGACATCGCCTGCAGAAGCCCCGGCAAACGGGCCTGGGCGTCGCCATCACCGTTGTCGGCGGCCATTTTCATCCAGCGATAGGCCTCCACCAGGTCGCTCTGCAGATCGGCGTCCTCGCTGTAGAGCAGCGCCAGATTGTACTGCGAGTCGACATGGCCCTGCTTGGCCGCCTCGCGGAACCAGCGCACCGCCTCGGGCGTGTTCTTCTTCACCCCGACGCCGGTGTAATACATCACGGCCAGGCCGTGCTGGGCCGTGACGTGACCGCCCTCCGCCGCCTTGAAGAACCAGAACAGGGTCTGCCGCGGATCCTTGTCGACCCCGCGACCGAGCTGATACAGCACGCCCAGATTGTATTGCGCCTGGGCCACGCCCTGGTCCGCCGCCTGGCGGTAGTAGTGCGCGGCCTGGGTGAAGTCCCGTTCGACGCCGCGGCCCTGGGCATAGAGATTGCCCAGATTGAGTTGTCCTACCGGATCGCCCGCAGCGGCGCGGGCCTCGAACTGGGCCAGATCCCGTCGCGGATCGTCCGCGGCACCCGGCCGTACTTCGCGGGTATGACCCTGGACAACCTGTTGATTTTGCTGGGGCATACCGTCAGGTTGACCGGTAGCGCCGGGCAGGCCTGCCGACCGGGAGGGCCGCTCGGCAGGGCGCGGGAGGTCTGGTGCCGCGGGCGGCGAGGCGACCGCGCTGTCCGCCGTCGGGCCGTCCGCCCTACCGGTCTCGCCCGGGGCCACTCCGCCGGTTTCGCGGTCGCCGACATCCGCAACCGCAGGTTCGTTCCGGTCCGCGGGCCCCTCGAGGCGGTCCTCGCTCTCCGACGGGGTGCCGGTCGCCGCCTCGGCGACCATGGCGGGGGCCGCACCGTCGACGGCCTGCGGCTCCGCCGCAGCCGTCTCCACCCGATCCTCGCTTGCCGGATCGGACTGCTCCTGCGGCAGCGCGGCGATCGCGTTGGGCGCGCCGTCCACCGGAACCTCGCTGGTCTGTTCCGGCGCGGGCTGACCGGTTTCCTCGCCGCCGCCGATCAGTCCCTGGACGAGGTCCTGCACCTCCGAGACCATGCCGCCCAGGCGGTCCCCGAGCCCGACAAAGGGATTCTCGCTGTCGTCCTGGTTGATGAACTGCACGTAGACGAAGCTGCCGAGACCCAGCAGCAGGATGAGCAGCAGCAGGACGAAGAACAGGCGGGTACGCCGGCGCCGGCCGCGGCGGCGATCGTAGTACCGGGCCGGATCGCCGTAGAAGTCCTCGTCTTCCTCGTCGAAATAGCGGCCGCGGCGACCGCCGCGCTCCTTCTCCTCGCCATCCTCGGCCTCGCGGGCGCGCAGGCGTTCGCGCATCGCCGCAATGTCCGCGCGGTCCTGGCGGATCTGCTCCTCGGTCTCGTCGACGGGGGCATCCTCGTCCTCGTCTTCGAGCGGGTCATAGACCTCCTGATCAAGCGCGTCGCGGCGCGCCTCGTCCGCATCGTCGTCGTCCTCGACGACTTCCTCGGCGTCGATCTCGCGCATGCGCCGGTCGTCGTCGTCATCGCCGGTGGCGCCCCGCTGGTCCGGATCGAGCACCGGCCGCCGGCCCGCGTGACCGCGACCGTCCGCCGCGACCTCATCGGGTTCGGCGATGTCGATATCGGCGTCCTCGAGCCCGTCATCGTCCGTTTCCGCAGCTGCAGGCTCGGGTTCGTCGCGACGGGGCGCCTCGCTCACCCGCGCGGACCGACCCGCGGTCAGTCCGGCGGCCGCCGTGATGTCGAGATCGTCGTCATCCTCCGCCTCGGGCCGGGAGGAAGCGGGCGTCTCGCTCTCGCGGGCCTCGACGGCCGGCGGCGGCGCCACCCGGACCGCAGGCGCCGCGGCGGCCTCGGGCTCGGGTGCGGGCTCGGGCACCGGTTCGGGAGATACCGGCGCCGGCGCTTCGGGAGCCGGCTCGGGGGCGGGCGCAACGGCCACGGCCGGCGCCGGCACCGCGGCCGGCGGGGGCATCTTGCGCAGGAGGTCTTCCAGCGCCAGGCGCTGGGTTTCGGCATGACTGTCCAGCAACGGCTGCAGCGTGGCGCTGGTGGTGGCCGAGGCCTGCCGCGCCGCGGTGGCGGCGGCCCGGGCGGTCGCCACCCGGATGACGTCGCCGGCGATACCCCGTACGGCCTCGTTGACCGCCTTCTGAACCGCTTCCGCGGTCGTCTGCTGGGCCGCGGCGCGAGCCACGGCAGCCGCCTGGCGGGCCGCCTCGGAGGCGATCTCGCCCGCGGCTTCACGGGCCGCGTTCCGGGTCGCCTCGGCGATTGCCGCCGCATCCACGCTGGCGGCCGGCGCCGTCGTTTTCGGGATGGCGCCGATCTGGGCGGTCAGCGCCTGCTGCGCGGTTTCCAGCTGGCCAAGGCGCTTGCTGAGGACCTGCAATGCGCTCGCGAGCCCGGACTGGGACTTGTCGAACGTCCGTTCGAGCGTCCGGAACTGGGTGTTCAGGCCCTTCAGTTCCTCGAGGGACTCGAAACGCCGGCCGAGATCGGAGAGCTCGTCGGGCAGTTCGAAGGCAACCGGGGCCGCAACCGGAACCTCGAGCGTCTGCGGGGCCTCGAAACCGTCGCCGCTGCCCCGCTCGATGGTCTCGTTGAGCCATTGACCGAGAGTCATGCCGCGCGACTTGGCTGCCGATTTGGCCGCTTCGCGCATGTCGGGGTCGACCCCCTTCACGCTCCATGGCAAACCCGGCTTCATTGCTGGCCTCCAACTAGTAGGGCGCTGGTAGTGCTTCACACTACGCAGCACCCCAATAGCTGTAAAGCGGCTCCCAATAGCCAAACCGTTCAACAAGTGTTGTCTGTCGCGTTCCTCGACCTCGATTTGTCATACCGGGACCGGGATTCTCCCTCTATTTCCGCCCTGGCCCTCCCGCGGAAACGAGCCGGCAAATGCCCGGGCATACCGGGCATACCTTATCTCAAGCCATTGATAATATTGAGGAATACTATTGGAGTGATCGGTCGGCTTCAGAGCCCTACAATCGCGGGACGGCGAGGTAGGACGCCAGGCGGACAGCCCGTCGGGCCGGGTCGGGCCGACCGAGAGATCACTCTAAAAAAATTCGCGAACACCCTGCAAAACCACACGATTCCCGGCTCGATTCTCGGGACAATCGTGCATTGCAGGCTCCTGAACCCGCGATTCAGTTCGCCAGTTCGGTCGCGGCGGCAAGTATGTCGGCCGGCGTGACCCGCAACAGGTCCTCCAGTTCCCGGGCATAGGCGATCGGCGCCCGCGGCGCCCCCAGCCTCCGGACCGGACGCTGCAGCCCGCTGTCGGAATCCTCGGCGATGCTCGCTGCGATCTCCGCCCCGAAACCGCCGACACGTACGGCCTCGTGGGCGATCAGCAGCCGGCCGGTCTTGCGCACCGACGCGGAGACGGTCTCGTGATCCCAGGGCCACAGCGTGCGCAGGTCGATGATCTCCATCGCCGGCGCCCCCGGCTGCTCGGCGGCCGCCAGAACCGCCTGCAGGCAACGCGACCAGGTGACCACCGTGACCGCATCACCCTGCCGGACGACACGGGCCTCGCCCAGCGGCTCGAGATGATCGGGATCCTCCGGGACCGGCCCCTCGAGGGTCCAGAGGTCCTTGTGCTCGAGATAGATCACCGGATCGTCGCAGCGGATCGCCGACTTCAGCAGCCCGTGATTGTCCGCGGGCGTACCCGGCGCCACCACCACAAGGCCCGGAATGTGGCAGTACCAGGCCTCCAGCGACTGCGAATGCTGCGCCGCGGACGATCGCCACATGCCGCTCGGCTGGCGCACGACAAGGGGAACGCGGGCCTGGCCGCCGAACATGAACCGCGCCTTCGCCGCCTGGTTGACCATCTCGTCCACGGCACAGAGCGCGAAATCGGAGAACCGCATCTCGACCACGGGCCGGGTGCCGACCAGCGCGGCGCCGGTCGCGGCGCCCATGATGGTCGCCTCCGAGATCGGCGTATCGACGATGCGATCGGGACCGAACGTCTCCTGCAGGCCGCGATACTGGCCGAAGACGCCGCCGCGACCGAGATCCTCGCCCAGGGCCCAGACCCTTGGATCCCGGCGCAGCTCCTCGGCCAGGGCGAGACGGCCGGCCTCCAGATAGCTCAGCGTCCCCATGCCGGACCTCCCACGTCCTGGACGTCGCTGAAGGCGGCCTCGGGCGGTGGCGGCGGTGCGGCACGGGCCTCGGTCACGGCCGCCGCCATCTCTTCCCGGGCGGACACCTCCGCGGCGGCCAGGATGTCGGATGCAACACCATGGGACTCAAGCAGCTCCCGCGTTCGCCGGATCGGATCGTCGCGCCATCGTGCCGCCACTTCCTGCGGATCCCGGTAGGGCCCTGCATCGGCCGCCGTGTGCCCCTCGAGACGGTAGGTGTGGGCCTCGAGAAACTGCGGACCCGCGCCGGCCCGCAGCCGATCGGCGAGTCCCGCGGCCTGTTCGCTGACGGCGACGATGTCATTGCCATCGACCCGGTGCGCCGGCACGCCCAGCGCTTCCGCGCGGGCGCCGGGTCCGGGGCCTGCCGTGACCGCATCGCTGCGGGTCGTCGAGGCGTAGCCGTTGCATTCGGCGACGAACAGCACCGGCAGCGCAAACAGGGCGGCCCAGTTCAGCGCTTCCAGGAACGGCCCGCGGTTGATGGCGCCGTCGCCGAAGAAACAGGCGACAAGGCGGTTCTCGCCAAGCAGGCGGGCGCCGTGCGCGGCGCCAACGGCAATCGGCAGGCCCGCGGCGACGACCCCGTTCGCGCCCAGCATGCCGACGGAAAAGTCGGCGATGTGCATCGATCCGCCCTTGCCGCCCGAGGTGCCGCCGGCCTTGCCGAACAGTTCGCACATCATCGCCGCGGGACTGGCGCCCTTGGCGATGCAATGACCGTGGCCGCGATGGGTCGTGGTGATCTGGTCGTTCCGCTCGAGAGCGGTGCAGACCCCGGCGGCGATCGCCTCCTGCCCGATCGAGGCATGAACCGCGCCGCTAACGTCGCCGCGACGCGCCGCGGCGACGGCTTCCTCCTCGAAGGCGCGGATCCGCCACATCAGCCGATACTGATCGAGATAGCGCGCGGTATCGAAGTTCCCGGCCATCCTGCCTGCTCCTCCACGGCGCGGCTTGCGCCTCCCCGCCCCCTGTATAAGGTCTGCACAGACCCGCCACCATCGTTCGCCGCCATGACCCGCCCCGTCCTTTCCTATGACAGCGTCACCAAGCTCGACGCCCGCGCCCGCGGCGCCGTCCTGATCGCCGGGTCGCACGGCGGGCGCATCGCCGCCTGGCTGGCCGAGCGGGCGGGCGCCCACGCGGTGCTGCTGAACGATGCGGGCATCGGCCTCGAGGAGGCCGGTATCGCCGGTCTCGACTGGCTTGATTCGATCGGCATGGCCGGCGCCGCGATCGCCCACGACAGTGCGCGCATCGGCGACGGCGCCGACATGGCGAGACGCGGCCGGATCAGCCGGGCCAACCGGGCCGCCGCGGCCGCCGGCGTCGCGCCGGGAATGGACGCCGCCACCGCCGCGGCGTTGCTGGCGGACGCGCCGGCGGCGCACGGCGCATTGCCCGACTATGCCGAGTCCCGCTTCGTCCTGGATCCCGGTCGGATCGCCGTGCACGGGGTCGATTCGGTATCCCTGACCGGCCCCGAGGACGACGGCCAGATCCTGGTCGCCGGCAGTCATGGTGCCCTGCTGAGCGGCGATGCCGGCGCGGCACTGGGATCCGAGCCCCTCGCCGCCGCCTTTCACGATGCCGGCATCGGCATCGACGAGGCCGGTATCGCCCGCCTCGGCGCCCTGGAAGCCCGCCGGATCGCCGGCGTCTGCGTCACGGCGGCGAGCGCGCGCATCGGCGATGCCCGATCGCTCTGGCGCGACGGCCGGATCAGTCGCCTCAACGAGACCGCCCGTGCGCTCGGGATCGGCGCCGGCGACAGCCTGCCGCGGTTTGCGGCCCTTGTCCGGGAGCATCACGACGCATGAACACCCGCCTGACCAACCGGCCCCACCGCCGTCTCACCGGCGGCCGGGCGCTCGCCGAGATGCTGCAGCGACACGACGTCGGCCCGATGTTCGGCATGGGCGGCTTTCAGCTCCTGCCCTTCTATGACGCCCTGGCCGAAATCGGCCTCGCCCACACCCTGATCAACGACGAGCGGACCGGCACCAATGCCGCCGACGCCTGGGCCCGGATCACCGGCCGCCCGGGTGTCTGCGACGGCACCCTGGGGCCCGGTGCGACCAATCTCGTCACCGGGCTGGTCGAATCGCTCAATGCCGGCGTGCCCGTGATCGCCATCGCGGGCGATACCAACCGCGAGCACGCCCGGAAGAACATGACCCAGGAGGCCCGCCAGCTCGAGATCCTCGCCCCCTGCGTGAAGGAGGTGATCCGGGTGGAGAGCATCACCCGCATTCCCGAACTGGTGCGCCGCGCCTATGCCGTGGCCACAAGCGGCCGGCCCGGGCCGGTTCTGCTCGACGTGCCCGAGGACGTGGCCCATGGCGAGCATGATTTTCCCGAAGAAGCGCTCTATGCCGATCCCGCGACGCTGTCCTTCCCGGCCTACCGCGCCCGCCCCGACCGCCAGGACATTTCCCGGGCCGCGGCCCTGCTGGCGAAGGCCGAGCGGCCGGTGATCCTGGCCGGTGGCGGCGTTCACCTTTCCCATGCCCAGCACGAACTCACGGCTTTCGCCGAACGGTTCGACATCCCGGTCGCGCACACGCTGTCGGGCAAGGGCGCCATCGCCTGCGTCCACCCGCTCGCGCTGGGGCTGTTCGGGCGCTACTCGCGGATCGCCAACGACGTCCTCGAGGCCGCCGACTGCATCCTCGTCGTCGGCTGCAAGCTGGGGGAGATCGCCACCAAACGCTATACCCTGCCGCCGGCGGACATCCCGCTGATCCATCTCGACATCCTGGCCGAGGAGATCGGCCGCTGCGCCCGCACCGACGTCGGCCTGTGGGGCGACTGCAGGGCCGGGCTCGAGGATTTGGGGGCGGAGCTGGCCGACCTGAAGCGCGGCGGCGCGGCCCGAAAGGCCCATGCCGAGGCCGCCGCCGCCCGCATGGCCGCCTGGCGGACGGAAGTCCGGCCGCGTTATGAGTCGGGCGAACGGCCGATCAACATGGCGCGGCTGATCCACGAGCTGAACCGGGCCATGCCGGAAGACGGCATCCTGGTGGGCGACGGCGGCTTTGCCGCCCACTGGACCGGGCTGCTCTATGACACCAAGGCGCCGGGCCGGCACTACGTGGTCAACCGCGGCCTTGCCTCGATCGGCTACGGGTTGCCCGGCGCCATCGGCTGCCAGCTCGCCGCGCCCGACCGCCAGGTGGTGGCGCTGACCGGCGACGGCGGGTTCAACATGACCATCGGCGAGCTGGAGACCGCCCGCCGGCTGGGGCTCGGCTTCACCCTGCTCGTCGTCAACAATGCCGCCTCGGGCTACGTCAAGGCGCTGCAGCAGGCGCTCTATGGCGGCCGGTTCCAGTCCTCCGACCTGCAGGAACTGAACTACGCCGGAATCGCCGAGAGCTTCGGCTGCCACGGCCTGCGCATCGAGGATCCCGACGCCCTTCCCGAGGCGCTCGCCGCCGGTTTTGCCGAGCGCGACCGGCCGACGGTGATCGACGTCGTGGTGACACGCGATCCCGCCAAGATGCTTCCCGGCGTCGACAGCCGGGCCGTCGAGGCCCGCAAGGGCGACCGCATCGCCTGAACGCCGCCGCGCCGGCCATCCCCGGAACCGGCGTCATCCGGGACAGGGATCAGCGGCCGGCAGGCAGGCCCAGCCCCTCGGCGGCCGCATCGTGGTCGCGAAAGCGCTGACGCGCGCGGTCGCGATCGCGCACCGCATAGCAATAGACGCAACCATGCGGGCAGCTGTCATAGGCGCCGATGTCCCGGCTCTCGGCGCACAGGCAGCCCGGCCGGTTGCCCTTCTCCCGGCCGTCGAGCGGCCGGCCGGCGATGTCGGAGAGGCGTTGCAGATCGATGCAGCGCGCCGCCGGCAGGTCGAGTTCGGGCTGGGCGCAGATCCGCGCGGCGATACCGTGGTCGGCCGCGATCCCGGCCAGTTCGGCCAGCAGCGCCCTCTTTTCCTCGCGTTCGGGGTCCCGCCAGTCGAACCCCTGCCGCTCCCCGGCGCGGCGCAGGTTGCCCGCCGTCTTCCGGTAGATCTGGGCAAAGGACAGACAGACCTCGTCCACCGCGCCCGCCAGGGCCGCGGCCAGCCGGGCGAGGTTCTCGCGGTGGAACTCGGGCGGCGTCAGCGAACTCAGCAGCACCGGATCATAGCGCCAGACGACACAGCGCGGCCCGAAACGCCCGGCCAGCGAGCGGATCGTCGCCAGACCGTCGGCCACGCCCGGCACCCTGGCTTCCAGCGCCCGGGGATAGCCGGTCAGCGTGTACTGCACGACAAACGGGGTGCCCTGGCCGGCCACGGCCGCCAGCGCCGGCGCGAACGGTGCGGCGTTTCGGGTCCAGAACACGTAGCCCGTGACGTCCTCCGGCTTAAGCGAGACCCGGTAGGCGGGGCCGCCATAGGGATTGGCGACGCGCACCTCGCCGGCGGCAAGGCGGCGGGCGAACCAGTCGGCATAGAAGGCGGGAATGTCGGTGCGGTAGGAGGCGGAGACGATCATGATGCCGGCCGGACTTTACTCCGCCGGGATTGCGCCGTAAGGGGCCGCGACAAATTCGTTTCCGTTTCCCGGCGGGCTGTTGCAGGGCTCATATGACACTCCTATATAGGTGCCGAGTCCTAAAACCGCGCAAATCTGCGCAAAACCCGATGGGGGCCCTCCCGAGTGCCGAACCCGGGCTGGGAGCGCTTGCCGAAAGAAGGTAGTCGAAATGAGCAAAGTAATCGGTATCGACCTGGGCACCACCAACTCCTGTATCGCCGTCATGGACGGCAGCGATGCGAAGGTGCTCGAGAATGCGGAAGGCGCGCGCACGACGCCATCGATGGTCGCCTTCAGCGAGGACGGCGAGATGCTGGTCGGTCAGCCGGCCAAGCGCCAG
>JBGTSP010000089.1:0-14617 GCA_041940205.1 Alphaproteobacteria bacterium
CGGTCACCGAGATGAGCACCGGCCGGGACCTGGTGTCCTGGCAACTCGCGGTGGCCGCCGGCGCGCCGCTGCCGGCCGGCCAGGACGACCTGGCGATCGACGGACATGCCTTCGAGGTCCGGCTCTATGCCGAGAATCCGCGACGGAAGTTCTTTCCCTCGACCGGCCGGCTCGCCCGCCTGCGGCTGCCGGAGCCCGAGGCCGGGCGCGTGCGCGTCGATACCGGCGTGCGCGAGGGTGACGAGGTCTCGATCCACTACGATCCGATGATCGCCAAGCTGATCGTGCACGGCCGCGACCGTGACGACGCCCTGCAGCAGTTGCGCCGCAGCCTCGCGGCCTGCGCGGTGGCCGGGATCGATTCCAACCTCGAGTTTCTCGGACGGATCGCGGCGCATCCGGCCTTCGCTGCCGGCGAGGTCGAGACCGGCTTCATCGAGCGCCATCTCGCCGATCTGGTGCCGGCGCCTGCGCTGGAGCGCGACGCCGCGGTCTTCGCCGCCCTCGCGGTGGCGGAAGCGCGCGAGGACCGGCGCCGCGAGCGCTCCGCGGCAAGTGCCGATCCGCACTCTCCCTGGGGTCGGCTGCGCGGCTGGCGGCTGGGCGGACATGGCCATGACGACCTGCGCTTCGCCTTCGACGGCACGGAGATCCCGGTCGTGCTGCACCACGACGGCGGCGGTGCCGGCGACGGCGGCACCGGGGCGAGCTTCGGTATTGCGCTCGGAGAGGAACGGGTCGACGTGCGGCTCGTCGCCCGCGGGGAACACAGGCTGGAGGCGGTGATCGACGGCCGGCGACGCACCGCCGACGTGGCCCGTGACGGCGATCGGGTGACCGTCACGATCGCCGGACATTCGTGGACCCTGCTGCATGTCGATCCCCTGGTGGTCGACGATGTCGAACTCGCCGGCGAGGACCGGGTGGCCGCGCCGCTGCCGGGGAAGATCGTGCAGATGCTGATCGCGCCGGGCGATGCGGTGAAGAAGGGCGCGCCGCTGCTGGTGCTGGAGGCGATGAAGATGGAACACACCATCGCCGCCACCGCCGATGCGACGGTGGAGAGCGTCAACTGCGCCGTCGGCGATCAGGTCGAGGAGGGCGCCGAACTGGTGGTCTTCGCGGCCGCCGACTGACCGGCGCCGGCCCGCGCTCCGCCGTCTGTTCTCCTGCCGCCACCCGATGCCGCAATCCCTCTGGTCCTGGCCGCTGATCGTGGCCATCCTGGCCATGCTGATCCAGCAGGCCTTCGCCTCCATGGGCGGCCTGGTGCTGCCCGTGGTGGCCCCGGCGATGGCCGCGGAAACCGGCCTGCCGACGGCGCTGATCGGCATCTATGCGGCCATCGTCTACGGCGTCTCCTTCGTGGCCTCGCTGGGCTGCGGCGGCTACATCCGGCGTTTCGGGCCGCTCAGGGTCAGCCAGTTCGCGATGCTCTGCCTGGGCACCGGGCTGGCGCTGTCGGCGACGGGCTCGCTGGCGGCGATCGGCATCGGGGCGATGGCGCTGGGCGTGGGCTCGGCCGTCTCCACGCCGTGCTCGACGGAGATCCTGGCCCGCCTCAGCCCGCCCGGCCGCGCGCCCCTGGTGTTCTCGCTGAAGCAGACCGGCGTGCCCGTTGGCGGCATCCTGGCCGGCCTGCTGGTGCCGGCGCTGGCCGCCGGTTTCGGCTGGCGCGGCGCCTTTGTCGGCACCGCCACGCTGTGTTTCGTCTTCGCGGCGCTGCTGCAGCCGCTGCGCGAGCGCTACGACACGGAACGCGGGCCGGGTGCGGGATTCTCGCTGGGGCTGATCGCGAGCATGCTCCGGCGCGTGCTGGGCCATCCGGGCTATCGCGAACTGGCCTTCACCCTGTGGGTCTATGTCGGCGTGCAGGCGCTGTTCGGCGCCTTCTTCGTCGATTACCTGGTGCAGGGACTGGGCTACCCGCTGGCCCAGGCCGGCGCGATCTTCGCCGGCGCCCAGACGGTCTCGATCGGCGCCCGCGTCCTGTGGGGCTGGATCTCCTCCGCCCTGATCGCGCCGCGGCTGATGCTGGCCCTGTTCGGGCTGATGATCGCGCTCTCCGCGGTGGCCACGGCGGCCTTCACCCGGGACTGGTCCACGCTGGCCATCACCCTGGTGGCGATGGCCTATTCGGCCAGCGCGATCAGTTTTCACGGCGTGCTGATCGCCGAGATCGCGCGCCTGGCCCCGAAGGACGAGGTCGGCGGCATGGCCGGCGGGGTGCTGTCCTTCGCCATGCTCGGGATGATGAGCTATCCCCTGATCTTCGGCCTCGTCCTGCAGCTCTCCGGCGGCTACACCCTGGGCTATGCGCTGGCGGCGCTGCCGGCGCTGGCGATGGGAGTGCGCCTGTTCCGCCGGGTGCGCCGGGCGGGTTGAATCGGCGCCGGCCGAAGGGTCGCGCGAATGCGGAAGACGGGCGGACCGCAACGGGACAAGTGTGGCAGACTGGCCGGCGGCATTCCCGCCGGAACGCCGAACGGGAGAAGACGATGCGCTATCCGGAAACCGTCGAAATCACCGATGTCGCGCCGCGCGACGGCCTGCAGAACGATCCCTGCGAGGTGTCCACCGCGGTCCGGGTGGAGCTGATCGAGCGGCTCGCGGATGCCGGTCTCCGCAGCATCGAGGCGGGCAGCTTCGTGTCGCCGAAATGGGTGCCGAAGATGGCGGATTCGGCCGAGGTGTTCGCCCGCATCGCGCGGAGGCCGGGCGTCCGCTACACCGCGCTGACACCGAACAAGCGTGGCATTGTCGATGCCCTGGCCGCCGGCGCGGACGCGGTGAACGTGTTCTCCTCGGCCACCGAGGCTTTTTCGCAGGCCAACACCAACTGCACCATCGCCGAGGGGCTGGAACGTTTCCGGCCGGTGGTGGAGGCCGCCCGCGCCGCCGCCGTGCCGGTGCATGGCGCGATCACCTGCTGCCTGGGCTGCCCCTTCGAGGGCGAGGTCGCGCCCGCGCAGGTCGGCGCCGTCGCCGGCGCGTTGCGCGACCTGGGCTGCGAGCAGATCGGCGTTGCCGACACCATCGGCACGGGCACCCCGGACGTGGCCCGCGCCGCGGTCCGGGCGGCCGCCGAACATGCGCCGATGGAAGACATCGTGCTGCACTTCCACGACACCTACGGACAGGCGCTCGCCAACATCCTGGCCTGCCTGGAGCTGGGCGCCCGGCGGATCGATTCTTCCGTCGCCGGACTGGGCGGCTGTCCCTATGCGCCCGGCGCGACCGGCAATGTTGCCACGGAAGACGTGGTCTACATGCTTCACGGCATGGGCATCGAGACCGGGATCGACCTGGAGAAGCTGATCGACACGGCGCTGTTCATTTCCGACGCGGTCGGCCGGCCGCCGGTCTCGCGGGTCGGCCGGGCGATGCTCGCCCGGCGCCAGCGCGCCGCGGCCTGAAGCCGCTCACCCGACGTCGTCCATGTCGCTGCGCGTTTCCCACCTGCTGGCCTTCGCCGCGCTGGCCGGCGGCCTCGCCTTCGCGGTGCTCAATCCGCCGGGCTGGCCGCAGGCGGCGGCGTCCGGTCTCGGCCTCGCGGTGGGCATGATCGGCCTGCTGGCCACGGCCAGCCTGCCGGAATACGCCACCGCGCTGCTCTTCTTCCTGGTCGCCGTGGTCGCCGCCGTGGCGCCGCCCGACGTGGTCTTCGCCGGCTTTCACTCCTCGGCCATCTGGCTGATCTTCGGCGGCCTGGTGATCGGCGTCGGGGTCAAGCGCACCGGCCTTGCCGAACGCATCGGCCGCACCGCGGCCCGGCGCATGCCGCAGCACTATCCGGGCCTTGTCGTCGGCACCGCGGCGCTGGGGCTGGGGCTCGCCTTCCTGATGCCCTCCACCATGGGCCGGATCATGCTGATGATGCCGATCATGGTCGTCATCGCCGAGCGCTACGGTTTCCTGGAAGGCCGGCCGGGCCGTTCGGGCATGCTGCTGGTCTTCGTGGTGACGACGCAGATCCCGGCCTTCACCATCCTGCCGGCCGCGGTGCCCGCGATCGTGCTGGCCGGCGCCAGCGAGACGCTGTACGGCGTGACGCCGATCTACGGCGAGTATCTCGCCCTGCATTTCCCGGTGCTGGGCCTGCTGAAGACGCTGGTGATCGTCCTGCTGGCGCTGTGGCTGTTTCCCGACCGGGCGGAGGTGCCGGCCGGCGGGACGGCAGCGGAAGCGCCCGGGGGTCCGCTTGCCGGCCGGGAACGGCTGATGGCGGTGCTGCTGCTGGTGGCGCTGGGGCTGTGGGTCACCGACTTCCTGCACGGCGTCTCGCCGGCCTGGGTGGCGCTCGGCATCGCCGTGATCTGCCTGATGCCCTTCGTCGGCATCGTGCCCGCGGACAGTTTCTCGCGCGAGGTCAATTTCGGCTCGATCATCTACGTTTCCGGCGTGCTCGGCCTGGGCGCGCTGCTGACCGAGACCGGCGCCGGCGACCGCCTGGCCGCCTGGGCGCTGTCCTACGTGCCGCTGACGCCCGGCGAGGGGGCGGTGAATTTCGCCTCGGTCGTCGGCCTGTCGGCGCTCACCGGGATGATCGCCACCCAGCCGGGGGTGCCGGCGGTGCTGGCCCCGCTCGCGGGACAGATCGCCGAGACCTCGGGGCTGACGATCGAGACCGTGCTGATGCTGCAGGCCGTGGGTTTCACCACCGTGGTCCTGCCCTACCAGATTCCACCCACCATCATCGGCATGCAGCTCGCCGGCGTCGCGCTGAAGGACGGCGTCAAGCTGGTCTTCGCCGTCGCCGTCGTCACCGTGCTCGTGCTGCTGCCGCTCGACTATCTGTGGTGGCGGCTGCTGGGCTACATCTAGGCCGGCGGCGGCGATGGCCCTGCACATCCTGAAACTCTGCGTCGGTATCGACAGCGTCGAACAGCTCGAGACCTGGCAGGCGAAACGGCTGCGCGAAGGCGCGGCGGACCTGCGTCACCTGACCCGGCACGTGCCGCGCCGGGCCGACGAGATCGTCGGCGAGGGCTCGCTCTACTGGATCATCAAGGGCTTCGTGCAGGTGCGCCAGCGCATCGTCCGCATCGAACGGCTGGACGCGCCGATCGACCAGAAACAGTGCGCCTTCGTGTTCGCGCCCGAGCTGGTGCGCACCGAGCTGCAGGCGCGCCGGCCACACCAAGGCTGGCGCTACCTCAATCCCGAGGACGCGCCGGCCGACCTGCCGGCCGACGGCGCGAGCGGCGACCTGCCGCCGGAGATGCTGGTCGAACTGCGCAACCTGGGGCTGCTGTGAGAGGTGCCCGGCGGACGGTCCGCCCCGGCGAGTTTCAGGCGGCCTCGCGGCTGCCGGTGCCGGCGAGGATCTGCTCGGCCATGCGGTCGGCCATGTCGGCCGTCGCCGACTGCTCGGCATCGGCCCGGCGGAACAGCTCGGCGAGGGTTTCACCGATGCGCGCGCAATGCGCCATCGCCGCCGCCCGGTCGTAGCCCGGGCCTTCGTGGCTGATGTTGATGATGCCGCCGGCGTTGATGACATAGTCCGGCGCGTACAGGATGCCGCGCTCGCGCAGGGCCCGGCCGTGCCGTGCCTCGGCGAGCTGGTTGTTGGCCGAGCCCGCGATGACGCGCGCCCGCAGGCGGGCCACGGTCTCGTCGTTCACCGTCGCCCCCAGCGCGCAGGGCGCATAGACGTCGCAGTCGACATCGTAGATCGCATCAACGGCGACGGGCTTCGCACCGAACACCGCGCGCGCTTCCGAGACCCGGGCCGGGTCGATGTCGCAGACGCTGAGCCGGGCGCCGGCGTCGTGCAGGTGACGGCACAGCAGCCAGCCGACATGGCCGAGGCCCTGCACGGCGACATGAACGTCCTGCAGGTCATCGCGGCCCAGCCGGTGACGCACGGCGGCGCGCAGGCCGTGGAACACGCCCCAGGCGGTGCCGGGCGAGGGATCGCCGTCGCCGCTGCCGCCCTCGGCGATGCCCGCGACATGCGCCGTGGCGCGGCGGACCTGCTCGATGTCGGCGGGCGCGATGCCGACATCCTCGGCGGTGATGTAGCGTCCGCCCAGGCTGTCGACGAAGCGGCCGAAGCTGGCGAACAGCGCCGGCGACTTGTCGGTCTTCGGGTCGCCCAGGATCACCGCCTTGCCGCCGCCGAAGGGCAGGTCGGCCATCGCCGCCTTGTAGGTCATGCCGCGCGACAGGCGGAGCACGTCCTCCAGCGCCTCGTCCTCGCAGGCATAGGGCCACATCCGCAGGCCGCCGAGCGCCGGCCCGCGGCGGGTGTCGTGCACGGCGATGATCGCGCGCAGGCCGCAGTCGGGATCGTGCCAGAAACTGACCTGTTCATGGCCGTTGAAGGACGGGGAAGCGAAGACCGGCATGGGGCACCCGTTGAACGGAAAGGGCTGTTTGCTGGGGCCAACGTGGCCCCGAAGAGGTTACCGATCAATGACGTGTGCGCTGCAAAAACGAACTTCGCAGGATCGTTGTAGCGCGCCGCCGGGACGGGACATGTCGTTGTCCGCGGGCAGCCCGCCGCGCAACGAGATGTCGCGTTTCCCGAAACAAAATTTCGTTGTGCGGCGCAATAAATCCGACAATCGGGGATTTTCTGGTGAAATCGTCGGGAAAGGGACCCGCTCCTCGGGTCGGACAAGCCCGCCCTAGAAGCGGTAACCGAGCAACGCGCCGCCGAAGAACTGGGTTTCGGAGCCGACGATCGGGCTCTCGGAGGCATCGCCAGCCAAGAAGGTCGCGCGGGCATCCATGCCGATATAGAAGCGGTTGGGCAGTTCGATCACCATCTGGCCGTAGAGCGCATAGTCGCGCAGGCCGCCGCCGGCGGTGAACTGCTTGCGCTGCGGCGTGGCGTTCTGCTTCAGCACGGTGAAATAGCTGTCGTTGTAGGTGTCGTCGACGAGGTGCACGACGCCGCCCAGGATGAGGCTGGTGTTGCGGCCGAGCCGGCCGCCATAGGCGGCATCGAGGCGCAGCACCACGCCGTCGTGACCGCCGCTGATCTCCTTCTGCAACTCGCCGCTCAGCCGCACCGGTCCGGTGTAGTAGTCCATGAACAGGCCGACCTGGACGCCGCCGTCGATCACCGGCATGCCGGTCAGGTCGTCGGCGTCACCTGGATCGCGGCCGAAATCGTAGCTTGCCAGCGCACCGATCCGGGTCTGGCGGGTCTTCACCAGGGAATAGCCGAGGCCGCGCTGGGTGGAGATGAACACCGTCCCGCGATATTCGACCTCCGCCAGCGGCAGGGGCACCAGGGTGTAGTCCTCGCCGCCCAGATATTCCGGCGCGATGCCGGCGCCGAGGGCGAGGTTGATGTGCCACTCCTCGTTCCGCTGCGGATTCACCGCGTTGCCGGCGGTGGTCCAGTTGCGCCAGTCCAGATACTTGCCGGCCTGCGCGGGAGCTGCCAGGGCGGCGACGGCCAGGCAGATCATCAGAAGACGTGTGACGGTGTTCATGGCGGGCGGACGGTAGCGAGACGGCCGGAGGCTGGCAAGCCGTAGCATGCGGGCGGAAGGCCTTTTCTATCAGTCGGTTGCCGTCATTTCGGCGACCCGTTCGGCGATCGCCAGCGAGGCGGTCAGGCCCGGCGATTCGATGCCGAACAGGTTGACGAGACCGGCATGGCCGTGGCTCCCGGGGCCCGACAGCAGGAAATCCGCCGCCGGTTCGTCCGGGGCCTGGATCTTCGGGCGCATGCCGGCATAGGCGGGTTGCAGCGCGCCGTCGCGCAGGGCCGGCCAGTAGCGGCGGATGGCCTCGTAGAAACTCTCGGAGCGGGCGATGTCGACATCGTAGTCGATGCGCTCGACCCATTCCTGGTCCGGCCCGAACTTGACCTGTCCGCCCATGTCGACGGTGACGTGCACGCCGAGGCTGGCGCTCTTGGGCACGGGGTAGATCAGGCGGCTGAAGGGCGCGCCGGAAGCGAGCGAGAAATAGCTGCCCTTGCAATAGTGCAGGGGCGGGACCTGGTCCGGGTCGAGCCCGGCCATCCGCCGGGCCAGGCCCTGTGCGCCGAGGCCCGCGGCGTTGATCAGGATGTCGGCCTCGAGTTCGAAGCGCGTGCCGTCGGCAAGCGCGACCTCGAGGCGGTGGCCGCGATCGCCGTCCAGGTTCACCGCCTCGAGCCGGCTCAGGAAGGCGATGGTGCCGCCGTGGTCCTCGAGTTCGCCCTGGTAGCTCAGCATCAGGGCGTGGCTGTCGATGATGCCGGTCGACGGCGAGAGCAGGGCGCCGGTGCAGGCCAGTTCCGGCTCCAGCGCCTGCGCCTGGGCGGCCGTCAGTTCGGTGAGGTCGTCGACCCCGTTGGCTGCCGCCTTCGCCTTCAGGCCGCCCAGCGTCGCCAGTTCGTCGGCCGCGGTGGCGACGATCAGCTTGCCGCAGCGCCGGTGGGCGACGCCGTGGCTTTCGCACCAGCGGTAGAGCCGCTGCTTGCCCTCGACGCAGAGCTCGGCCTTCCGGCTGCCCGCGGGATAGTAGATGCCGGCATGGATCACCTCGCTGTTGCGCGAGGAGATGCCGCTGCCGATCAGGTCCTCGCTTTCCAGCACGAGCACCTCGCGGCCGCCGCGGGCGAGCCGCTGCGCCACCGCCAGGCCGACGACGCCGCCGCCGACCACCACGCATTCGATACGATCGCTCATGCGCGCATGGTTGGCGCGGGCGCGGCGGGGCGTCAACCGGACAGGCTGCGCCAGGCGGCGTCACGCCGGTTTGACTTGCGCGCTAGCCTCCGCGCTGCCGAGAGTGGGCCGGACCCGCAGCGAGGGAGGATGTCCGCCATGCGTGCGATTCCCGCCCGCCGTTTCGTTCCCGCGGGCCTGGTGCTGGCGCTGCTGCTCGCGGCTTCGCCGGTCCGGGCCGACGTCGAGAGCTGGAAGCGGTTCTGGCCGAAGACCGATTTCGCGACACACGATGTCGACTATGACGAGATCCTCTCGGGCGGGGTGCCGAAGGACGGCATTCCGCCGATCGACTCACCGGTCTTCGTTTCGCTCGAGGAGGCGGCCGCCGGCATTCCCGGCACGGAACCGGTGATCGGCCTGGTGATCGACGGTGACGCCCGGGCCTATCCGCTGCGCGTCCTGACCTGGCACGAGATCGTCAACGACACGGTGGGCGGCGTGCCCGTGGCGGTCACCTTCTGTCCGCTGTGCAACGCCGCCATCGTCTTCGACCGGGAACTCGACGGCCGGGTCTACGATTTCGGCACCACCGGAAAGCTGCGCCATTCCGACCTGATCATGTACGACCGCCAGACCGAGAGCTGGTGGCAGCAGTTCACCGGCACCGGCATCGTCGGCGCGATGACGGGCCGGCGCCTGAAGGTGCGGCCGGCGCGGCTGGAATCGCTTGCGAAGTTCCGCGCCCGGGCGCCCGAAGGCCGAGTGCTGGCGCCGAACGACACCGGCATGCGCCCCTACGGCGCCAACCCCTATGCGCGCTACGATTCCGAGTTTCACCCGTTCCTCTATCGCGGCGAGCATCCGCCCAACATCGCCGCGCTGGCCCGGGTGGTCACCGTGGGCGACAGGGCCTGGTCGCTCGACCTGCTGCGCAAGCGCGGCCGGCTGGAAACCGGGGACGGCCTGATCCTGTCCTGGAGCCCGGGGCAGAACTCGGCGCTGGACGCGCGGCTGATCGCGGACGGCGCGGATGTCGGCAATGTCACGGTGCAGCGGCACGAGGCCGGACGGCTGGTCGATGTCGCCTATGGCGTGGATTTCGCCTTCGCCTTCCATGCCTTCCATCCGGGCTCCGCCATCGTCACCGAGTAGGCGGGGACCTGCGCGAAAACGCCGCTCGGCCGATCGCCGCTTGACCGGGGAAGGGGGCGCGCACAGGGTGGCGGCATGATCGAGCCGGCGCAGCGCGAGCGCCCGCATGTCATCGTTTTCGGCAACGAAAAGGGCGGGTCGGGCAAGAGCACGACAGCGATGCACGTGACCTGTGCCCTGCTGTCGCAGGGTTTTGCCGTGGGCGCGCTGGATCTCGACGTCCGCCAGCGCAGCTTCACCCGCTACCTGGAGAACCGGCGGCTGTACGGCGAGCGCCACGGCGTGGAGCTGGCGATGCCCGATCTGCTTGACCTGGCGCCGGGCGCGACGGCGGCGGATGTCGAACCCGAGCCGTCGGCGTTCGCCACCCTGCTGGAGCGCCACGCCGGCAGCCTCGACTACCTGGTGGCGGACTGCCCGGGGCACGACACGCCGCTGTCGCGGCTGACGCACGCCCATGCCGATACCCTGGTGACGCCGCTGAACGACAGTTTCGTCGATCTCGACCTGCTCGCCCGGATCGATCCGGAAACCTATGCGGTGCTCTCGCCCAGCCTGTACAGCGAGCGGGTCTGGGAGGCCCGCAAGCAGAAGGCGATACGCCGCGACGGGATGCTGGACTGGGTGGTCATGCGCAACCGGCTGTCGGTGCTGGACGCCCGCAACAAGCGTCGGGTCGGCGCGGCGCTGAATGCGCTCGCGAAGCGGATCGGCTTCCGCCTGGCCCCGGGATTCTCCGAGCGCGTGATCTTCCGCGAGCTGTTTCCTTCCGGCCTGACGCTGCTCGATCTGCGCGACGAACGCCTGGGACAGTCGCTGACCATGAGCCATGTCGCGGCGCGCCAGGAAGTGCGCGACCTGATGACGGCGCTCGAGCTTTCCGGTGCGCCCGCCCGGCATGCCCTGGAAACGGGCGATTCCCGCTGATCCGGCAGCCGTGTCCCACGGGGGGCTCTGGACTTCGGATAATCGGTTACAATCTATGGAGTCCGGCGCAACGAAGGGCCGGCGGACGGGCGTGGGATGCGAACGCATGACGGCGGCAGCTCGATGACGACGACAGCGCCATGACGGCGATCAGGCGATGACGGAACGGCGCGATCGCGCGGTCGAGCGGCGTGCCCGGCCGGCGCCGGACAAGCGCGACGGCGACGGCGGGGCGGTCCGGGACTTCCTCGCCAAGGTCGCGGCGATGCCGCATGCCCATGCCGGCGGGCGGCGCGGTCGCCTGCTGTTCGTGATGGACGCCACCGCCTCGCGCGATGCGAGCTGGGATACCGCCTGCCAGATCCAGGGCGACATGTTCGCCGAGACCAGCACGCTGGGCGGTCTCGACGTGCAGCTTGCCTTCTATCGCGGCCTCAGCGAGTTCCGGGCCACGCCGTGGGTCTCCTCCTCGGCCGATCTCATCCCCTACATGTCCCGGGTGCGCTGTCTCGGCGGCCACACCCAGCTCGGCCGGGCGCTGCGCTATGCCCGCAAGGCCACGCAGGAGACGGCGATCAACGCCGTGGTCTTCGTTGGCGACTGTTTCGAGGAGGACGCCGATGCGGTCTGCCAGATCGCCGGCGAACTCGGCCTTCTGAAAGTGCCGGTGTTCGTCTTTCACGAGGGCGGCGAGCCGGTGGCCGGCCGGGTGTTCCGGCAGATCGCCGAACTCTCGAGCGGCGCCTATTGTCCCTTCGACAGTTCCAGCCCGCAGCAGCTTCGTGAACTGCTGGCGGCGGTCGCGGTCTATGCCGCCGGCGGCCGCCGGGCGCTGCTCGACTACGGCGCCGGCCGGAGCGGGCCGGTGCTGCAACTCACCCACCAGATCAAGTAGTCATGGCCTATCTGATATTCGCGCTCTGCGTCGCCTCCGGCCTCGTGCTGGTCATCCGCTGGCTGCTGACTGCCGATCCGGCGAAGGCGGCCCGTGTCATCCGCCTGGCGCTGGCCGGCGCGGTGCTGCTCGTCGGCCTGTTCTTCATGCTGACCGGGCGCTTCGCCCTGGGACTGCCGTTGCTGCTGGCCTCGGCTTTCCTCTACCGCCGGCTGGGCGGCCAGTTCGCGATGCCGCAGGGCCTGCCCGGCGCGGGCCCGTCGCGCGGCCAGACCTCCACGGTCGAGACCGACTACCTGCGCATGGAACTGGCGCACGACAGCGGCGAGATGCGCGGCACGGTGCGCAAGGGCGCCTATACCGGCAGCGAACTGTCCGCCCTCGGGCTGGAGGAACTGCTCGACCTGCTGGAGGAATGCCACGAGGAGGACCCGCAGTCGGCGCAGCTTCTGGAAACCTGGCTGGAACGCGCGGTGGGGCCCGACTGGCGCCAGCGGGCCCGGCAGGCCCGGCCGGGCGGCACCTGGTCGGACGAGGGCGCGCGCTCGGGCAGCAGCAGCGGCTGGGGCCGGCACCAGGGCGGCGCCGGCGAGGAGATGAGCCGCGACGAGGCCTGGGAGATACTCGGGCTCGAACCGGGCGCCAGCAACGACGAGATCAAGGACGCCCATCGCCGGCTGATGCTGAAGAACCATCCCGACCGCGGCGGCTCCTCCTACATCGCCGCCCGCATCAACCGGGCCAAGGAGATGCTGCTCGGCGAGTAGCACCGTTGGCCATGCGACCGGCCGGCGCGATTCCAGCCGGTCGGGAATCGCACTAAGGTTCCGCCGCGAGACGCGGAGGGACGACGATCATGCGCATGGAAACCCTGTTGCCGCTGGGCAAGACCGATCCCGGGCTGCGCGCCAGCGACCGGCCGCTCGACCTGCGGGCGGTGGCGCGGGACGCGCGGCTGGTCGAGGAACTCGGCTACAGCCAGATCGGCGTCGAGGAGACCAAGACCGATCCCTACGTGGTGATGGCGCTGGCCGCCCAGGCGACGGAACGGCTGGGGCTGACCACCGCGGTGGCGATGGCCTTTCCGCGCAGCCCCACGACGACGGCGATGTCGGCCTGGAACCTGCAGGCCCTGTCGCAGGGACGCTTCACCCTGGGCCTGGGCAGCCAGGTGAAGGGCCACATCACGCGGCGCTACGGCCTGGATTTTCATCCTCCCGGTCCCTGGATGCGCGACTACGTGCGGGCCATGCGGGCGGTCTGGGACTGCTGGCAGAACGGCAGCCGGCTCGACTTCGAGAGCGCGCACTACAATCTCAACCTGATGGTGCCGCTGTTCGATCCGGGCCCGATCGAACATCCCGACATCCCGGTCCACCTGGCCGCGGTCAATCCCTACATGTGCCGGGTGGCCGGCGAGGTGGCCGACGGTGTGCGCCCGCACCCGGTCTGCACCGCCGACTATATCGCGCGGGTGATGCTGCCGGCGGTGCGCGACGGCGCGGCGCGGACGGGACGGCGGGCCGAGGCGGTCGCGGTCTGCATCAAGCCGCTGATCGCCACGGCCGCGGACGAGGCGGGTCTGCAGGCGAAGATCCGCGATGTCCGCGCCCGGGTGGCCTTCTATGCCTCGACCCCCGGCTACCGGCGCTGCTTCGAACATCACGGTCTCGACGATCTCGCAAGCGAGCTGGAACAGCTCTCCCGCGCCCAGCGCTGGGAAGAGATGCCGGAACGGATCTCCGACGAGGTGCTGCATCTGTATGCCACGGTCGGCACCTACGACGAGATCGCCGGCCGGCTTGCCGAGCGCTACGGCGCGCTGGTGACCAACGCCGAGTTCTCGATCCCTGTCGACGGACCGGAGGAACGCGAGAGGCTGCGGGCAATGCTGGCCGAACTGGAGGCCCTGGCGTTGCCCGCCGGCGCCGCCGCGGCGGCCTGAGCATGGCCGCGGAGGGCGAACTCTCGGTCCTGATCGACCAGTTGCTCGACGCCCACAACCGGCGCTTCCAGGCGATCCACCAGCGCGCCCGGGCCCAGGCCGGTCCCACCATGTTCGGGGGCGGCAGGGCGGTCGAACACTGGACCTACGCCTATGCCCACGAGGTGCTGGAGGACGCCGCCGCGGATCTCTCGCGGGTCGTCGTGAACTATTGCGGCGAGGCCATGCCGGACGACGAGCGCCATCGTCTTTCCGGCATGGCCGAGCGGCGCTTCACGTCCTTCTCGGACGCCCTGTGCGCCGAACTGCAGCGCGACCGGGACGGCCCGTCGGCCAACGAGTGGGGCATCAAGCCGGCCCGGGCCGCGGTGGATCAGGTGACGCTGGCAGCCCGTCGCCGGCAGGCCGCCCTGGCCGGCGCGCTGGCCCAGCGGCGGATCCTGCCCAATCCCCGGCGCGACAGTGTCGTGCGTCGGCTGGCCGAGAGGCTGGGCGGCGGCGACCGGTTGATCCTGTTTGCGGCGCTGGCGGTGGGACTCGTCGTCCTGCTCGCCTCGTTCGCTTGAGCAACGCCCGAGGCCGGACTACAAGGCGCGGCGACAGCGACAGTTCGAGGAGTAGCCGCCGATGAGTGCGATCGTCGATATCCGTGCCCGCGAGATCCTGGATTCCCGGGGCAACCCCACCGTCGAGGTGGACGTGCGCCTGGAGGACGGCAGCCTGGGCCGGGCCGCGGTGCCCTCGGGCGCCTCGACCGGGGCCTACGAGGCGGTGGAACGGCGCGACGGCGGGTCCCGCTACGGCGGCAAGGGGGTCCAGGGCGCGCTGGAGGCCGTGAACGGCGAACTGTTCGATGCCGTCGGCGGACGCAGCGCCTTCGAGCAGGGCGCCATCGACGCGGTGATGTGCGCGCTGGACGGCACCGAGAACAAGGCCCGGCTCGGCGCCAACGCGGTGCTCGGCGTGTCGCTGGCGCTCGCCAAGGCGGCCGCGGCCAGCCTCGGCCTGCCGCTCTATCGCTATGTCGGCGGGGTTTCCGCCCGCACCCTGCCGGTGCCGATGATGAACATCGTCAACGGC
>JBGTSP010000090.1:0-14584 GCA_041940205.1 Alphaproteobacteria bacterium
ACCTTGAACTGATTGTAGGTGCCGCCATAGAGCAAGCTGGTGGAGACGATGTTGTCTCCCGCCTGGGCGATGGTGGTGACCGTGAGCATCTGCGCCGCCTGGCCACTCGCCGTTGCCAACCCCATCACTCCCCCTTCGAGCGCCGCGATCCGTTGCTCGAAGACGTCGGTGGTCGGATTCATGATCCGCGTGTAGATGTTGCCGAGCTCCTTCAGGGCGAACAGGTTGGAGGCGTGCTCGGTCGAATCGAACTGGTAGGACGTGGTCTGGTAGATCGGTACCGCCACCGCGCCGGTGGCCGGATCGGCCCGGTAGCCGGCATGCAGGGCGAGGGTCTCGGGACGGGTGGTATCGTTGCTGCTCATGATGCTCTCTCTTGCGTGTCTGGGGTTTGATTCGGAATTTCGGGGAACGGTTCAGGCCGCGTCGGCGGCGCGGGCGCGGGCGGCCAGTTCCAGGGAGACCGGGACCGGCGCGCGCAGGATGTCGAGCACCGGGCAATGGGCGTCGACGGCCGCCTTCAGGTCGGCGAGCTCTTCCAGGCTGGCGGGGCTGTCGAGATGCACGCTGCCGCGTATGCCGGTGAAGCCCGGCCGCACGGCGGCTTCCAGACCCAGCAGGCCGCGCAGGTCGAGATCGCCCTTCAGGCGCACCGAGACCGCGTTCAGCGGAATGCCGCGCCGGTCGGCGAACAGGCGGTAGGTCACCTCCTGGCAGGCCGCGAGCGCGGCCAGCACGTATTCGGCCGGATTGGGCGCGCTGTCGGCGCCGCCCAGGCATTCGGGCTCGTCGAGAGCAATCGTGAAGTGGCGGATCGTGGCTTCGCTGGCCAGGCCCTGAACCTGGCGCGAAGTCACCGCCAGCGTGGATCGGGCCTTCGCCGGATCCCGGCGGAGTTCGGCGGCCGTCCGCTCGAACGCCGCCCTGGTGGTGGCTGTCATGTCGTCCTCCTCATGCCGGATCGGCGACCCGGCGCTGGTTCCGGGCACATTCCCGGCGTGACTTCCGGGTACGCACCCGGACAACAAAAAACCCGCCGCAGCGAGGCTGGGCGGGTTTCCGACCGCCGCTTTAGCTGCATTTTTTGAGCGCCCGCAAGCTGGTCTTCAAATCGGCGCTTGGCGCGGACCATGCGGCGAACGCCCCGGCTTGTCAATCGCGAGGGGGTTGAGGCCGCCCCGGTTTCGCCATAACCGGGAGCGACATGCCCGCAACGACGGTGAGGGGACCGGAAGGCAGAACCGGCATGACGCAGCGATGAACCGGATGATCGAGCAACGTCTCGAGGCCTGGCGGCGCGAGGGCCTGATCGACGCCGAGACGGCGGCCCGGATCGCCGCCCGCGAGGCGACGCGGCACAGGCCGCTGCTGCTGTGGGCCCTCACCGGCCTTGCCGTGCTGGCCTTCGTCGCCGGCCTGTCCGCCATCGTCGCCGCCAACTGGGAGGCGATCCCCGGCCTCGTCAAGCTGGGCGGCCACGGCCTGATCAACGCCGCCGTCGCGGGCGCGGCCTGGTTCTGGCCGCCGCGGCGGCGGATCACCCGCGACATCCTGCTGGGCGCGCTCGCCGGCCTGACCCTGACCCTGATCGGCCTGACCGGGCAGGTCTACCAGTTGCAGTCGCCGCTCTGGCAGGCGCTGGCCTTCTGGTGCGCGCTGATCACGCCGATGCTGCTGGCGGGCGGGCGCACCCCGGTGGCCGCCTGGCTCTGGCTCGCCGCGCTCGGCGCCCTGCTCGCCAGCGCCGCGGAACCGCTGGTGGACCTGCTGGAGACGGCGGGTCTCGGGCCGGCCGCCCTAGCGGCGCTGGCGCCCGCCTGCCTGCCGCTCGCCACGCTCGCCGCGCTCGCCGGCCGGTGGGGCCTCGCGCCCGCCTTCGCCACGGCGCTGCGCCAGGCCGGCTGGGCCGGGCTGCTGGCCGGCCTGCTGGCGGCGCAGCAATTCTGGTACTTCCTCGAACCCGACGATGTCGGAACCGGCGACATCGTCGTGCTGCTCGCCGCCCTTCTGGCCGCCGGCCTCACACTATGGCGGCGGCCCGGCGGGCCGGGCGAACCGAACGAGCCGGCCCTGCCGCTCTTCGCCGCGGGCGCGCTGCTGGCGCTGGCGCCGGTACTGTCGGTGCGCTCCGGGCTCGACCTGTCCGACGGCGACCTGTCCGCGTTCGCCGTCGCCGGCTTCGTCGCCGCCTGCCTGCTGATCGCCTGGCACGCCGCCCGCAGCGGCCAGCCGACCCTGTTCGGCTTCGCGGTCGCCGGCGTCGCCGGGCGCATCCTGATCGTGGTGCTGGAGGCGCTGGGCTCGCTGCTGGCGACCGGCGTCGGCCTGGTCGGCACCGGCCTGTTTGCGCTGCTGGTGATCGTGCTGGTGCGCCGGCTGGGCCTGTTTCGCCGGCGGGAGGAGGCATCATGATCGCGCGATGGCTGCTGGCCGCCGCGCTCGCCCTGCCGCTGATCGTGCCGGGCGCCCAGGTCGCCCTGCTCGAATACGAGGCCGCCCGCTCGGTCGCCTGGCGCCTGCCGATGGTGGGGGTCGACCCACGCGACCTGCTGCGCGGCCGCTACCTGCGGGCGCGCATCGACTGGCGCGACCTGGCCCTGCCCGCGGACAGGACCGCCTGCCTCAATCACAAGGCCTGCTATGTCTGCCGCATCGCCGCCGACGACGGCGCCCCGCCGCGCTATCGCCTGGTACCGCGGCGGGAACCGCGGCCGGCCTGCGAGGGCCGCCTGGCGGCGCCGCGCTTCCTTCCGGCCCGGCCGTCGCTGCAGAGCTCCAAGGCCTTCCGGATCTACCTGCCGGAGGACGCGGCTCCCGCGCTGGAGAAGATCAGCCGGGCCGAACCGGAACGCCTGCAGCTCGAACTGCTGGTGCACGGCGACGGCCGCGCCCGGCTGGGCCGGCTGTTCCTCGACGGCGAGCCTGTCGGGGCTCAGTAGCCGCGGTCGAAATCGTAGGTGTGCGGCAACGCCTCGCCGGCCTCGAGGCGGCGGATGTTGGCGACCACCGAACGGGCGCAGGAGCGCGGCACCAGCTCGCCGGCGATGTGCGGGGTGATCCAGACCTTCGGATGCGCCCAGTAGGGATGATCGGCCGGCAGCGGCTCGGTGTTGAAGACGTCGAGAAAGGCGCCGGCGACCCGGCCGTCCTCGAGCGCCGCCAGCAGGGCCGCATCGTCGACATGTCCGCCACGACCGATATTGATCACGCAGGCGCCACGGGGCAGCGCCGCCAGCAGGTCGCGGCCGATGATGCCCCGGGTCTCCCCGGTCAGCGGCAGCACGCAGACGAGGTAGCGGACCTGCGCGGCCATCGCCAGCAGGCCGGCATCGCCGTGATGGCAGGTGACGCCCGCGACCGTGCGGGGCGAACGCGACCAGCCGTGCATGGCGAAACCGAGCGCCCCCAGCTTGGCGGCGACGTCCTGCCCGATCGCCCCCAGGCCGAGCACGCCGACCGCGGTGTCGGCGGTGTAGGCGGGCCAGCCGCGGTTCCACTCGGCGTGAGGCATCTGGGCGAAGAAACGCGGCATCTCGCGGTGGAAATGCAGCACCGCGTAGATCGCGTACTCGCTCATCATGTCGCGCAGATTGTCGTCCACCATGCGCACCAGCGGCACGTCCGGCAGGTCGGGATCGGCGACGATGGCATCGACCCCGGCAGCGATCGAGAAGATCGCCCGCAGGTTGGGCAGGGTGGCCAGCATGCCGTGCGGCGGCTTGTAGACCAGCGCGTGGTCGATTTCCTCCAGCGCGCCGGCCTCCGGCCAGAGGCGCACCTCGAGATCCGGCATCTCCCGCGCCAGCGCCTCCTGCCAGAGGTCCGGCGGATCCTCGGGCGAGCAGAACAGCAGGACGGGCCGTCCGGTGAGCGGGTTCACCATGGCGACAGGGGATCGAGAAAGGCGTCGAGCGCGGCATTGAAGGCCGCCGGCTGGTCGAGATTGGCGGCGTGGCCGGCGCCGGGAATCACGACCTTGCGGCTGCCCGCGATCTTGCCGGCCATGTAGTCGGTCGCGCCGAGGAACGGTTCGTCCTCGGCCCCCACCAGCACCAGGGTCGGCACGGCGATCGTCGGCAGGGAGTCCATCACGCTGCCGTCGCGCTGGGCCAGCATGCCGCGCGCGGCGTGCGCCAGGCCGGTGGCGTCGCGGTGTTCGTCGGCGCGGCGCTCGGCGCTGCCGGCGAGCGCGGCCAGGCCCTCCTCGTCGAAGCGCCGGGCGCGCTCGCGCGCGGTCTCGTTCCAGGCCTCGCGGGCGGCGTCCTTGCGGAAGCCGGGACCGGTATCGAACAGCATCAGCGCCGCCGTACGCGCCCGGTGGTCGCGGTGGAAGGCGAGCGACATGTAGCCGCCCAGCGACAGGCCGCCGATCACCGCCCGCTCGAGCCCGCAGGCATCCAGCAGGGCCGCCATGTCGGCCACCGTCAGCGCCTCGGAATAGCGCGCCGGATCGGCGGGATAGTCGCTGCGGCCGTGGCCGCGAAAGTCCCAGGTGATCACCCGGTAGCGGCCGGCCAGGTGGCGGACCTGGTCGCGCCACATCGCCGACGAGGCACTGTAGCCGTGGCTCAGCAGGATCGCGGGACCGCTGCCCGAATCCTCGTAGAAGATGTTGACGCCGTCGCGTTCCAGTATGGCCATTCGTCCCTCCCCCGATCGCGGGCTGCCAAAGTCGCCCGCGGCCCTGCATACTGCAGCCGCCGGCCCGGGAGCAAACCGCGGTCCGGCCCGGGGGAGACCGCAAGGGAGGGGTGCATGCGACTGAAGGACAAGACCGCCGTGATCGTGGGCGGGGGACAGACGCCGGGCGAGACCATCGGCAACGGCCGGGCGACGGCGCTGCGCTTCGCCCAGGAGGGGGCGCGGGTGATGGTGGTCGACAACCGGCTGGAGTCGGCCGAGGACACCGTGGCGATGATCACCGAGGCCGGCGGCGAGGCCGTCGCCTTCGCCGCCGACATCACCCGCGAGGCCGATTGCGCGGGGCTGATCGCGGCGGCCCGCGAGCGCTTCGGCGGCCTCGACATCCTGCACAACAATGTCGGCCGTTCGCGCGGCGATTCCGACGGCGAGCATCTCGACGAGACGCAGTGGCGCGAGATCATGGACATGAACCTGTTCGGCATGGCGATGACCTGCAAGCACGCCCTGCCGGTGATGCGCGAGGGCGGCGGCGGATCGATCATCAACATCTCGTCGGTGGCCTCGCTCGCCGCCATGGGCACGGTGATCTACCGCCTGACCAAGGTCGGGGTGAACGCGCTGACCCAGGAACTGGCGATCGAGAATGCCGACCACGGCATCCGGGTGAACGCCATCCTGCCCGGCCTGATGGACACGCCGATGGCGATCGAGCGGCGGGCGATGGAACAGAACATCTCCCGCGACGAGGTGCGCACGGCGCGCAACCGGCGGGTGCCGCTGGGCCGGCAGATGGGCACGGCCTGGGACGTCGCCAACGCCGCCCTGTACCTGGCCTCCGACGAGGCCCGCTTCGTCACCGGCGTGCTGCTGCCGGTGGACGGCGGCCAGCTCGCCCGGGTGGGCTGACGCGATGGCGGTGCTGGTCTTCGGATCGGTGAATGTCGACGGCGTGATCACGGCCGGGCACCTGGCGGAGGAGGGCGAGACCGCCTTCGCCGACAGCTACGACCTGCTGCCCGGCGGCAAGGGCGCCAACCAGGCGCTCGCCGCCGCCAGGGCCGGCGCCGCCGTGGCGATGGTGGCGACCGTCGGCCGCGACGCCCATGCCGAGGTCGGCCTCGCCGGCCTGCGCGCAGCCGGCGTCGACCTGAGCGGGATCGGCCAGGGCCACCGGGCCACCGGCTACGGCTCGGTCTGGGTGCGCGCGGGCGGCGGCAACCGGATCATGGTGGCCTCCGGCGCCAACATGGAGAGCCGGGCCGCACAGGTCAGCGAGGCCCGGCTGGCGGCGGCCGGCGTGCTGCTGCTGCAGCTCGAGGTGCCGTTCGCCGAGACCGTGGCCATCGCCCGGCGCGGGGCCTCTTCGGGCGCGGCCGTGGTGCTGAACGCCGCACCCTTCCGCGACCTGCCCGCCGAGCTGCTGGATGCGCTCGACGTGCTGATCGTCAACGAGATCGAGGCCGCCGCGCTGGCCGGCGAGGCGGGACTGGCGGCCGACGATCCCGTCGCCGCCGTCCGGGCGCTGGCCGGACGCCACGATCTGGCCTGCATCGCCACCCTGGGATCCGAGGGCGCGGTCGGCTGGCAGGGCGGGGCCGGCTGGCGCTGCGGCACGCTTGAGGTCGAGGCGGTCGACACGACCGGCGCGGGCGACGCCTTCTGCGGCGCCTTCACCGCCGCCCTCGACCGCGGTCACGACGCGGCGGCGGCGACCCGCGAGGGCTGCATCGCCGGGGCGCTTGCCTGCACGCGTCTCGGCGCCCAGTCCGCCCTGCCCGACCGGGCCGCCATCGAGGCCCGCCTCGCCGATCTCGCCCCGCTGGAGGAGCTCGCATGACCCCCCGCCCGCTGCCGATCATCATCGACACCGATCCCGGCCAGGGCGGTGCCGTCGCCATCCTGCTGGCGCTGGCCTCGCCGGAACTCGACCTGAAGGGCATCTGCTGCGTCGCCGGCAACGTCCCGCTGGAGCTCACGACGAAGAACGCCCGCAAGATCTGCGAGGTGGCGGGCCGACCCGACGTCGCGATCCATGCCGGCTGCGAGAAGCCGCTTGTCGGCAGCCTCGTCACCGCCGAGCATGTGCACGGTCTGACCGGCCTCGACGGCGCCGACCTGCCGGAGCCGACGATGGCGCTCCAGGAGGCGCACGCCGTCGACTGGATGATCGAGACCCTGCTGGCGGCGAAGGACGCGCCGATCACGCTGTGCACGCTGGGACCGCTGACCAACGTGGCCACCGCGCTCGCTCGCGAGCCGCGCATCCGCGAGGGCATCGCCCGCATCGTGGCCATGGCCGGCAGCATCTTCGAGGGCGGCAACGTCGCGCCCGCCGCCGAGTTCAACGTCTATGTCGACCCCGAGGCGGCGGAGGCCGTGTTCACCGCCGGCGTGCCGCTGACCCTGGTGCCGCTGGACGTCACCCACCGGGCGATCGCCACCAGGGCCCGCTCGGCGCGCATCGCCGCGCGGGGTGGGCCGGTCGCCGACGCCGTGGCCGGGATGCTGAACTTTTACAACCGTTTCGACGAGGGCCGCTTCGGCCTCGACGGCGGCGCGCTGCACGATCCCTGCGTGATCGCCTGGCTGCTGCGCCCGGAGCTGTTTTCCGGCCGCGAGGTCAACCTGCGCGTCGAGTGCGCCTCGCCGCTGGTGCGCGGCATGACGGTGGCCGACTGGTGGGGCGTCACCGGGCGGCCGAAGAGCGCCCTGGTGCTGACCGAGATCGACGACGACGGCTTCTTCGCCCTGTTGGAAGAGCGGCTCGCCCGCCTGCCGGCAGGCTGAGGGATTGTCGGGGGAGGGAGAGATGGAAAAACTGGCGAGCGGCTTCGGCCTGATCGAGGGGCCGGTCTGGCATCCCGAGAGGGGCCTGCTGTTTTCCGACGTGATCCATGGCGGCCTGCACCGGCTGGCGCCGGACGGCACGACCGAGGTGGTGTTCGCGCACCGCAAGGGCATCGGTGGCGCCGCCCTGCACGCCGAGGACGGCATGGTGCTGTCGGGCCGCAACATCGCCTTCAAGGGGTTCGACGGCGAACGGGCGGGCGTGTTCCTGACCACCGACGTGGCCGAGGAGGCCATCGGCTTCAACGACCTGACCACGGATCCGGAGGGCCGGATCTATGTCGGCTCGCTCGCCTTCCGGCCGGTCGGCGGCGCCGAGGAGCCGAAACCCGCCTGGCTGCACATGATCGATCTCGACGGCAGCGTGCAAACGTTGCAGGACGGGGTGCTGCTGACCAACGGGCTCGGCGTCTCGCCCGACGGCAGTCGCCTGTTCCACTCGGATTCGCGCAACCACACGGTCTTCGTGCATGCCCGCAATGCCGACGGCACGCTGACCCCGCGCCAGCCCTTCGCGCATGTCGAGACCGGCGTGCCCGACGGCCTCGCGCTGGCCGAGGACGGCAGTCTCTGGGTCGCGATCGCGCATGGCGGCTGCGTCATCGGCTATGCCCCCGACGGCCGCGAGATCGGCCGCCTGGCCTGCCCGCAGGGCATGGTCACCAGCGTCTGCTTCGGCGGCGACGATTTGCGCACGCTGTTCGTCGTCACCGGGTCGGGCGGCGAGGCGAGCGACCGCGCGGGTTCGATCTACGCGGTGGCGATGGACGTGCCGGGCCTGCCGCTGGCGCCCTGCCGGGTGCCGGTGCCGGCCGCGGCGTAGCGCCGGTTCGCCGCCTCATGCCCGAGGTCATGCCCGAGGCATGACGCGGCCGGCGGCGCTCAGACGCCGCGGAAGGCGGGCTTGCGCTTTTCCATGAAGGCCTGGCGGCCTTCGCGATAGTCCGCGGAATCGAAGCAGGCCTTGACCAGGCGGTTGGCCTCGGCGGCATCGAAGCCGCGGGCCTCGACCAGCATGTCGACCGTGCGCTTGGCCGCGAACATGGTCATCGGCGCATTCTCGGCGACCCGGGCGCAATAGTCCTCGACATAGTCCTCCAGCCCGTCGTCGGCGACGACGCGGTTGATCAGGCCCATCTCGTAGGCCTCGGCGGCCGAGAAGTGCCGGGCGGTGAAGAAGATCTCCTTGGCGAGCGACGGTCCGACGAGGTTGACCAGGCGATGCACCCCGTCCCACTTGTAGCCGAGGCCGAGACGGGCCGCCGGCACCCCGAAGCGCGAGCCGTCGGCGGCGATGCGGATGTCGCAGCACAGCGCCAGCGAGATGCCGCCGCCGATGCAGAAGCCGCGGATCATCGCGATCGTCGGCTTCTCGCAGTTGAGCAGCCGGTCGGTCGCCCGCGCGCTGCGCTCCTCGTATTCCTTCACCTGTTCGGGCGTGTTGCGCACCTTCTCGAACTCGGAAATGTCCGCCCCCGACACGAAGGCCTTGCCGCCGGCGCCATTCAGCACCACCACCCGGACCTCGGGATCGGCCTCGAAATCGGCGATGGCGGCGGGCAACGCCTCCCACATGGCGACCGCCATGGCGTTGCGCCGCTCGGGATTGTTGAAGGTGATGCGGCCGATGCCGTCGGCCTTGGAGGCGAGGAGTTTCTCGGTTCCGGTATCGATCTGCATGGGCATGCTGCCGGGCCGCTTGCGGGGCTCAACCCCGGCCCAGCACCTCCTGGTTGACCACGAAATAGGGATCGAGCGTGCCGTCAACGGCGGCAAGCGCGTTGCGTGCGGTGGCCGCCGACATGGCGGCCATGCCCTCGCGCGAGCTGGCGGCCACGTGCGGCGTCAGGATCACGTTGTCGAGGCGCTTCAGGGGATGGTCGTCGGCCGGCGGCTCGACGCGGGTGACGTCGAGGCCGGCGGCCTGCAGCGGGCCGTCGGTGAGCGCGCGGTACAGCGCGTCCTCGTCGATCAGCGTGCCGCGCGCGCAGTTGACGAAGACCGAGCCCGGCTTCATGCGCTGGAATTCCTGGCCGCCCATCACCGGCGAGCCGTCGAAATTTCCCGGCAGGTGCAGGGTGACGATGTCGGCTTCGGCGAGGCCGTCGCGGAAATCGGCGAGCCAGCGATAGCCCTGGCCGCGCACCACCCGCTCGGGCACGTTGGGATCGGCGATGAGGATATCCATCTCGAAAGCTTCGCAGCGCTTGGCGACCCGGGTGCCGATGCGGCCGAAGCCGACGATCAGCACGGTCTTGCCGGCGAGGTCGAAGGCCCTGAGCGTCTCCCGGAAGCCGTAATCGTTGCCCTTCACCGCCCGGTCGTAGGCGGCATAGTCCTTCGCCAGGGCCAGCATCAGGCCCATCGTGTGCTCGGCCACCGGCCGGGCGTTGGCGTCGCCGATCACGGTGAGCGGGATGCCGTGGTCGTTCAGCGCGTCGACGTCGATCTGGTCGTAGCCGACGCCGTGGCGCGAGACCACCTTGAGCCGCTTCGCCGAGGCGATCTGCGGGCGGTCGAGCCGGGCCGAGCGCACGGTGATAGCGTCGGCATCGACGATCTCGCGCGCGAGATCCTCCGGGGTCTCGACGACGACGGTCTCGATATCGGAACGGGCCTCGAACTCGGCCATCCCGACCGCGTGCAGGCGGCCGGCAACAACGATTTTCGCCATGCGTGTCAGGCCCCGCGCGCCAGGGCGGTTTCTTCCTGCGCCTTGGCGAACATCAGGCGCACGTCGTTGGCCAGCGTGGCGAGCTGGAAGCCCTGGTCGAAATAGCGTTTCGCCATGGCGCCGCCGGCACAGTGCAGCGAGGCCACCACGTTGTTGCGCTTCGCCGCCGCCAGGATCTCCGCGATCGCCTCCAGCACCTTCGGCTCGCTGGGATCGGCCGCCGGCTTCAGGCCGAAACTGATCGCCAGGTCGGAGGGGCCGATATAGACCGCGTCCAGGCCCTCGACGCTCATGATCTGGTCGAGATTGTCCATCGCCTCGGCGGTCTCGATCATCGCCAGGGTGACGATCTCGTCGTTGGCGTGATCGGCGTAGTCCGGGCCGCCGTAGAGCTGGCCGCGGGGCGGTCCGAAGCTGCGATAGCCCTGCGGGGCATAGCGGCAGGCCCCGACGAACTTCTCCGCGTCGGCGCGGTTGTTGACCATCGGGCAGACCACGCCGTAGGCGCCGGCATCCAGCGACTTCATGATCGGGATCGGATCGTTCCACGGCACCCGCACCAGCGGTACCTTGTCGGTGGTGGAGATCGCCTGCAGCATCGGCACGGCGGCCTGGAAATCGACCATGCCGTGCTGCATGTCGACGGTGACGCTGTCGAAATCGCCGTGCGCCATCTGCTCGGCGGAGAAGGAGTTGGGGATCGCCAGCCAGGCGTTCACCGCCGCGCCGCCCCCGGCCCAGATTTCCTTCAGTCTGTTCTTGCGCATGGCGTTCTTCGTCCTCTTTCAGGCAAGGGGTTTGGGAAGCGGCACCGCGAGCCGTTCGGCCAGCGGCGCGAGATCGTTCATGATGCTCTCATACAGCACGACGCCGTCGCTGACAGCAGCGCGCCGGCGGGCCAGCGCGCCATCGCCCGGCAGCCGCACCGGCGGCTGGCCGGGCGGCACCGCGGCGGCGCGACAGGCCTCCGACAGCCAGCCGGTCTCGGCCTTGAAGTCGGGCAGGCCGCCGAAGGCCTTCGGGTCGAGCACCTGCAGGAAGACCGAGGCGCCCCAGCTGTCGGGCGAATCCTTGCGGCCGAAGCCGCCGAGACCGCTGGTCAGCGCCTCGACCAGCAGGCCGAGGGCGAAGCCCTTGTGGCCGCGATCGAGCCCGCCGAGCGGCAGCAGGGCGCCGGGCGGATCGGCGTCGACCACCGCGGGATCGTCGGTCGCCGCGCCGGAGGAATCGATCATCCACTTGCCCGGGAAGCGTTCGCCGCGGGCCTTCAGCCGGCCGGTCAGGCCGTGCGTCGTGGTCGAGGCGGAGACGTCGATCAGGATCGGATCGCCGGTCGTCGGGATCGCCGCGGCGATCGGGTTCGGCGTGTACACCCCCTCCACGGCCCCGAACGGCGCGACCCCGCCGTTGGCGGGGTCGGAAGAGGCCAGGATCATCATCAGGTCCTGTTCGGCGGCATCGGGCAGATAGGCCGCCAGGCAGGCGATGTGGTGGCTGCGGCGGATCGCCAGGGTGAAGCTGCCGTAGCGGCGGGCCCGCTCGAAGCCCGTCTGCATGCCTTTCCAGGTGAGCCAGACGCCGGAGAGGTAGCGGCCATCCCAGGCCGCCGCGGCGCCGGTATCCGAGACCACCTCGGGCTCGCCGTCCGCCGGCATGGCGCCGTTGACGAGGGCGTTGAGATAGCCCGGCGCCAGGTTGAGGCCGTGGGTGTCGTGGCCCATCAGGTCGGCCTCGACGAGATAGCGCGCCACCACCTCGGCCCGGTCGGCCGGCATGCCGGCGGCGGCGAACAGGGCGGTGGCGAAGCGGTTCAGTTCGCCGGCATCGTAACGATCGCTCATGGTTCAGGCGATCTCCGCGCGGCCGTTGTTGAGGACGACGATATCGCGCTCGAGCACGCTCGAGCGGAAGGAGACCACCCCGTCGTCCCGCCAGATCTCGGTGCGGATGGTCTCGCCGGGATAGACCGGCGCGGAGAACCGCAGGTCGAGAGCGCGGAAGCGGCCGGGATCGTAGTCGCAGCAGGTCTTCAGCAGGGCATGCCCGGCCACGCCGAGGGTGCACAGGCCGTGCAGGATCGGCGCCTTGAAGCCCGCGGCGGTCGCCACCTTCGGGTCGGCATGCAGCGGGTTGGTATCGCCGGACAGGCGGTAGATCAGGGCCGCCTGCGGCAGGGTCGGCAGGTCGCAGACCGCGTCGGGCGCGCGCTCGGGCAGGGCATGGACCGGTTTCACCGGCCCGCTCGGTCCGCCGAAGCCGCCGTCGCCGCGGGCGAAGGTGGTCGACGCCGTGGTGGCGATATGGTCGCCCGTCGCCTTGTCGTAGAGATCCTTCTCGGAATAGAGCAGGGCGCCCTTGTCGGCGCCCTTGTCGATGATCTCGGTGATCCGGGTGCGCCCGACCAGCACGCCCTCGGCCGGCACCGGCTTGTGGATCCGCAGGCCCTGTTCGCCGTGCAGGATCTTCACCCAGTCGAGCCCGCTTTCGGGGTTCTTGGCCCAGAATCCGGGATGGCAGAGCACCACGCTCATGGTCGGCAGGGCGGCGAGGCCGTCCTCGTAGACGTAGCGCAGCTGCTTCTCGTCCAGCGGGTCGGCGCCGAAGCCAAGGCCCAGGGCGTAGAGGATGCTGTCCTTCACCGTGACTTCCTGCTCGATCTCGCCGAAGTCCCAGTTCTTCAGTTTCTCGTAGTCGATCGCCATTGCCGTCCCCCTCGATCCGGATCCGGCCGCTACAAGACCGGATTCCGTCGGCGTCCGCATGAAACGGCCGCCGGCCGCCCGCTGTCTTTACCGATGCGCGAAGAGACAGCGGGCGGCGGCGGCCTGTCAACCGCTCAGTTGACCCGAAGGCCGTGCGTCAGATGGCTTCCCAGCTGAACACGTCCTGGCTGCGGTCCAGCGGATAGTAGTTCGCCTTCATCGCCGGGTGGGCATGTTCGGCGACGGTCTTCGGCGTCCAACCCTCGTCGCGATGCACCGAACGCACCGGGCGGTGCTGGCTGAACAGGAAGATCTCGGTCTTGCGCACGCCGAAGATCTGGCCGCTGACTTCGCTGGCCGCGTCCGACAGCAGGAAGGCGGCGACCGGCGCGATCTTCGCCGTGGTCATGGTCTTGATGTTCTCGACCCGCTTGGCCTGGGCCTCGTCGGCGATGGGAATCGTGCCGATCAGGCGCGACCAGGCGAACGGCGAGATGCAGTTCGAGCGCACGCCGAAGCGGGACATGTCGAGGGCCAGCGACTTGGACAGGCCGACGATGCCTAGCTTGGCGGCGGCGTAATTGGCCTGGCCGAAATTGCCGACGAGGCCCGAGGTCGAGGTCATGTGCACGAAGGCGCCGGAGCCCTGCTCGCGAAAATATGTGGCGGCGGCGCGCGAGGTGTTGAAGCTGCCCTTCAGATGGACATCGATGACCGAATCCCAGTCCTCCTCCGTCATCTTGTGGAACATGCCGTCCCGGAGAATGCCGGCCGGGTTCACGATGGCGTGGAGCCCGCCAAACGTGTCCTTCGCCTGTTCAACCATCCGCTGCACGGCCCCGAAGTCGGAAACGCTGTCGGAGTTGGAGACGGCCTCGCCGCCGGCGGCGCGGATCTGCTGGGCGACCGCCTCGGCCGGCCCCGACGAGCCTGTATCGCCCCCTGTCAGCGCTCCGCCGAGGTCGTTCACCACCACCTTCGCGCCCTCGCGCGCCAGGAGAAGCGCCGTCTCCTTGCCGATGCCGTTGCCGCCCCCGGTGATCAGAACAACCTTGCCGTCGAGCACGCCCATGTCCGTTTCCTCCCGTCTTTCGGGCCAGTCTGCACATGGCCGGGCCAGAGGGAAGGCGGCCTCCGCCCACGGACGTGTCACACATTTTCCCTTGCACGGGGCCCCGGGTGTCCCTATTTGCACCCCCCGATAACCGGCTGCGCGAAGGGCCCCCGATTCCTTAAATGGGTTTGGGGGGAAGACGGCGACCAGCGGTGATGCGCTGACCTGGGCTGATCCAAGGATGGAGAGGCTGCGGTCGTTGGTTCGTCACTCTCGTCTTCGGAGCCCCGCGCCCCATGAACGCCATTCCAGCCTACGAGATCATTCCCGAGTCGCCGGAGCATGCCGGCGCCATCGAGGCGCTGTACGACGAGGTGTTCGGCCCCGGCCGTTTCGCCAAGACGGCCGAACGCCTGCGTGAAGGGAACACCAAGATCGCCGACGCCAGCCTCGTCGCCATCGACAGTCTGGGGCTGACCGGCGTCGTTCGCGTCTGGCCTGTTGCGGTGGGCGGCGCCGACGGGCAGGTGGCTCTTGTCATGCCGGCCCAGCTTGTCGATCAGGGTCCGCCCGGCCTCATTCATTCCGATGAGGTCGACCTGCGCCCCCTGACGGCGATAGCGGAACACGACCTTGTCCACGGCGGCCACGCCGGTCAGATCC
>JBGTSP010000091.1:0-14365 GCA_041940205.1 Alphaproteobacteria bacterium
CCTCGGCCTGGACAAAGCCTGGGTCGAGCGCCTGATCGCGGTCTTCGACCAAGCCTTCCTCGACCGCGGCAAAGGCGACGGCGATCGGAGCGACTTGCCGGTCTTCATCGTCGGCATGCCGCGCTCGGGCACCACCCTGGTCGAGCAGATCCTGGCCCGGCACCCGGCGATCGCGGGGGTCGGCGAACGTGAGGACCTGCCGGCGATCGAGCGCACGCTTCGCGAGCGGATCCGCCAGCGCGGCGGCGCCATCGAGGGCATGGCGGGATACCTGCCGCAGGTCGCGCCGGACGAGGCCCGGGGCTTCGCGCAGGCCTACCTACAGCATGTCTCGCGCGGGCTGCCGGACGGCACGCGGCGCATTGTCGACAAGCTGCCGCACAACTTCTTCCGGCTCGCCCTGATCGCCCTGCTGTTCCCGCGCGGCCGGGTGATCCACGTGCGCCGCGACCCGCTGGACACCTGTCTGTCCTGCTACTTCCAGAACTTCACCGTGGGCCACCCCTGGTCCTACGATCTGGCCGCGACGGGCCGTTTCTACCGGCTGTACGAGCGCATCGTCGCGCTGCACCGCGAACATTCGCCGCTGGCGATCACGGACGTGAACTACGAGGACCTGGTGGCCGATCCCGAGGCCGAGACCCGCCGCCTCGTCGCCTTTCTCGGCCTCGACTGGGATCCCGCCTGCCTCGGCGGGGACAGGGGCACGCGCACCATCCGCACGGCGAGTGCCTGGCAGGCGCGCCAGCCGGTCTACCGCTCCTCGGTGGCGAAGTCCGAACGCTACGCGGCGCATCTGGGCCCCCTGCGCGAGGCCCTGGCGCGCGATCCCGTCGAGGGCGCGGCGATGATGACGCCAGCGTCCGTCGACGGGACGACGGCCGCCGGACGGGTCCGGGCGGCGGATCCCGCCGCGCCTTAAGGAAGCCTTTACCCGCTGCCGCCATCGTTGATGAGTCAAGCGATCCGACCGCCAAGGCGGGATAGACGATTGCCGCAGTCCGGAGGCCGTCAGGTCCATGCAGAACGAAGACAAGCCCTTTGCAGGCCTGAGCGCCCTGGTGGTGGATGATTCGCCGACCCTGAGAAACCTGCTGCGCCCCGTGCTGGAGGCGCTGGCGCCGGGCCTGAGGGTTCACGAGGCGGCCGACGGCGAACGCGGCCTTGCCGTCTTCATGACCCGGCGCCCGGACCTGATCTTCCTCGATGTCAACATGCCCGGCTGCAATGGCATCGAACTGCTGCGCGCGATCCGCCAGGTCGACCGCCGCTGCGTGGTCTTCCTGCTGAGCGGCGATGCCGCGGGCGACTGGCAGGAGCAGGCTGGCCGTTTCGGCATTCACGGCTATCTGGAAAAGCCGTTCGATCGCGACATGATCGTCCGCGCCCTCGACCTGTTCGCCCGGCTCAAGCGCCCCGCGAAGGCGGCCCCGCCGCCTGCCGACAAGGTCGCCATCCCGGCCTGAGCGGGGCCCGCCGACATCAGGGCGTGCCGAAGCCCAGGTCCACGTAGGTGCACTCTTTCGCCGGCGGCGTCTCGATCAGGTCGCTGGGCTGGAGCCAGATCTCCTCGGATTCGATCAGGTCGATGCTGCCGATCAGCAGGCGCGGCGGCGCGCCGGCCTCCCGGGTCAGCGGCAGCATCAGCGTGACGTAGGCGATCTTGCGTCCGTCTGCCAGCAGGCTGTGATTGCGGGTGAAGGTGCCGCACGGCAGGCTGACGGCGTTCCAGAACCGCCGCAGGCGTTCCTCGCGGCCCTCGCGCATGTTCGTGCTGGTGAAGTTGACCCCGCGCTGCGAGCGGCCGATGCGCTCCTCCAGCACGCTGGGGGCGAGTCGCAGGACCACCCGCTCGCGGTCCTCGACCTCCATGATCATGCTGGAGGCCAGCACCCCGCCCAGTTCCTCGGGCCGGATCTCGCTGCGCACCGGCACCTCCCCGTCGCCACGCCAGGCAGCCCAGTGGCGGGCCAGCGTGCGGCCGTTGGCGAAGGCGTTGCGGTCATCCGCCATGGCTTCGAGAGTGGTGCGCATGGGCGGTATTTGCGCACCGCGCGAAGCACCGCGCAAGGTGGCAAATCACCCCGATCGGGACCCGTCGGCCTTCTCGAGCTCGGTCGAAACACCCCGTTTCCGCTCCGGTACGCGTCCCGTCAGGTTCCAGACTTCCACGTCGCCAACCCCCTTCATGGCGACCCGGCCCAGCGGTTCGAACGTGAATTCACCTTCCAGCAGACGATGCACCGCGTCGCTGACACGGATTTCGCCCGGTTTCCCGGTCGCCTCCAGGCGGCTGGCGACATTGACCGTGTCGCCCCAGAGGTCATAGGCGAATTTCCGCCGTCCGATCACGCCGGCAACGACGGGACCCGCATGCAGGCCGATCCGCAGCGCAAACGGCACGCCGTCGTCCCGTTCGACCGTGGCGATCGCCTCGAGCATGTCCAGGGCCATGGCCGCGCTCGCTCTGCAGTGATCGCTGCGCGGCACCGGCAGGCCGCCCACCACCATGTAGGCATCACCGATCGTCTTGATTTTCTCCAGTCCGTGGCGATCCGCCAGACGATCGAAACGGTCGAAGATCCCGTCGAGTTTCGAGACCACTTCGGCGGCGCTCTTCCGGTTCGCATAGGCCGTGTAGTCCACGATATCGGCGAACAGGACACTGACGGACCCGAATTCCTCGGCGATCACGCCGTCCCGGTCTTTCAGCGTCCGGGCAACCTTCTCCGGCAGGATGTTTCGCAGCAACCGGTCGGCCTTCTCCTTCTCGCCCAGCGCCGCGCGCACGAAGTAGGCAGCAAACGCGAAGACGACGCTGGATGCGACGCCAAGGTTCATCGCGAAGAAGAAATTCCGCCAGGTTTCATCGACGCCTTCACCGTACCGGGAAAAGACGTCGTCGAAGGCAACGGTGAGGACGATGTTGATCACGAACAGTCCCTGCCAGGCCAGGGCGTGGCGGACCGAGAAGAACATCAGCGCGATCAGGGGACCCATGAAGGCCCAGGCCATGACGAACCCGGAATCGACGACATCGCCGATGCTCCACTGGATCGCCGTGGTGACGTAGACGATGCAGACGATCTGGGCGTGGACGGCGATGCGGTGATTGCCGCCCCGGTGCGCAACAACGAGCGCCGCGCCGACGACGAGCACGAAGACGAGCGGCAGAACGGCGGTGGTGCCGAAGCCGAAGGCCGCCCAGTACATCGCCGACCAGACACAGCCCGCGGCGCAACAGGCCGTCGACACCAGGAAGATGGCCACCTTCTCCGACCGCGTGTCCACGGTGTCGGCCGGGTCGCCGGCGAAATTTCGCGCAATCGACAAGAGGGGCATGAAGAGGCCCGCCGCTGGGAGAACACTCCCGGTTTCTGGTGCGGGCGGCCGGACTCGAACCGGCATGGCCAGAGGCCGAGGGATTTTAAGTCCCTTGCGTCTACCAATTCCGCCACGCCCGCGACGCCGGCGGCACCTTACTCACAATGCTCCCGGGACGGAATTGCCCGCGAGCCACTGGCAGGGCGGATTCGGACTTGGCGCGCCCGTCCGGGGGCCGTATGGGTGGGCGGTCTCCCCTTCCCCGACACGAGGTTCCGGCATGAGCGGTCCATCCTTCACCGTCGTCGATCATCCGCTGGTCGAGCACAAGCTGACGCTGATGCGCAAGAAGGACACCTCGACCTCCAAGTTCCGCCAGTTGCTGAAGGAAATCAGCCTGTTGCTGGCCTACGAGGTGCTGGCCGACCTGAAGCTCGATGATGTCGAGGTCGAGACCCCGGTCGCGCCGATGACCGGGCGCAAGCTGTCGGGCAAGAAACTGTGTTTCGTCTCGGTGCTGCGGGCGGGCAACGGCCTGCTGGACGGCCTGCTGGAACTGGTGCCCTCGGCCCGGGTCGGCCATGTCGGCGTCTATCGCGACCACGAGACCCTGCAGCCGGTCGAGTACTACATGAAGCTGCCCGAGGACATGGACCAGCGGGTGACCATCGTGGTCGACCCGATGCTGGCGACCGGCGGCTCGGCCGTCGATGCCGTCACCAAGGTGAAGGAGGCCGGCGCCCGCGACATCCGCTTCCTCGCCCTTGTCGCCGCGCCCGAGGGCCGGGACGCCTTCGCCGCACAGCATCCCGACGTGCCGGTGTTCACGGCCGCGCTGGACGAGAAGCTGAACGAGCTGGGCTACATCGTGCCCGGTCTTGGCGACGCCGGCGACCGGATCTACGGCACGAAATAGGGCGCGGGACTCCGTCCCCGTCCCCTGTCCCCCGTCCCCCGGTCAGTGTTCCTTGCTGTAGGGCACGCCGATGGCCCGCGGCGGGATCGCCCGGCCGAAGAAGCCGGCCAGCAGCACCACGGTGAGCACGTAGGGCAGCACGAGGACATATTCCACCGGGATCTGGCCGACCAGCGGCAGTTCGGTGCCCTGCAGGCGGCCGGCGACGGTCTCGAGGAAACCGAACAGCAGGCAGGCGAACAGGGTCGGCCAGGGCCGCCACTTGCCGAAGATCATCGCGGCCAGCGCGATATAGCCCTTGCCCGCGCTCATCTCGCGCACGAAGCCGGCGCCATGCGCGGTGGAGAGATAGGCGCCCGCGAGACCGCACAGCAGGCCGGCCAGGATCAGCGCCCGGTAGCGCAGCCAGGCGACCGAGATGCCGGAACTGTCCACCGCCTCGGGCACCTCGCCGACGGCCCGCAGGCGCAGCCCGAAGCGGGTGCGGTGCAGCAGCCAGGCCACGGCCGGCACCACCAGGATCGCGACATAGACGATCAGGTTGTGGCCGCTCACCAGCTCCGCATAGAGCTGGCCCACGATCGGCACCTCGCGCACGGCCTCCGCGAACGGCCAGACGATCGGCCGGAAGCGTTCGTCGCCACCCAGCGGCGGCGTCTGCCCGCCCTGGCGGAACAGGGCGATGCCCAGCGTCACGGTCAGACCCGAGGCCAGGATGTTGATGGCGACGCCGCTGATGATCTGGTTGCCCTTGTGGGTGATGCAGGCAAAGCCGTGCAGCAGGCCGAGCCCCACCGTCGTTGTCAGCGCGCAGGCAAGCCCGAGCCAGGCCGAGCCCGAGAGCGAGGTCGCCGCCGCCGCGGCGAAGGCGCCGGTCAGCAGCTTGCCTTCCAGCGAGATGTCGATCACGCCCGAGCGTTCCGACAGCAGGCCCGCCATGGCGCACAGGATCAGCGGTGTCGCGAGGCGCAGCGAGCCGTCGAGGATCAGCAGCAGGTGGAAGAACAGGTCCAGCATCGCCCTACTCCGCCGCCGCCGGACTGGCCCCGCCGCCGCCGCGGGCGGTACGGCGCAGGAACAGCCGCACCATCAGGGGATTGAACATGTAGGCGAGCGCGCCGGAGAACAGGATGATCAGGCCCTGAATCAGCAGCACCATCTGCCGGTTGATGCTGTCGAACTCGAAGTCGAGCTCGGTGCCGCCCTGGTAGATCACCCCGAACAGCAGGCTCGCGAGCACGATGCCGACGGGGTGGTTGCGTCCCATCAGCGAGACCGCGATGCCGGTGAAGCCGTAGCCGGCGGTGAAGTTCAGGATCAGCTTGTGCTGCACGCCGAGGATCTCGTTCACCGCCATCAGGCCGGCGAGACCGCCGGAGATCGCCATGGCGATGACGATCACCCGGGGAACCCGGATGCCGGCATAGGCGGCGGCCGGCTCCGAATGGCCCAGCGCCCGGAGCGCGAAGCCGAACCGGGTGCGCCAGATCAGCAGCCAGACGCCGACGCAGGCGAGCAGCGCCAGGGGAAAGGACAGGTTCAGCGGCGAGCGGGCGATCTCGAAGCCCAGCCAGCCCGCCATCTCCTGCATCGAGGGCAGCTGCGCGCTCTCGGCGAAGACCCGGCTGGCCGGCGAGCTCTGGCCCTCGCGCATCAGCACGCCGCCCAGCAGCGCCACCATCACGCCCGAGGCGATGAAGTTGAACATGATCGTGGTGATCACCACGTGGCTGCCGCGATAGGCCTGCAGGTAGCCGGGAATGAAGGCCCAGGCGGCGCCGAACAGGGCGGCGCCGGCGATCGCCAGCGGCAGCACCAGCAGGCCGGGGAAGATGCTGTCGAGCGCCAGCACCACCAGCCCGGCCCCCAGGCCGCCGATATAGGCCTGCCCCTCGCCGCCGATGTTGAACAGCATGGCGTGGAAGGCGACGGAAACGGCCAGCCCGGTGAAGATGAAGTTGGTGGCGTAATACAGCGTGAAACCGAGGCTGCCGGGATAGACCAGCGCCCCCTTCAGCATCACCGCCAGCGCGGCGAACGGGTTCTCGCCGATCAGCGCGATCACCAGGCCGGAGACCACGAAGGCGGCCAGCAGGTTGATCGCCGGCAGCAGGCCGATATCGACCCAGCGCGGCAGGGCCGAGGAATTCATGCCGCGCTGGCGGGCGAGACCCCCGCCATCATCAGGCCGAGCGTCCGGGCATCGGCGTCCGCGCGGGCGCATTCGCCGACGATGCGGCCCTGGTTCATCACCAGGATGCGGTCGGACAGGCCGAGGATCTCGTCCAGCTCCACCGAGACCAGCAGCAGGGCGCTGCCGGCGTCGCGCAGCTGCAGGAGCTGCTGGTGAATGTATTCGATGGCGCCGATGTCGACGCCGCGGGTCGGCTGGCCGACCAGCAGCACGTCCGGCGCCACGGTCATCTCGCGGGCCAGCACCAGCTTCTGCTGGTTTCCCCCCGAGAGCCCCCGGGCGGCGAGATCCGGGTTGCGCGGGCGCACGTCGAAACGGTCGGAAAGCGTCGTGCAGTGCCGGCGCATGGCGGCAAGATCGAGCAGAAGGCCCGAACCGGTGGCGGGGCCGGTGTGATAGCCCAGCACCGCGTTCTCCATCAGGTCGAACGGCAGCACCAGGCCGCGCACGTGACGGTCTTCGGGCACGTGCGCCAGCCGCCACTGGCGCAGGCGGGCGGGATCGGCCGGCTGGCGCGGGCTCACCGTTTCGGTGCCCAGCGTGAAACTGCCGCTTCCGGGCGCAAGGATGCCCGAAAGGATGTCCAGCAGTTCCGACTGGCCGTTGCCCGAGACCCCGGCGATACCGACGATCTCCCCCTTGCGGACCTGGAAGCTGACGTCCTCGAGGCGGGCGACCCCGGCCTCGTCGCGATAGCCGAGGCCGACGACGTCGAGCGCCACGGCGCCGGGCCGGGCCGGCGTGTGATCGACCTCGAGCAGCACCGAGCGGCCGACCATCAGCTCGGCGAGCTCGGCACGGTCGGTTTCGGCGGTGCGCCGGTGCGCCACCATCCGGCCCTGGCGCATGACAGAAACCGCGTCCGTGATCGCCATGATCTCGCGCAGCTTGTGGGTGATCAGCAGTACCGTGACGCCCTCGTCGCGCAGCGTGCCCAGGATGTCGAACAGCCGGTCGGTCTCCTCCGGCGTCAGCACGCCGGTGGGTTCGTCCAGGATCAGGATGCGCGCGCCGCGCTGCAGCGCCTTCAGGATCTCGACGCGCTGCTTCACGCCGACCGGCAGGTCCTCGACCCGGGCGTCGGGATCGACGTCGAGGCCGTGCCGGGCGCTGATCTCCTCCAGGCTGGCCCGCACCTGCCGCTTGCCCTCGGCCAGCAGCGGACCGCCCTCGGCGCCCAGCATCACGTTTTCCAGCACCGTGAAGGGCGGCACCAGCATGAAATGCTGGTGCACCATGCCGATGCCCCGGGCGATGGCGTCCGCCGAGGACATGATCGCAACCGGCGCGCCGTCGATCTCGATCGCCCCGCTGTCGGCCGTGTAGAAGCCGTAGAGGATGCTGACGAGGGTCGACTTGCCGGCGCCGTTTTCGCCGATGATGCCGTGAATGCTCCCCTTCGCGACGCTCAGGTTGACGTCGCGATTGGCCTGCACCGCGCCGAAGCGCTTGCAGATGTCGACCAGCCGGATCGCCGGCGGCGCGTCCCGCGCGCCGCCGGTTTCCGGCCCGGAGCCCCCGGTCACCGGTTCGGGGAGACTGTCGTCGCGTTCCGCCTCAATGCGGGCAGGACTTGTCGGTCTCGTAATTGTGCACCGTGATCGAACCGTTGATGATCGCGGCCTTGGCGGCCTCGACCTTGGCCTTCACGTCGCCCGCGACCAGCTTCTCGTTGTGCTCGTCCAGCGCCCAGTCGACCCCGCCTTCCTTCAGGCCGAGCGTGCGGATGCCGGCGGAGAACTTGCCGTCCATGGCGTCCTTGAAGGTCTGGTAGGCGGCGACGTCGACCCGCTTGACCATCGAGGTCAGCACGGTGCCCGGCGCGACATGGTTCTGGTTGCTGTCGACGCCGATGGCGAGCTTGCCCGCGTCCGCCGCGGCGCGGATCACGCCCATGCCGGTGCCGCCGGCGGCGTGGTAGACCACGTCGGCGCCGCGGTCGATCTGACCCTGGGTGAGTTCCGCCCCCTTGGTGGGATCGTTCCAGGCCGCCGGGGTCGTGCCGGTCATGTTCTGCAGCACCTCGATCTTGGGATCGACCGACTTCACGCCCTGCACGTAGCCGCAGGCGAACTTGCGGATCAGCGGGATGTCCATGCCGCCGACGAAACCGACCTTTCCGGTCTTGCTGGTCAGCGCCGCGGCGACGCCGACGAGGTAGCTGCCCTCATGCTCCTTGAAGTTGTACTGGCGCAGGTTGGGCCGATCGAGCCAGAAGACGTCGATGATCGAGAACTGGCGGTCCGGGTTCTCGCCGGCCACCTTGTTGATCGCGTCGGCCTGGGCGAAGCCGACGCCGAGCACGATGGTGGCGCCGCGCTGCACCATGCGCTGCATCGCCTGCTCGCGCTGGGTCTCGTTGGTGACCTCGAACTCCATCACCTTCACGCCGGTCTCGTCGGTGAAGCGCTTGACGCCGTTGGCGACGCCCTCGTTGAAGGATTGGTCGAACTTGCCGCCCATGTCGTAGATCACCGCCGGCTTGAAGTCGGCCGCGTGGGCGACGCCGGCGGCCAGCACCGCGGCGGCCGCCGTCATCATCAGTTTCGCAAATCGCATGGTCCTAGCCTCCTGTGGATCGGGGCCTCCGCCCCTGTTGTTGCGGGACCGTCCCGTCCCGTTCGCTCGTCCGGCGCGGCGGGCCTGCCGTCCACCGGATGGAATGCTTCGCCACCCCAGCCGCACGCCGACGCCGGATCGGGGCACCGGCGGATTGCAGCATCCGCCGCCTCACGATTTCAAGCCGATTTCGCGCAAGCGGGCCTGCAGGTAGTCGTCGGCCGTGGTGCCCGGCTGCAGCACGACGGCCGGCCGGGGGTGCAGGAACATCGGCATCGAATAGCGCGAGACGTTGGCCTGCGCCGGCGGATTGACGACCCGGTGGGTGGTCGAGGGGTAGTAACCGCCCGAGGCCATCTGCAGCATGTCTCCGACATTGACCGTGATCATGCCGGCATCGCACGGCACGTCGTGCCACCGGCCCTCGGCATCGCGGGCCTGCAGGCCCGGCTCGCTGCCGGTGATCAGCAGGGTGATCAGGTTGATGTCCTCGTGCGCCGCGGCACGCACGGCGCCGGGTTCGACGTCGGCCCGGAGCGGCGGATAATGCAGGATGCGCAGCAGGTTCTGCCGGCTGCCGTCGAGCATCGCCGGCAACGGCTCGCTGTAACGCGCGCGCACCGCGGGCGGGCTCTCCTGCTCGATCCAGCCCAGCAACGTGCGGCCGAGCGCGACGAGGGAGTCGTGCAGTTCGCGGCTGGTTTCCTCCAGCGCCGCGGGCAGCCGGCCGTCGGGATAGACGTGGTAGAATTCTTTCAGGTCCTTGAGCGGGCTGTCCTTGGCGTTCTCCGAAAGAAACGGGAAATAGCCGTCCTGGCGCTCGGGGTCGGCCGTGAAGGCGTGCTTGTCCGTACCCGCGAAGAAATCCCGCCATTCGCCGTAGGCCCGCGCGATCAGCGTCTGCGGAACGGGATGATCGCGCAACACGGCGAATCCCGTCTCTTTCAGCGATGCGCAGAAACGCGACGCCGCGTCGGCGGATGTGAAGGAAACGGTGTCGACCGTGAACATCGGCGCTCCCGGAAACCGGTGAAATTTTACCGGCCGATCAAAAACCCATCATTGCCGCAGATGCGCCGGGCGACAAGCCGCATTCGCGGTCGGGACAAGGGCGAAATGCGCGACGAATCACGACCCGGGGCCCGTTCTCAGCCGGCCAGATCCTCGACCGGTTCGCCGCCCTCGCGGCGCATCAGGGCCCGCACCTCCTCCGCCGCGCTCTCCAGCGCGGCCCGGTCCTGGCCCCGGCTGACGATCGTCGTGCCGTAACGCTTGTCGCGGTAGAACGGATAGGAGCCGATATCGACGCCCGGATGGCGTTGCTGGATCTCGCCGAGGCCCGCGGCCATGATCCCCTCGCCCAGGAACACCCCGATCGAGATCGACTGTACCGGATCGCCGCCCACCAGTTCGGGCCGGAGGGACTCGAACATCGCCTGGCAGATCATCGGCACCCCGGCCAGGACGAAGACATTGCCGATGCGGAAGCCCGGCGCCTTCGAAACCGGGTTCTCGATCAGGCTGGCCCCCTCGGGCGTCCGGGCCATGCGCTTGCGGGCGTCGTTGAACTCGGCGCCTGTCGTGGCGTAGTGGCGCTCCAGCAGGGCGTAGGCGTCGGGGTGGTAGCCGATCGGCACGCCGAAGGCCCGGGCGATGCAGTCGGCGGTGATGTCGTCGTGCGTGGGGCAGATGCCGCCGGTGGTGAAGACATAGTCGTAGCGCGCCCGCACGGCGTTCACCGCATCGACGATTTCCGCCTCGATATCGGGAACCACCCGAGCCTCGCGCACCTGGATTCCCAGCGCGTTGAGCCCCTCGGCGAGGAACGGCAGGTTGGCGTCCTTCGTCCGGCCGCTGAGGATCTCGTTGCCGATGACCAGGATGCAGGCCGTGACCGTCTTGCTCATTCTCAACACCTTCTTCGAAAACGTGTACACTTCACCGCTCGCGGGACCGGCGAATCACTCCGTCCCGGGCCGGTCTCGCTCGTGATCTCCGCTCATGATAAGAGACCAGCCGGGCCGGTGGGAACGACGTCCGGCTGGCGTATTGTTATCGCTGCCCGCGCGCAAGGGCCTGCGCGAGCGCAACGACAGGGTGGGGACATGAAGATCGAACGTATTCTGCTTCCGGCGGTGCTGGCTCTGGGGATTTCGACAGCGGCGCAGGCACAGAACCGGATGACCGGGCCGTTCTTCTTCGGCGGCATCGGCGGCAACATGGCCAGCGATACCGACATTTCCGGTCCCGGCCTCAGTTCCGGTGCGGATCTCGAGGACGACATCACCAGCATCCTGGGCGTCGGTTACCGCACCTCGATCGGCCTGCGTTCGGAACTCGAGCTTGCCGTGCGCAGCAACGACGTCGAGCGGGCACGCAATTTCGGTACATCGGCGACCGGCTCCTACGCGATGTATTCCGGCATGTTCAACGTGATCTACGAGTTCCTGCCGCACGGTCGCTGGAACCCCTATGTCGGCGTCGGCGCCGGCGTGGCGCGGGCCGACGTCACGGTGAACGGCACCGGTCTGCAGGTGCGGGACCGCGATACCGTGCTGGCCATGCAGGGCATCGCCGGCGTCGGCTACCGCTGGTCGGATTCGCTGGAACTGTTCGCCGACTACCGCTTCTTCGCCACCGAGGATCTCGACCTCAACGCGAGCGTGGGTCCGGCCACCCAGACCGAGAGCGATTACCAGTCGCACGCCCTCTATGTCGGTCTTCGCTTCGCGCTGGGCGCGCCCGACCGGCCCGCCCCGGTGGCGCGGCCCGCGCCCAAGCCCGCGCCGGTCGAGAAGCCGATGGCGAAGAAGGAGCCCGCGCCGGCGCCGAAGGTCGCCGCCGCCCCGCCGCCGCCGGCGGCCGTCAGCCGCGACTTCCTGGTCTTCTTCGACTGGGATCAGGCCTTCATCACGCCGACGGCCGCCGAGATCATCGCCGCGGCGGCGGAGAACGCCTCGCGCGGCAACGTCACCCTGATCGAAGCCACCGGCCATGCCGACACCTCGGGCAGCAAGAACTACAACATGCGCCTGTCCGAACGCCGCGCCATCGCGGTACGCGAGGCGCTGATCGCCCGCGGCGTGCCGGCCAACGAGATCAAGATCTTCTGGAAGGGCGAGTCCGACCCGCTCGTGCCGACGCCCGACGGCATCCGCGAGGCGCAGAACCGCCGGGTGCAGATCCTGCTGAAATAGCTCCCGCCCGGGGTTCAGCCCCGGTCGAACTGGGGATCGAGCGGCACCTGCAGGCCGTTCAGCAGGTGGTTGGTCTTCGCCGCCTGGGCCACAACCCGCAACAGATCGGCATGCTGGGCGTCGCTCATGCCCTTCGCCCGCGCCGCCGCCGTGTGCGAGTGCGCGCAGTAGGCGCAGGAATTGGCGATCGAGACCGCCGCGTAGATCATCTCCTTGGTGAGCGGATCGAGCGCCGTGCCGGGCGCCATCACGGTCTTGAGTTCCGACCAGGTCTGCTCCAGCAGTTCGGGATCGAAGGCCAGATAGCGCCAGATGTTGTTGATGAAATCGGTCTGTCGCGTGGCCCGGATATCGTCGAACACCGCCTTCACGCGGGGATCGGCCTCGGGGTCGGCGGGCGGGGTGACGGTGGACATGGCGCGTGCTCCTCGCGGGGACCGGCGCCGGCCCGACGCGCTGTCGGGCCTTCGGGCGTTACCGGCCGCAGAGGCGCAGACTATTGGCTGGCGGTGCGTACCGCCACGGCGGCGCAGACCGCCTGGCCATGGGCGCCGGCGCCCGGTCGGCTGGCGGCGAAGCCCGGCAGGTCGCCGGCGGCGAGCGTGCGCAGGGTCACGAACTGCTCCGCGATGCGGTGACAGAAGCCGGCGCCGTCCGCGCCGCGCCGCAGCGAGGCCTCGTTGGCCAGCCGGGTAATGTAGCGGTTCAGCCGGACCTCGCCGCGCACGCCGTGGCTGCGACTGAAGTACCGCGTCAGGATCCGGCCGTGCCGGCCCAGGGGATCGCTGAAGACGCGGGCGAAGCGGTTGTAGTCGGCCCGCTGCCCGCAACTGAGCGCGCCGACCATCAGTTCGGTCTGCAGCAGGCGGACTTCGAGGGCGGCCTCCTCGTGCGGCTGGGCGCAGGACGCGGCGACGGCGCCGCCGGCGGCGCCCGCCAGCATGGCCGCGGCCAGCAGTCCCGTCCTCAACGCCCGCATCGCTGCGCCCCCAAATCGGTGAATCGTTGCAGTTATCCCACAGCCCCGTTTTCGCCACAATCGTCCAAGATCCGGTTAACGCGGCGAACAAGGCCTGTGGGGCATGGCGTTTTGCCAAGGCGGCTGGCAGGCTCGCCGCATGCGATTTTCCCAACCCCTGAGCGAAGGCGTGCTCGAACGCCGCTACAAGCGCTTCCTGTGCGACGTCACGCTGGCCGACGGCACCGCCGTCACCGCCCATTGCGCCAACCCCGGAGCGATGCTCGGCCTGACCGCTCCCGGCTCCCGGGTCTGGCTGTCGCACCATCCCGGCAAGGGCCGCAAGCTGGAATGGTCGTGGGAGCTGATCGAGGCCGACGATACCCTGGTCGGCATCAATACCGGCCATCCCAACACCCTGGTGCGCGAGGCGATCGAGGCCGGCGCGATTACGGAACTGACGGGCTATGACAGCCTGCGCCGGGAAGTGAAATATGGCGCGAATTCGCGCGTCGACCTGCTGCTGGAATCGCCCGACCGGCCGCCCTGCTATGTCGAGGTCAAGAACGTGCATCTCTCGCGCGAGGCGGGACTGGCCGAGTTTCCCGACTCCGTCACCGCCCGCGGCCGCAAGCACCTGGAAGAGCTCGCCGCCATGGTGGCGGGCGGCGCCCGCGCGGTCATGGTCTACCTGGTGCAGCGCTCCGACTGCGCGCGTCTGCGGCTTGCGGCGGACATCGATCCCGCCTATGTCGCCGCCTACGTCGAGGCGCGCCGACAGGGTGTCGAGGCGCTGTGCTATACTTGCCGCCTGTCGCCCGAAGGCATCGATGTCGCCGGCGCCGTGCCGGTGGAGACGCCCGCGTGATCGCCGACCGCCCTGGCGGACCGGCGGGCCGGGGCGCGACAAGGGAACGAGGCGAAAGGGAACCGAGGATCCGGGTTCGATGGAACAGATGAACTATGTCGCCGCCGAGGAGGCGCCGATCCGCAACACCGGCGCCATCAAGCTGCACGGCGAAGAGGCATTCGCCGGAATGCGGGCGGCCGGCCGGCTGGCCGCGGAAACCCTCGACATGATCATCCCGCATGTCCGCCCCGGCGTGAGCACCGAGGAACTGGACCGGATCTGCCACGAGCATATCGTCGCCGCCGGCGCGGTGCCGGCGCCGCTGAACTATCGCGGGTTCCCGAAATCGATCTGCACCTCGATCAAC
>JBGTSP010000092.1:0-14296 GCA_041940205.1 Alphaproteobacteria bacterium
CTTGGCTTCATACGCCTTGCTCGGTGGCGCTTTCTTCCAATCGCCATCCCTCGGGTCGTACTCTACGTCATAGCCGATTCCGTCCTTCTTCTCCACGTCCCAGACCGGAAAGCCGGCGCCTGACGTTGGCAAGGACGGCGTACCGCCGCTCCAGGACGCCTTCGACATCGAAGCGCTGCTCGGCGACAGGCGGGTCTATGTCGAGATCGCCTGGCAGGGCGCGCCGCTGTCATCGCCCACCGTCGCCGTAACAGCCAAGGGGCTTGGCCGGAAAGAAGCTGGTGCAGGTGAGCCGGGCCAGGCTGCCGACCCGGCGGTTGTCGACGGCGCCGCCGAAACTCTGGGCCGCGTCGGCGACCACGTCGAGGCCGTGCGCAGCGGCCAGCGCGTTGATCGCGGCATAGTCGGCGGGCAGGCCGTACAGGTCGACCGGCATGATCGCCCGCGCGCTCAGGCTTTCGTCTTCCGCGACCCGGGCGATCTGCCGCTCGAGATCGGCCAGGTCGATGTTGCAGGTCGCCTCCTCGACATCGACGAAGACCGGCGTCGCGCCGAGCATCACCACGACCTCGGCGGTCGCGGGGAAGGTGAAGCCCGGCAGGAAGACCGCGTCGCCCGGGCCGACATCGAGGGCCATCAGCGCGATCAGCAGGGCGTCGGTGCCGCTGGAAACCGCGATCGCGTGCCGGCAGCCGGCGAAGGTGGCCAGCGCCTCCTCGAGCTCGCGCACTTCCGGACCGTTGATGTACTGGCCGTGATCGAGCACCGCCCTGATCCGGTCGTCCAGCCGGTCGCGGATCACGGCCTGCTGGGCCTTCAGGTCGATGAACGGCAACGGCCGGGGGGTGGCGTCATTCATGGCTGTTCTCCAGCGGTGACAGGGTGTTGCCGTCGTCCGACAGGCGGTAGCGCTCGCCGGTGCGCGGGCAGACGAGGTCCTCGCCCAGCCGGTCGCCGGTGCGCGAGACCCAGCCGATCCGGTGAACCGGCGCGCCGACGACGAGGGCGTAGTCGGGAACGTCGCGGGTGACCACGGCGCCGGCACCGACCATGGCGTAGCGGCCGATCGTGGTGCCGCAGACGATCGTGGCGTTGGCCCCGATCGTCGCGCCGCGGCGCACCAGGGTCGGCGCGAACTCGTCCTTGCGTTCGACGAAGGCCCGCGGCGTGAGCACGTTGGTGAAGACGCAGCTCGGCCCGCAGAACACCTCGTCCTCGAGGGTGACGCCCTCGTACAGCGCGACATTGTTCTGCACCTTGCAGCCGTCGCCGACGCTGACCCGGGGACCGACCATGACGTTCTGCCCGAACACGCAGTCGCGTCCCACGACGGTACCCGAAAGCAGGTGGCAGAAATGCCAGACCTTGCTGCCCTCGCCGATCGTGACGCCCTCGTCGACGACCGCGGTGGGATGAATGAAAGGCGTGCTCATGTGTCCGCCACCAGGACCCGCTCGCCGCTGTCCATCGCCGCCTGGCAGCGGTCGAGCACGGTGAGCACGCGGATCGCCTCGGCCGCGTCCGACGGCGGCGCGGCCTCGCCGCGGCAGGCGGCGAGAAAGGCCTCGCACTCGTTCCTGAGCGGTTCTTCCTCGCCGTAGGGCACCGGCTCGGCCGCGGCCTTGTCGACCAGCGGCTCGTTCCCGGTCCAGCCGACCGCATGGGGATAGAACAGCAGTTTGTCGGCACCCTTCGCGGTGTCGTCGAACACCACCATGCCGTTCTCGCCGACCACGACAAGGCGCTGCTCCTTGTAGGGATGCAGCCACGAGACGAAGACATGCGCCTGCAGGCCGCCGCCGAAATCGAAATGCGAGAGCGTGGTGTCGGCCACCGCGGCGTTCAGATAGTTGCCGCCCTGGCAGCTGATCCGCTCGGGCAGACGGCCGGCCAGCGCCAGGATCATCGAGATGTCGTGCGGCGCGAAGGACCAGAGCGCGTTTTCCTCGCGGCGGATCTTCCCGAGATTGAGACGGTTGGAATAGAGATAGCGCAGGTCGCCCAGCCGGCCCTCGCGGACCAGGGCCGCAAGCGCCCGGAAGGCCGGATGGTAGAGCAGCAGGTGGCCGACCATCAGCACCCGCCCGCCGGCCTCGGCCCTGGCGGACAGCGCCCGGGCTTCTTCGACATCGAGGCAGATCGGCTTCTCCACGAAGACATGCTTGCCCGCCGCCAGGGCCTCGCCCACCAGAGCGCCATGGGTCGCCGCCGGCGTGGCGATGACGAGCGCGTCCAGTTCGGGGTCTTCAAGCAGGTCGGCGAAGCGGTCGGTGATCCGCACCGCGCCGCCGGCGGCCGCATGGCTCTCGCGCACGCCCGGGTCTGCATCGCAAATCGCCGCCAGGGAGCCGATCTCCCGGTGCACGCGCACTAGGTTGCGCCCCCAGTATCCGGCGCCCACGACGCCCACCCTCACATCACTGCTCATTCCTGCACCACTGTCCTGTTGTCGATCGCCGGCAGACGGCCGGCCCTTGACGCGGCCTCCTCGATCAGGGCGATCTCCCGGGCGATCCGGTCCTCCCAGGTGGCGAAGCCGGCGGCGATCTCCGCCGTCCGCCGGCGCCGGCGCTCACGCTCGGCGGGATCATCGTGCAGGGCGACGATGGCCGCCGCGATGTCGTCGACGGCGTCCGAGGACGCGACCCGCCAGACCACGTCGGCGGGCAGCAGCTCGTCGGTCGCGACGTCCCGGCCGATGTCGGGATCGGACCGGGGAAAGACGGCACAGGCGCCATGCAGGAGAGCCTCGAGATTGGCGTTCGACAGGTTGCCCTGCCGGTTCAGCGAGACATAGATATCGCATCGCCGGTGCAGCGCGGGTATGACATTGTGCGGCAGCGCGCCGGTAAACAGCACGTCCGCCGTGGCGCCCGCCTCGCGCACCATGTTCTCCATTTCCGCCCGCTTTTCGCCGTCGCCGACGATCAGCGCGAACAGTTCTCCCGGCCGGGCCGCGCGGGCCTTCAGGAAGGCGGCGCAGAACCGGTCGCTGGCCTTGATCGCATCGAGCCGGCCGATCAGGCCGACCACCGTGCGTCCCGACGGCAGGTCCGGCAGCTCGGTCGCGGGCGAGGCGCCCGCGCTCCCGCCCGGACGGTCGACGCCGTTCAGCAGGACATGCTGGACCACGTCCTTGCGGAACAGCCGCCGGAGCCAGACCTCCCCGCCGCTGCCGTCGAGCGTGCAGATCGCCATGGTCAGCGGCGCCTTGCGGAGGAAGCGCGTCAGCCGGGCCTGCGGGCCGCGGCCCGCCAGCGACGCGGTGAGGTTCTCGGTGATGCCCATCACCCGGTAGACCGTCGCCGCCGGCGTCAGCCAGGCCACTGCCGCGGCGGCCCAGAGATTGCCGCGGTCGAGATAGACCACGGCCGGACGCTGGCGCCAGACCATCGCCACCACCCGGAGCGCCTGCCCGGCTTCGCACAGATACCAGCGCAGTCGGCCGAGCCGGGCGGACCAGGCGCCCATGCCGGCGAGCAGCCGGATCGGCGGGGCGAAGCCGTCCAGGCGAAACGTGCCGGCGCGGTCGCCGAGGCCGTCGGCCAGCGGCTCCTTGGCGGTCAGCACGAAGCGGACGTCATGCGCGCTGGCGGCCAGTCCAGCGAACAGGCGGGCGATCGCCGGAGCGCCGCTGGGCTGCCAGCGCCCCTGGCGCAGGCTGTCGGCGAAACCGCTGAACAGGCGGGTGACGACCAGGATCCGCATCACACCGCGAGTCGCGCGCCGGCCGCCTCGTCGGCCGGCCAGGCGGAAAGCGCGCCCAGCAGGCCGAGCCGCAGGCCGAGCTGGTCGACCATCGATTCATCCAGGTGTTCGCGCGCCCACCGGTCGAGCGCCCGCAGTTCCGGCGCCAGCGCCGAGGGCGAGCGGTCGCGGATCGCCGCGCGGACCGGAAACCGGAGCCCGCTCTTGATCGGCCGCAGCATGTCGAGCGGCAGGTAGCGCGCCAGCAGGCGCTTGCTGACCGATTTCTGGCCGTAGGCAAGAAAGGCGCGGGCATCCATGCCCGCCACCGTGTCCGCCAGGCGGCGGGAGAGGAAGGGCGAGCGCAGTTCGAACCCGTGCGCCATGGCGCCCAGGTCGACCGCGGGAAGCTGGCTGCCGGGCAGGACCGAGTCCCGCTCGAATTGCGGCACGAAGATCTCCGCCGGCTGATCGCCGGGATCGAGCGCCCGGCGGACCCAGTCCTCGTGGCCGGGAAGCAGCGCGCGCAGGCCGTCGCTGGCGACCTGGTTCTTGAAATTGACGTAGCGGGCACCGTCGCCGACCCCGACATAGCGGGCCAGGACCCGGGCCTGGCTGCGGAACACAGGCGACAGGGCGGCCAGCCCGCTCAGGCTCCGACGCAGCCCCTCGGGCAGGCCCATCAGGTAACGCCACTGCCAGAAGAACTGCTGCTTCTTGTAACCGAAGAAACTTTCGTCCCCGCCGGTGCCGCTCAGGCCGACGGTGAAACCGGCCTCCCGCGCCGCCCGGGCGAGGGTCGCGACGGACTGCACCGCGGCGTTGTCGGAGGGCTGGCCGAAGATCTCCAGCAACGCGACCAGCGGGTCGTCCCCGAGGCTCGGACGGCCCTGCACCACGCGATGGCTGAGTCCCAGCCGTCCGGCGACCGCCACGGCGCCGTCGGCCTCGTCGGCCACGTCGGAATCATCGAAGCGCACGGTCAGGCAGTCGACATCCTGCTGCAGTTCGTTGACCAGCAGCGCCGCCGTCAGCGTCGAATCGACGCCGTTCGACAGGAACAGGCATCGCGGCACATCGGCGATCAGCCGGCGTTCGAGGGATTCGATCAGCACGTCGCGAATCCGGTCCAGGTCGCCTTCGCCGAGCGGCCGGATCGGACCGGGGGCCGCCTCGAAGTCGGGCGCGCGCCAATAGCGCCGGCGCGCGACGCAGCGTCCCGCCTCGATGCGCAGCATTTCACCGGGCAGCAGGCGGCGGATTCCCTCCCAGGCGGTGTCCGGCGCCGGCACGTAACCCAGCGCCAGGAAGGCCTGCAGGGTCTCGCCGGTCATCCCGGCCCGGGGCCGGAGCGCGCGGACCAGCGGCGCCAGTTCGGAACAGGCGATCACCCCGTCGGGCCCCTCGGCGTAATAGAGGGGTTTCTCGCCGAACGGGTCGCCGGCGATCCAGCCGGCCTCGCCGTCCCACAGGGCCAGCGCGAACATCGCATCGAACCGGTCCAGCGCCCCGCTCCCCCAGTGCCGCCAGGCCTGCAGCAGCACCTCGGTATCCGAACGGGTCTCGAAGCCGATCCCCTCGGCTTCCATGCTCTCGCGCAATTCGCGGAAATTGTAGAGCTCGCCATTGTAGGTGACGACATGCCCGCCACGACGCATCGGCTGCGCGGCCGCCTCCGACAGGTCGACGATCTTCAGTCGCCGGTGGCCCAAGAACACGCCATGCGCCTCGTCGCGCCACTCGCCCGCGCCGTCGGGACCGCGATGACGCAGATCGGCGGTCAGCCGGCGGCCGAGCGCGATGTCGTCCGCGTTCAGCGGCCGGTTGAGGAAGAGGGCGACGATGCCGCACATGAAGGACAGGCTACTCCGGGAGCGCCGGCGACGGAGCCGCGGGCGGATCTGGCGGGCCGGGAGAGGGATCGCAACCGGGCGCGGCCCCGACCCGCTCGCGCGCGTCGCCATGCTGCCGCCGGCCGGGTGGGAACCAGCGGAGTTGATCTAGGTTGCGCCCGCGCACCCTGTCAAGCGGCCAGAGAACAGCGTCAGTCGTCCACCAGGACGCCGGGATTCATGATTCCCGCGGGATCGAGCCGGGCCTTGGCATCGCCCAGCACCGCCCCGAACAGCGCCGGCCGCTGGCGGCGGTACCAGGGCATGTGATCGCGGCCGACCGCATGATGGTGGGTGATGGTGCCGCCGGCCTCGATCACGGCGTCGGAGACCCGCTGCTTGATCTCCTGCCACTGTTCCATGAGGCGCGCGGGATCGCCCGGCACGTGGAAGGAATAATAGGGGGCCGGGCCGTCGGGATAGACATGGGTGAAGCGCATGGAGACCATGCCCTCGTGCCCGGTGGCCGCCTTGAGCGCCGAGCGGGTCGCCGCCGTCACCGCCTGGTTGAAGGCCGCGAAACGGTCCCAGGTGATGGCGGTTTCGAAAGTGTCGTTGATGATGCCCCAGCCGACCGTCACTTCCCGCAGGTAGGGCATGCGGATGAAGGCGTTGCGCCAGATCCCGGCGGCGCCCGCGCGATGATCGCCCGCCTCCCCGCCGGCATCGCCGCCATGATCGCGCACCAGTTCCATCGCCCGGGCCATCCAGGCTTCCAGCGGGTGATCGGCGGATTCGAAGCCGAGCACCAGAACATGCCGGCTGCCGTCGCCGGCGCCGTTGATCGCCGCCTCCTCGCGATCCAGCAGCCGGCAGTTGGTGGGAAACAGCCAGGACTGCGACAGCGCCCGCACCGCCTCGACCGCCTTCTCCAGATCGTCGAAACCGATCGAGGCGGATTCGCGGAAGGTCGGCCGGTCCTGCAGGCGCATCCAGGCCTGGGTGATCACCCCGAAGGCGCCCTCAGATCCGATCAGGAAACGGTCCGGGCTGGGCCCGGCGCCGGAGCCGGGCAAGCGCCGGCTTTCGACGATCCCGGCCGGAGAGAGCAGGCGGACCTGGGCCACCAGCTCGTCGATATGGGTGAACAGGCTGGCATAGTGGCCGCCCGAGCGGGTGGCGATCCAGCCGCCCAGCGTCGAATGCTCGAAGCTCTGCGGGAAGTGCCGCAGGGTCAGGCCGTGTTCGCGCAGCGCCGCCTCCAGCGCCGGCCCGCGCATCCCGCCCTGGATCAGGGCCGAACGCGAGGCCCGGTCGACCTCGAGAACCCGGTCGAAGGCCTGCATGTCGAGGCTGATCACCCCGTCATGGCCCGCCCCCACCCGGGCTTCGACGCCGCCGACGACGGACGAGCCGCCGCCGAAGGGAATGAGCGCCGCCTTGGCCGTGGCCGCCCAGTCCATCAGCGCGGCGATGTCGTCCTCGGTGCGCGGATAGGCGACGATGTCGGGCGGGTTCTCCGCCTGGCGACGGTGCATCCGCAGGGTGTCGGGGAACGACTTGCCGTAGGTGTGCAGCAGCCGTTCGTAGGGATCGCTGCGGCAGATCCCGGCCAGCCTGTCCGGCGGCGTCAGCCGGGAGGCCGGCAGGTCGAACTCGGTCTCGCGCGGGGCGCTGAAGGCCGGTCGCGCGTGCATGGCGAACCGCTCGCGGTAGTGGGTGGCGATGAAATCCAGTTCCTGATCGCTGGCCCGCTCGTGTTCCAGGCCCCAGCCCCAGAACTTGCGTCGCTGCTCCGTCATCGCGCCCCTCCCGCCGCTGCTGGCCGGAGAGTATAGCGGCCCGCCGGCGGCGGGGTTCAATAGAAGCCGGCGGGGGCGCGGCGGGCCTGGGCGGCGAGGCGGATCGGCGCATTGGCCTCGCCGAAGCCGTCGTACCGCTCGCGGGCGACGATCTCGAAGAAGAAGCGGTCGGCGAACACCGGGGTATAGACCTGGAAATAGCGACCGCCCTCGTCCTCGTCGTAGAGGATGTTGAGAGCCTGCATGGCCTGCAGCAGTTCGGAATCGAGGTCGAAACGGGCGTCCAGGTCGTCATAGTAGTTGGCCGGAATCTCGAGCTGCGCCAGGCCGCGCCCGCGCATCTCGGAAACCGCGGCGAAGATGTCGTCGGTCTCGAAGGCGATGTGCTGCACGCCGGAACCGAAATACTCGCTGATGAAGCGGTTCGGCTGAGTCTGCCGGGAACTGGAACTGTTCAGCACGATCCGCACCGCCCGGTCGGGCGCCCTGAGCACCTCGCTCTCGACGATGCCGGCGGGATCCACGACATCGACGGAGGGTGTGCGTTCGAGCCCGAACACCGCGCGGTAGAACAGCCGCCAGGTCGCGCGCTCCTCGGGCTGCACGGTCTGGGCGATGTGGTCGATGCGCGTGAGCCGGTCGCCCGTCGCATCCGTCTCGAGGGCCTCGAACTCGAGATCCCAGACATCGGCGAGATCGGATCGCCGGTCGAGGAAGTAGAGCAGCGAGCCGCCGACGCCGCGGATCGCCGGGATCTCGAGTTCGCCGGGACCCACCTGCTGTTCGAAGGTCTGCGCCAGCAGCGACGTGGCCCGTTGCAACTGGCCCGCGGCGTCGTCCAGCCACAGTCCCAGCGCCGCCACCGAGGGCCCGTGGGTGAGCTGGTGGGCATGCGCGAAACCGTCGCTCTCGGTGTTCACGACCAGGTTGATCGCCCCCTGGCTCCAGCGCGTCACGTCCTTGCTGCGATGCCGGCCGCTGCGGCGGAAGCCCATCGCGGCGAAGCCGGCCTCCAGCGCCCGGGCCTCGTCCTCCGAGACCGCGAACTCGATGAAGGCGACGTCCCGGATCGCGGACGCCGGCGCCAGCGCGGCGCCGTCGCGGTCTCGCTGGCGCATCGCCAGCAGCGAGCGTTCGCCGTCGGCGGCGATCTGCCGGGGCGAGGCCATGCGGAAATTGTCGTTGAAGATCTCGTGGCTGATCCAGCCGTCGTAGCCGGTCTCGGCCAGCGCGGCCATGAATGCCGCAATGTCGAGTTCGCCCTGGCCGGGAAAGCAGCGGAAATGCCGCGAGAGCTGCAGCAGGTCCATGGCGATGCGCGGCGCGTCGGCAAGCTGCACGAAGCTGATCCGGTCGGCGGGAATGGAGCGGATGGCATCCAGCGGCAGACCCGGCGCGAGGGTGTGGTAGCTGTCGAGGATCAGGCCGACATGCGCATGATCGGCCCGGCGGACAATCTCCCAGGCATCCCGGTAGTCGCTGACGAAACGACCCCAGGCCAGCGCTTCGTAGCCGATCTCGACACCATGTTCGCCGGCGATGTCGCCGAGCGCCCGCAGATCCTCGGCCGCCCGGTCGATCCCGCCCAGCGCATGCGGCGAGACGTTCGAGCAGATCAGGATGCGCGGCGCGCCCAGTTCGCCCATCAGTGCGAATTTACGCCGCGCCCGTTCGAAGCCTCGTTCCCGGCGCGGCTCCGGCATGCCCTCGAAATCCCGGAACGGCTGGAAGGCCACGATCTCGAGGCCGAGATCGCGAACCATCGCGCCGATCTCGGCCGGCGTGCCGACGGATGTCAGGATGTCGGTCTCGAAGATCTCGACGCCCTCGAAGCCGGCGTCGGCCGCGGCTTCGAGTTTCTCGCGAAGCTGGCCCCCCAGCGAGACGGTGGCGATCGAGGTTCTCAAGAGGCCGCCTCCGCCGGCGCCTCGCCCGCGGCCTCGAACGCCGCGCGCATCGCCACTGTGGAAGGGGCGTGGCCCGAAAACAGCTCGAACGCCTTCACCGCCTGGCCGATCGCCATGCCGAAACCGTTCATCGTCCGGCAGCCGCGGGACCGGGCCGCGGCGAGCAGCGCGGTTTCGGCGCGGAAATAGATGATGTCGGCCACCCAGTGGCGCGGCGCGATCAGCGCCTCGTCGAGCGGCAGTCCGGGATGGCTGTCCATGCCCACGGGCGTCGCGTTGACGATGCCGTCGACATGCGCGGCGACCTCGGCCGGATCGGCACAGACCGCGATCCGTCCGCTGCCGAGCCGGGCGCCGAGGTCGGCGGCCAGCGCCTCGGCGCGCGAACGCTCCCGGTCGTACAGGTGAAGGCGGGCGACATCGTTGTCGAGCAGGGCATTGGCCACCGCGCCGCCGGCGCCACCGGCGCCGAGCTGCAGCACCGCCTGCCGGGGAGCGTCGGAGAGTTCCTGCCGGAAACTCTCGGCGAAGCCCCAGTGATCGGTATTGTGTCCGATCCGGCGACCGTCCCGGAACACCAGGGTGTTGACCGCGCCGACGGCGCGGGCTTCCGGCGATACCTCGTCGAGCAGCTCGAGCACCGCCTGCTTGTAGGGATGGGTGATGTTGAGGCCGTCGAAACCGGTCAGTTCGGCGGCCCGCACCAGGTCGGCCAGCGACGGCGCGGGCGGGGCCAGCCTGTCGACATCGATCAGCCGGTAGAGATAGCGCAGACCGAGACGGGATCCTTCCGCCTGGTGCACCGCGGGCATGCGCGAACGACCGATGTCCCGGCCCACCAGGCCCACCAGCACCGTCCGCCTTTCGCCGTTCGACCGCATCGCGAATTCTCTTCTTTTCTCCCGCGCGACGCAGACCGCGCTTGCCGGCGCAGAATTAATGTACTAACCAGTTAGTTATGTCAATCAGTGAATCGCCCCCGACGCCGGACCCGTCACGGCCGCGGCGGCGCGACCCCGAGAAGGCGCAGGCCGATATCATCGCGGTGGCCACGCGGGCGTTCGCCGAACACGGTCTGGCCGGCGCGCGGATCGATGCGATCGCATCGGAGACCCGCACCTCGAAGCGGATGATCTACTACTATTTCGGCGACAAGGAGGGGCTGTACCGGCAGGTCCTGGAAGCCGCCTACCGCCGGGTGCGGCAGGGCGAGGCCGATCTGCGGCTGGACGATCAGCCCCCGGTCCGGGCGCTCGAGACGCTGGTCGCGTTCACCCTGGAGCACCATCGCCGGAACCCCGACTTCGTCCGCCTGGTGATGATCGAGAACATCCACAACGGCCGGTTCCTCGCGCAGTCCGACACCATCCGCGCCGTGAACGCGGACGCCATCGCGGCCATCGCGCGGCTCTACCGTCGCGGTTGCGACTGCGGCCTGTTCCGCGACGACCTCGAGCCGCTGGAGATCCACTGGCTGATCAGCGCGCTCGCGTTCTTCAACGTGTCCAACGCGGCCAGCTTCGCCCTGCTGTTCGATTCCGGCCATGCCGGTCCCGCCCGCTGGCCGGCGCGCAAGCGCCGCTGCATCGAAACCGTCCTGCGCTTCGTGCTGGCGGACGGACGGGATGGCGGGGAAGCGGCGGCCGTCGCGACGGCGCCGGCGGCCGGCCGCTGAGCGGCACGGACGAAAACGGGCGGCCCGCCGATGCGGACCGCCCGTGATGCGTTCAGGGTTTTCCTGGTGGAGCCAGGCGGAGTCGAACCGCCGACCACTTGAATGCCATTCAAGCGCTCTCCCAACTGAGCTATGGCCCCGAAACTCTGGTGTCCGGCAACTCCGGGCCGGCGCTCTTCCGCCCTTGGGTCGGCGGAAGCGGCGACGCGTTTAACAGGAATGCGCAGGCAAGGCGACCCCTAAAATCGCGTCAGGTGGTCTCCTCGTCATCGTCGCCGTCGTCGCCGCCGGTGAGCGACGACAGATCGTCGTCGTCATCCTCGTCGTCGTCATCCTCGACCAGCACGGCGGCATCGGAATCCTCGTCGTCCTCGTCGTCGTCAAGCAGCAGGTCGTCGTCCTCTTCGTCTTCGACCTCCTCTTCCTTGGCGGACGGCTTGGCCGGCTTGGGCACGGCGCGGACCTCCTCGCGCGTGCGGCGGGCCCGCAGGTCGACCTGGAACTCGACCCCGCAGGCCGGGCACAGGATCGGCGTGTTGGCGAAGTCATAGAACTTGGCACCACACCCGGTGCAGGTTCGCTTGGTGCCCCATTCGAGCTTGGCCACGTGGTTCTCTCCAAAAAAACCGGGCGCCGGCCCGGGGGGGCAGCGCAAAGCGCGCGGTGTTTGCCAGAAGGGCGCGCGGGTGTCAAAAGAAACCGCATCGGATTTTAGGGACACGGACCGCAACCGGCCAGCTTCCGGGCCGGCGCGCGGCGCGGGCGGGGCGGCGACCGTCCCGCAGGCAGATCGGGACGCGATGACGAAGCTCCTTTCCTACCCGACCCCGCGGCTCGACGGCGACTGCCGGGTACCGGGCGACAAGTCGATCTCGCATCGCGCCCTGATCTTCGGGGCGCTGGCCGTCGGCCGCACCCGGATCCGCGGCCTGCTGGAAGGCGAGGACGTGCTGGCGACGGCCGCGGCCATGCGCGCCTTCGGCGCCGGCGTGAGCCGCGACGGCGATGACTGGCTGGTCGACGGGGTCGGGGTCGGCGGCTTCGTGTCGCCCGGCGATGTCGTCGATTGCGGCAATTCCGGCACCGGGGTGCGGCTGATGATGGGACTGGTGGCAACCCAGCCGATCCGCACCATCTTCGCCGGCGATGCCTCCCTGAGCAGCCGGCCCATGGAACGGGTGATGGCGCCCCTGCGCGACATGGGCGCACGCTTCGATGCCGCCGAGGGCGGGCGCCTGCCCCTGACCGTCTGGGGCGCCGAGGCGGCGATGCCGATCGACTATGCCCTGCCCGTGCCCTCCGCCCAGGTGAAGTCGGCGGTGCTGCTGGCCGGTCTCAATGCGCCGGGCACCACGATCGTGCGCGAGGACCAGCACACGCGCGATCACACCGAGCGCCTGCTCGTCCAGTTCGGTGCCGAGGTCCGTATCGAGGACGCTGGCGGCCAGCGGGTGATCGCGCTGACCGGCGAGCCCGAGCTGACGGCCGGCGAGGTCCAGGTGCCCGGTGATCCCTCCTCGGCCGCCTTCCCCCTGGCGGCCGGCCTGCTGGGCGGGCAGGGTGCGGTGACGGTGCGCAATGTCGGCATGAATCCGCTGCGCACCGGCCTGCTGACGACCCTGCAGGAGATGGGCGCCGACCTGACGATCGAACCCCTTGCCGACGGCGGCGGCGAGCCGCTGGCCGACATCACCGCCCGGCCTTCACGCCTGAAAGGCGTCGACGTGCCACCGGAGCGGGCGGCCAGCATGATCGACGAATATCCCGTGCTCGCGGTCCTGGCGGCCTGCGCGGAGGGCCGCACGCGGATGCGCGGCGTGGGCGAGCTCAGGGTCAAGGAATCCGACCGGATCGCCGCGATGGCCGACGGTCTCGAACGTCTCGGCATCACCGTCGAGGCGGACGACGACAGTTTCACGGTCGAGGGCGGCCGGCTGGGCGGCGATGTCGTCGTCGCCAGCCGGCTCGACCACCGCATCGCCATGTCCTTCCTGGTGGCCGGCACCGCCGCCGCCGGCCCGGTCGGCATCGACGATGCCGCGCCGATCGCCACCAGTTTTCCCGAGTTCGTCGACCTGATGCGCGGCCTTGGCGCCGACCTGCGCGAGGGAGAGGCCGGATGAGCGATCAGAACCGGATGGCGCGACCTTCGCTCGTGGTCGCGGTCGACGGCCCGGTCGCCGCCGGCAAGGGCACGCTGGGTCGCCGTCTCGCCGAGACCTACGGCTTCGCCTATCTGGATACCGGCAGCCTGTACCGGGCGACCGCGGTGCGGGCGCTGCGCGAGGGCCTCGACCCCGACGACCACGAGGCCCTCGCCCGGGCCGCGCGCCGGGTTGACGAGGCCGACCGCAACGCCCCGACCCTGCGGGACGAGGAGACCGGCATGATGGCAAGCCGGGTCGCCGGCGTGCCCGCCGTCCGCGCGGCGCTGCTCGACATGCAGCGCGACTTCGCCGCCCGGCCGCCCGGCGGCGCCACCGGCGCGGTGCTCGACGGCCGCGACATCGGTACCGTCGTCTGTCCCGACGCGCCGGTGAAACTGTTCGTCACCGCCAGCATGGCCGAACGCGCGCGCCGGCGGCATCGCGAGCTGGCCGCGCGGGATGCGGACATCCGGTACGAGGATGTCCTGGCCGATCTGGAAAAACGCGACCGCCAGGATTCCGAACGCGGGACCGCGCCGCTGCGCCCGGCCGACGACGCGCACTTGCTGGACACGACCGAAATGGATATAGAGGCCGCGTTTCGCGCGGCGCGTGCGTTGATCGACGCGCGCCTCTGAACCGTCGCGGGATCGCCCGTACCCGGTAACGCGTTGAACTGAAAGGCGGCCGCCGGCCGCCGAGACCGCCGGACACAACCGGTCGGCCCGAAACCCGTCAATGAAAAGGAATCCGCATGAGTCAGGCTGAAGCGGCCGTTGAGAGCGCCGCAGAACTGGACGAGTTTGAAGCCCTTCTCGAGGAAAGTCTGAGCGCAGACACCGAGATCGAAGGCAAGGTGGTGCACGGCCAGATCGTCGCCATCGAGAACGATTTCGCCATCGTCGACGTCGGTCTGAAGACCGAGGGTCGCGTGCCGATGCGCGAGTTCAACAAGGCCCGCGAGGAAGTCGCCGTCGGCGACGAGATCGAGGTCTATCTCGAGCGTATCGAGAACGCGCTCGGCAACGCGGTGCTCAGCCGCGACAAGGCCCGCCGCGAAGAGGCCTGGAATCATCTGGAAGTCGCCTTCGAGAAGAACGAGCGGGTCGACGGCTACATCGTCGGCCGGGTCAAGGGCGGCTTCACCGTCGATCTTTCCGGCGCCATCGCCTTCCTGCCGGGCAGCCAGGTGGACATCCGCCCCGTGCGCGACGTCTCGCCGCTGATGAACACGAAGCAGCCCTTC
>JBGTSP010000093.1:0-14261 GCA_041940205.1 Alphaproteobacteria bacterium
TGATGTCGACGCGGCGGCGATCAAGGCCGGCGCGGGCGTCGATAAGGCGGCGCTGCGGGCGGAGTGGGACGCGCGCATTGATGCCGTGCTGGCTGATGCCACGCTTGCCCGCCCTGCTTCGCGCCGTCCCGTGCTCGGCGGCCGCGAGGGTCGCCATTCCGAACACCTCGGCCACCTGCTCACGCACATGCAATTCCTGCAGCGCGCCTATCCGGGTGCGCGATGGTAGGCGGCCGGGACATCCGCGGGTCGCGCATGGCGGACGGTGAGGCGATCGGTCCGGCGACGGCGGAGGCGGCGTCGGGCGCGGCCGCGATCGCCCGGGCCTGGGCCTGTCTCGAAGGCGTGCCCGATCCCGAGATCCCGGTGATCTCGCTGGTCGATCTCGGCGTGATCCGGGCGATCGACTGGCGCGGAGAGGCGCTGGAGGTCACCGTGACGCCGACCTATACCGGCTGTCCGGCGACCGCGGTGATCGACCTGATGATCGCCGAGGCCCTGCGCGCCGACGGGTTCGCGCAGGTGCGCCTGCGGCGTCGCCTGGCGCCGGCCTGGACCACGGCCTGGATCAGCGAGAAGGGGCGTGCGGCCCTGCGCGCGTACGGCATCGCGCCGCCCGAAGAGGGCACCGCCGCCTGCGCCGGCCTGCTTGCCGCCACCCCGCGCGTCGGCATCCGCCAGCCCGTTGCCGTCGACTGCCCGCGTTGCGGCAGCGAGCGGACGCAGTGCATCAGTCCCGCCGGCTCGACGCCGTGCAAGGCGAGCTATCGCTGCGAGTGCTGTCTCGAGCCGTTCGACTATTTCAAGGCGATCTGAACCGCCCGGCGTGGCCCGGTGGGGCCCGCCGGACGGGCTTCCTTCAGCCGCGCGGCGGCATGCAGTAGACGGCGAGCTTGTTGCCGTCGAGGTCTCGGAAATAGCCGAAATGCATGCCGTTGTCGCCGCGCGGTCCCGGCGCGCCCTCGTCGCTGCCGCCGAGTTCCAGCGCCTTGGCGTGCAGCTTCGCCACCGTTTCGGGCGCATCCACCATCAGCGCCACCATGGTGCCGTTGCCCGCCGTCGCGGGCTGCTGGTCGTAGGGCTTGATGATCGCCAGCATGCCGGGGCCGGGCTTCACGCCCCAGACCACCAGCCGGTCGCTCTGCATGATCCGCTTGGCGCCAAGTTCGCCAAGCAGGGTGTCGTAATAGTTGCCGGCGGCCTCGAAATCGTTGGTGCCCAGCGTGGTGTATCCGATCATCGCGTTCCCTCCCGGTAAGCGTCCGCCGGCCGCGCGTGCGGCGACGGCACGAGTCGCCGGCACGGTATAGGCATTCGCCGGGCGAATGAATGCCGGTAGCGGTGAATTTCCCGCCGCATTTCAACCCGATCTTCATCCCTCCCGGGTCAGGATAGATCGGTATTCCGTTGCTCTGGTGGCGATTGCCCATGCTAGTGTTCGATCTCGATTTCGGTGAGTCCCGGAACGGTTGTTCCACCGGTGGCTGTGACGCGTCGGATCGGCAAGCCGGGGAGACGCGGACCGCGAGCCGCATCCGGCGGAAACACCGTCGCGGGAGACGGAAGATGTCGATGAACGAGACAGTGACGTCCTGCCGCCGTTCGGCGGCGGGCCTCGTCGCGTCCGCACGGGCGGGCGGCGTGTCGGCGATCCTCGGCCGTTCGGCAGGTGGCGCATGAACAGTCGGCCGGTAGCCAGCGAAGGCAGCCCGTTCTTCGGCATGCAGGAGGTGCCGCTGGCGGCTCTCGATTCCGATGGCCTTGTCCGTCAGCTGGAACGGCATTGGTCGGGCTGGCGCGGCGGCGATCGCCTGCCGGGCCGGCAGGATCTCGATCCGCTGAAGCTGGGTCCGAAACTGCTGCCGTGGCTGTTCCTGCTCGACGTGCTGCGCGAAGCGGAGGGGCTCGACTATCACTACCGTCTGGTCGGCACGGGCAATGTCGATCTGGTGGGACGCGACGCGACCGGACGGCGGGCGAGCGACATCTTCGGCCGCGACAGCACGCGGTTCGTGCTCGACAGTTTCGACGACACCGTGCTTCGCGGCGAGCCGACCTACTGGCAGGCGGTGGTGCCCAACGACCGCTTCGGACAGGCGACGATCGAGCGCGGCCTTTTCCCGCTGGCCGGCGAGGACGGGCGGATCGACATGCTGATGTGCATCGCCGTGCCGACGCGCCTCTGAGCGTGTCGCCGCCGTTACTTGTCGCGGTTCGTTTCGGCGCTACAGTTGCCGCGAACGCCGGCGAGGGAGACGGGCATGGGTGGGGATGACGCGCGCGCGTCCGTCGGCGACGGGCGGACTATCATGGCCTCGCGAACCTGCGAGGATTGCCGCTGGTGGCAGGTTCAGCCGACAGAGACCGAGCAGGGAACGAATACCGCCGTGGGCTATTGCCGCCGCTGGCCGCCGCAGCGCCGCGACAACGGGGTCGGCGCCTGGCCGATCACGTTCCAGGAGGACTGGTGCGGCGAATACCTGCATCGTGACGACGCCGCCTACGGCCGGGACGGCGCGACCCGGCTGTCCTGATCGCCGATCCGCAATGGCGCCGTTCGTTCGGCGCCGCGCCGCCGGTCAGCCGGAAGCGGTTTCGCCCTGCCGCCACCAGCGCCCGAACGCCTCGCGGGCCTGCGCGCCGGCGCCGCCCTCCGCGGCCAGCCCGCGCAGGGCCGACACGGTCTCCTCCAGCGTCAGTACGTCGGAATATTTGGCGTCGAGATCGAACAGGTTCGCTTCGTGCGGACCCTGCGCCCTGTCGCCGACGGCTTCGCGCACGACGATGGAATTGTAGCCGTACTGCATGGCGTCGAGTGCCGAGGCCCGCACGCAGCCGCTGGTGGTGCATCCCGTGACCACCACGGTATCGACCGCCTGGGCCCGCAGGATGCTGTCGAGGTCGGTGCCGAAGAAGGCGCTGGCATACTGCTTCTCGACCACGGTCTCCCCGACCGCCGGCTTCAGCCGACGATCGACTTCGGTCATCGGCGAACCGCGGAGCAGGATGCCCAGCGAGGGCACCTTGCGCACGAACACGCCGCCGTCACTGAGGTCGTGATTGTAGGCCACCGTGGTGTAGGCGACCGGCAGCTGCGCCTCGCGGAACAGGTCCAGCAACCGCGCCGTGGCCGCCACCTCGCTGTCGAAATCGCCGCCCAGCGGGGTGGTCGGATCGGTGAACCCGTTGATGAAATCCACGATCAGCAGGGCCGGACGGCTGCCGAAGCCGGCGCGGCTGGCAAAGCCCTTTCGCTCGTAATCGGCGCGCGTCTCGCGTTCCCAGTCGGCCATGGCGGCCTCCTTCTGCTTGCGTTCGTCGAGGGGATTATGCCCTCCGGCCGGCGTCGTGGCGAGCCGTGGGCCGGGCATCGCCCTTGCCCAGCCGTTGCCGCCATGGAAGTCTTTTGCCGCGCATTCTCAATTGCCGGGATCAGGACAATGACCGAATTCGACCGTCCGGGGCCGACCGGTCCCCGTTACCAGCCCCGACCGCTGGTCTCGCCGGAGGGCCCGCGGGTGGCGCCGGTTGCCCCGCCGCGGCCGTCCGCCGGGCGGGGACGCAAGGAAATCTTCGTTGCCTTCGGCATCGACGTCGATGCGGTTGCCGGATGGCTCGGCTCCTATGGCGGCGAGGATTCGCCCTGCGACATCTCCCGCGGCCTGTTCGCCGGCGAGGTCGGCGTGCCGCGCATGGTGCGCCTGTTCGAGCGGATGGGCGTGCCGACCACCTGGTTCATCCCCGGCCACTCGGTGGAAACGTTTCCCGAGCAGTGCCGCATGGTGGTCGATGCCGGGCACGAGATCGGCATGCACGGCTACAGCCACGAAAACCCGATCGCCATGACGCCGGAACAGGAAGAGGCGGTCATGGACAAGTGCATCGACCTGATCGAGCGGCTCAGCGGCCGACGTCCGACCGGCTATGTCGCGCCCTGGTGGGAATTCTCCCCGGTCACCAACGAGCTGCTTCTCTCCAAGGGGATCAAGTACGACCACAGCCTGATGAACAACGACTTCCAGCCCTTCTACGTGCGGGTCGGGGACAGCTGGACGCCGATCGACTATTCCAAGCATCCCGAGGAATGGATGAAACCGCTGGTGCGGGGGCAGGAAACCGACCTGATCGACATTCCGGGAAGCTGGCACCTCGACGACCTGCCGCCGATGATGTTCATCAAGTCGGCGCCCAACAGCCACGGCTTCGTCAATCCCCGCGACGTCGAACAGTACTGGAAGGACCAGTTCGACTGGGTCTACCGGGAGTACGATTACGCGGTCTACACGATGACCATTCATCCCGACGTGTCGGGCCGTCCGCACGTGCTGATGATGCTGGAACGGCTGCATGCCTACTTCTCCAGTCATGCCGGCGTGCGCTTCTGCACCTTCGATCAGATCGCCGAGGATTTCCGCAACCGCTTCCCGCGCGGGTCGGTCGACAATATCGAGGCCGCCTCCCTGGCCCGCTGACGGGGACCGGCGCCGTGTGCAGCCTGTGCGGCATGCTCGCCGACCGCGGCCACTGGAGCGAGAGCGCCAGCAGCCCGGAGGCGTTCGCGGGCCACGGGCGGACCCGGTTGCGTGAGCGGCAGGACCGCACCCGGCTGATCAACCGGGTGCTCGCGCATTACGGACTGACGCTGCAGGACTGGTCGGGCAACGCCTATATCCTGCGCAGCCGCACCGGACAGAGCGCGATCGTGCCCCATCTGGGCTCTCTGTGGGCCGAGGCGGAAAGACTGGCGCACCGGCCCTGCGATCCGCTGGACCCGGCGCTGCTTGCGGATCTGCCCGCAGGCCCGGACCGGAGCGCGCAGCCGTGAGCGGCTATGGCGGACTGATCCCGATCAACGTGATCACCGGCTTTCTTGGCAGCGGCAAGACCACCCTGCTGCAGCGTTTGCTGGCGGTACCCGAACTGGGCGATACCGCGGTGCTGATCAACGAGTTCGGCGAGATCGGGCTCGATCACCAGCTCGTCGACCATGTGGACGAGACGACCCTGCTGCTCGACAACGGCTGCCTGTGCTGCGCCGTTCGCGGCGATCTGCAGGATGCGCTGAAGGACCTGCTTTCCCGCCGGCAGCGCGGCAGCGTGCCCGCCTTCCGGCGTATCGTCATCGAGACCTCCGGCCTCGCCGATCCGGTGCCGATCGCCTACACGCTGCTGACCGACCCGGTCCTCCAGCATCATCTTCGCCTGGGCAACATCGTCACGACGGTCGATGCCGTGAACGCGGAAAGCCAGCTCGGTCGCTTCGCGGAATCGCGCAAGCAGGTCGCCGTCGCAGACCGTCTTGTGGTCACCAAGGCCGGCCTGTTGCCCGAAGACGGGGACCTGTCGGCTCTCGAGGCCGCCCTGCGCGGATACAACCGGGCTGCGCCGATCCTGGTCGCGGATCAGGCGCAGGCGCTGATCGAGCGCCTGCTGACCGACGATCTTTACGACGCCGCGGGCAAGGCGCGGACGGTCGAGCACTGGCTTGCCGGCGAGGGCGAGGACGGCGACCGTCAGGCCGTCTCGGCGATCGAGCACGCGCATGCCGACGATGTCGCCTCGTTTGCCCTGACCTTCGACGAGGCGCTCGACTGGAGCGCCTTCGGCATCTGGCTCAGCATGCTGCTGCACCGGCACGGCGAACGGGTGCTGCGGGTCAAGGGCCTGCTGCATGTCGCGGGTCTTGCGACGCCGGTCCTGATCAACGGGGTGCAGCATATCGTGCACCCGCCCGGCCATCTGGCCGCCTGGCCGGATGCGGACCGCCGCTCGCGGCTGATCTTCATCGTCCAGGGGATGGCACGCGAGCCGATCGAGGCGTCCTTCCTGCGCTTTCTCCGGCTGAGCAACCCGCCTGGCGTCGGCCGCCGGGTTGCCTGAACGTCGATCCGTTCAGTTCTTCCCGGGCGTCGTCATCCGCTCGGAGAGGCTGCGGGCCATGCCGGGTGGCTGTCGCCGGCCGGCCCAGCCATGGCGGAACGCCCGCACGACGTAGTGCAGCAGGAAGAACAGGATCGCCATGATCACCAGCAGGACGATGGCGAGCAGCTGGCGGCCGAACACCGGGTCGATGATGGCACCGCGATTGACCAGGTGGGCGCCCAGGATCTCCACCGCCTGCAGCGTGGCGCCGGCGAAGAAGATGACCGCGATCAGGATCGTCGCCTGCAGCGAGTCGAACACGAGATTCTCGACGCTGAGCTCGCTCACCCGCCGGAAGATCTCGTTCCGGAACGACTGCCAGTGCGCCACGACATAGCCGACGACGCCGACCAGGGAGGCGAACCAGAACAGCACGTTGGAGAAGTGGATGCCGGGGATCCGGTCGACCAGGTAGGTCTCGAACGGTTTGTAGAAGTAGAGGAAGATCAGCAGGATGATCAGCGCGATCAGGCCGATCCAGAACCGCGGCGCGCGCGGGGTGACCTCTGCGTCGCTCATCGTCGCCCTTCCTCTTCGCTCCCTCGACCGCGCGATGGTAGCCAAAGCGGTCCCGCGGCCACAAGCCGAAGCGCGACGATCCGGGCCCGGCGTCCTTTTCGGGGCGAGTTGACCCGTTTCTCCGGGCCGGGGATCATGTTGCCGCAGAAGGGTCCGGTGGTGCGTTTCGTGGCGTTGCGGAACAGCCGCGGGGCGGTCCGGGTCGGAACCGGACCGGCGGTGCGGGATCGCCGACCGCCGGCGCGGTTCCTGGGGGGAGGCGCATGACCTGCCGGTTGGCCATCGATGTCACGCGAGAAGCGGTCGACCTCGCGCTGCGGCGCGCGCCGGACGGCCGGATCTTCTCCGCGCGGCTGACCACCGGAAACTGGGCCAAGCCGCCGCTGTTGCGCGAAGCCGCCGCCGACATCGCCCGGCAGGCCGGCATCGCGCTGTCGGATATCGAGGCGACGGTGTTCGCGACCGACCGCACGGAATTCATCGCCCGGGCGGGCGAGGGCAGCCGCATCGGCCTGATCACCACCGCCGGGCACGAGGATCTGCTGGAACTGGGGCGCGGGGACACGCCGTCCCCGCTCGGCGGCTGGAAGACGATGCGCCCGCCGGCGCCGCTGGTTTCCCGGTTCGACATTCTCGGCGCCTCGGGGCGGCTTTCGGCCCAGGGCGACATCCTGGAACAGCCCGACGAGGCGCAATGGCGGCACCTTCTGCACGCCCTGCTTGATCGCGAGGTCGAGGGGATCGCCATCTGCCTGCTGCATGCGGCCATCAACCCCGTGCACGAGCACCGGCTTGCCGATCTCGCCGGCGAGATGGCGCCCGGCCTGCCGGTCACCCTGTCCTCGGACGTCTGGCGCGGCGCGAAGGAGTTCGAGCGGGCCAATGCCACGGTCCTGCAGGCGCGGCTGGCCGCCGGCTTCCACCACCATCTGCGCCAGCTGGACGAGGGATTGCCGGAACTGGCGGGCAAGCGCGGCATCAGCCTGGCCCGCGGCGATGGCGGTCTCATGGGCGTGGCGCGGGCGGCGGCGCGGCCGCTCGAAAGCCTCTCGGCCCGGGTCGCCGGCGGCGCGATGCATGCCGCCCAGGTGGCCCGGCAATGCGGATTGGACCGGGTGCTGGCGCTGGCCGTCGATCTGGACGCCAGCCGGCTGGTGCCGATCCGCGACGGGATTCCGGCTCGTGGCCAGCGCGGACGCCTCGGCGCCGCGCCCTATCCGGTGCCCGCGGTCGAACATGTCCGCGCGGCGGGCGGACTGGTGCGGGCCGGCCGGGGCGCGCTGGGGGGGCTGCAACTCGGACCGGATCAGAGTGCGGGGCCGCCCGCCGGTTTCGGCGGCAGCGTCGACGCCGCGACCCTTGTCGATGCCCTTCTGGTTCTCGGCCATCTGCCCGCGCAGCCTCTCGGGGAGGGGCCGGTGCGCGACCTGCGCAACGCGGAGCAGGCGCTGGGCGCGCTGGCCAACGCGCTCGATCTCGATCTGCATGGCGCGGCTGCCGGGATTCGCGACCTGTTTCTGGAGGATCTGGCCGGACGGACGCTGACGCTGCTGCGCCGACACGAAATCGCACCCGGAGAGGTGGCGATCGTCGCCGGTGGCGCGTTCGGTCCCGCCCTGGCCGCGCCGCTTGCGGAACTGGTGGCGGCAGACCGTGTGGTCGTGCCGGACGCTGCGGCGCACGGGGCTGCCGCAGGCTTTCTCTCCGCCGCCCACCGCCTCGTGCTGGTCCGCGCGATCGGCAAGCCGGTTGCCGAACTCGGGGCGGAACGCCTTGCTGACCAGATCGCCTCGCTGATGGCCGAAGCGGGAGCGCTCTGGCAACAGGAGGCGGCGGACGACGGCGCTCCGCACCGGACGCTGGAGGCCGATCTGCGGCTTCGCGGACGCGAGCGCCTCGTCACGGTGACGCTCGATCCGGAGCGGGCGGATCGACAGATGCCCGCGCAACTGGCCGAGGCCTTCAAGGCGGCGCATCGCGCCCGCTACGGACCCGCCGAGGACGGATCCCTCGACCTGATCGAACTGCGGGTCGTGTTCGCGGCGGCCGCGCCCGAGGACGGCGGCGGCGAGACCGGGCGGCGCGCGGGCGCGAGTGCGCTCGCCCTGGTCCGCGAACAGCGGCAGATCCATTTCGAGGACAAGTTCGCGATGACCGACGTGTGCCGGCTCGAGGATCTCGAGGAGGGGCACTGGCTCGCGGGTCCGGCGCAGGTCTTCGGGGCGGATACGGCCACGCTGGTGCCGCCGGGGTGGCGGATGGAACGGGACGCCTATGGCCATCTGCACCTGATCCGGTCCGCCGGGGACGGGCGGAGCGAGCGATGACGAAACTCACGCCGCATCCCAGCACCCTCAGTCTGGACGACCTGGTCCGCGCGAGCCGCGAGGCGTTCGAGCAGGTCGCCAGTGCGAGCAGTACACGCCTGTCGCCGGCACCCGAACGCGTGACGCCGGCGGATGCCGCGGCCTCGCCTCCGTCCCCGGTGTCGTCCCGCGCCGGCAACGGCGATATCGCCGGCATGCTGACGCGGCGGTTCGGCGGCTGGTCCGCCCGGTTGCTCGAGGAAAGCTGGCGGCCCGACCGACTGCACGTGCGCTGTCTCCTGCAGGTGGGGGAGCGCAGCCAGACCGGCGAGGCCACCGTGGCCCGCGGCGGCGACGGGAACGACGACGTGTTGCGGGCGGCCGCGGCGGCGGCATTGCGGCAGGCGATGCGGGACCTGGACCCGGCGGCGGCGGACGTCGAGGCGGACCATCGGCCGCAATCTGCCGCGCCGCGCCGCGCCGGACCGGTTCCCGCCGAACGGGTCAATGTGGCGCTGCATCATCTGCGCAAGGAGGCGGCGTCGGTGCTGGCGCGCGGGGCCGGCGGAACCCTGAGGGGACTGGACGAGGAGGCCGTCTCGATCACCGATGCGGTCGGCCGTCTTGTTTCCGGCAGCAACGGCACCGGGCTTGCGGTGCTGCTGCGCGAACGTCGCCTCGATATCGGCGTCGACGACATGGCGCTGATCGCCGATCCGCTCGCCTGCGACGGCGCTCTCGAAGGACCGGGACAGGTGATGCTGGTACGCGCGGTCGGCGACCGTGACGGCGTGATCGGGCATGTCGCCGTGCAGGCGCCGCTCGGCGGACTGGGTGGCGCTGGAACCGGCGGTGCCTGCATCGCCACCCGGTCTGCCCACGCGGAAGGTCTTCGCGTGCCACCGCTCCGGCTGGTGGAAGGGGGTGTCGAGAACGGCGCGGTTCGCGCCATGTTGCGGGCCAACGCGCATGACCCCGCCCTTGCCGGACAGGATCTGGACCTGCTGATCGCGGCCTGCGATGCCGCCGCCGAAGGCCTGCAACGGCTGGCGCGGCGATTTGGCGGCGACGCGCTGCGCGGCGCCGGCGCGGTGCTGATCGAACGGGCGGCCGACGCCCTGCGCCGGCGGATCGAGGCGGTGCTGCCGGAGGAGCCGCAGAGTTTCGAGGACGTGATCGACGAGGACGGGCAGGGCGGCGGGCCGCATCGCCTGAAGCTCAGCGTCTGGCGGGAAGGCGACACGGCCTTCTTCGATTTCACCGGTACCGCGCCGGCGGCGGCCGCGGCGGTCAATTTCCGGCTCGGCGGCGAATGGTTCCGCCGGCAGGTGGGCGCCATTCTGCTCGGCTCGGCCAGCATGCGGTTCGCCGCGAGCGGCGGGTTCGACGATCTCGTCCGCGTGCGCATTCCCGCGTCCAGCCTGCTCAGGCCGCCCGAGGGCGCGGCCCTGGGAGACGGGCGGCAGACGATCGCGCGCCTGCTCGATGTTCTCTCCGGCGCGCTGGCGCTGGGTGGGTCCCTGCCGGTGCCCGCCGCGCCCTACGGCGCCGATGCCAGTCTGGTGTTCGCCTCCGCGGAGGGCGTCACGCTGCGCGACCCGCTGTTCGGCGGGCTCGGGGGCGGGCCCGACGGCGACGGGGCGGACGGGCGCAGCCAGTGGCCATCGAGCGATCGCATGCCGGCGGAAGTGCTGGAAGGCAGCCATCCGGTGCGGATCGAAAGCTGCCGCATCCTTTCCGACAGCGGCGGCGCGGGTCGATATCGTGGCGGCAACGGCGTGGAGAAAACCTATCGGTTCACGGCCGACGGACAGGTCGCGTTGCGCGGCAACCGCCGTCTCAGCCAGCCCTACGGCGCGGCCGGCGGCCAGCCCGGTTCGCGGGCCTCGGCGAGCCTGCTCCGCGCGGGCGGCGCCCGCGAGGACCTGCCGGTGGCCGCGGATCCTGTGGCGGTGTCCGCCGGCGACCGGCTGGTGCTCGTCACACCCGGCGGCGGTGGCTGGGGCGACCCGCTGGAGCGGGACCATCGCGCCGTGCAACGGGATGCCAGGAACGGCCGGATCGCCGCCGCGAACGCGCGCGAGGTTTACGGCGTCGTGCTTTCCGAGGATCTTGAAGACGTCGACCTCAGGGCGACGGAGAATTTGCGAGACAGCATGCGGCGCAGCCGCCGTCCGCTGTCCCTGTTTGCGTTTGGCGACTCGCCGGGCGGGCTGTCCGCCGCCCGGGCCGGAGTCCGTCGTGAGTAATCGGGGGTCCGGTGTAGCATTCGCGAACCCGGACGTAATTCGACAGCCACAACCGAGGTAGCCGCACGATGCTTGAGATGGGAATTGCCCTGCTGATCACGACCATCATCGTCGTCGCGATCCTCTACATCATCTCGATCTGGATCTATAAGCGCGCGCCTTCGAACATGTGCTTCATCCGGACGGGTTTCCTCGGCACGAAGGTCTGCCTGGGCAAGGGCGCCATCGTCCTGCCGGTGTTCCACGAGGTCACCTGGGTCTCGCTGGAGACGATCAAGCTCTTGATCAGCCGGTCGCGCGAACAGGCGATCCTGACCTCGGACAACATCCGCGTCGACGTCAACGCGGAACTCTACACCCATGTCGGGCACAACGACGCCGCGGTGCTGGTGGCGGGCCGGAGCCTTGGCGAGAAGACCTTCGATGCCGACAAGGTCCGGGTCCTGCTGGAAGCCAAGGTGGTCAGCGCGCTGCGCAGCTACGCCGCGACCAAGACCCTGAAGGAGCTGCACGAGAACCGGGACGCCTTCGCCCGCGACATCAAGGAGAACGTCACCGAGAGCTTCTCCGCCAACGGCCTCACCCTGGAAGAAGTCACCATCGTCTCCCTGGAGCAGACCCAGAAGGAGTTCTTCAAGTCCGACAACGTCTTCGACGCCGAGGGCCTGAAGGTGATCACGGAGATCACCTCCGAGGCGCGCAAGAAGGTGCACGACACCGAGAAGCGCACCACGGTGTCGATCCGCCAGAAGGAACTCACCACCCAGCTCGAACTGCTGGAGATCGAGCGCCAGGAGGCGGTCGCCCGGGCCAACCAGGACAAGGAAATCTCCAACGAGCAGGCCAAGCAGCTCGGCGAGAAGCAGGTCTACGTGCTCGATCAGCGCATGGAGGTGGAGCAGCGGGAGATCGACAACGAGAAGACCCTCGAGCGGATGCGCACGGAACGGGATGTCGCGGTGACCGAGGAGGCCCGGCGGCGCGAGGTCGCGGAGATCCAGAAGGAACTGGCGCTCGAGCAGGAGCGCCGGGATCGCGAGATCGCCCTGACCGCCAAGGCCAAGGAAGAGGAACTGGCGGCGATCGCGCGCAACCTGGCGCGCGAGCGGGCCGAGAAGGAAAAGGACATCGAACTGTCGGTCAAGGAGCGCGAGCGGCAGGAGGCGGAGATCGGCCGGGCCACCGCGGTGATGGCGGCCGAGGAGAAGGCCCGGGACGAGCGGCACGCGACCAGCGAGGAAATCAGCCTCTCGATCCATCGCCGCAGCCTCGAGACCCGCTTGTCGACGCTCGAGATCGAAAAGGAGGAGGCGCTCGCGGCGGCCCGGCAGGAGCAGGAAGTATCCAACGAGCGGGCCCGGATCCTCTCCGAGCAGCAGCGCTTCATCCTGGAGCAGCGCTGGTCGGTCGAGCAGGAGGAGATCGAGAAGGCGCTGGCGCTCGAGAAGCGGCAGATCGAGAAGGATGCCGAGGTCATCGAGCAGAACCGGCTGCGCGAGGCCGCCGAGATCCGGCGCGCGCTGGCGCGCGAGCGCGAGGAACGCGACCGGGAGATCGCGCTCGTCGCCAAGGCCGAGGAACTGGAACGGGCCGAAATCCGCCGCGTCCTGGCCCGCGAAAGCGAGGAGCGCGATCGTGCGATCGCACTGACGGAGAAGGACGGCGAACTGCGCCGGACCGAGATCGAGCACGCGCTGTCTGCCGAACTGCAGGACAAGGCCCGCGAGATCGCCCTGATCGAGAAGGAAAAGGAGCGCGAGAAGGCGGATATCGGGCGCTTCCTGTCGCGCGAACTGGAGGAGCGGGCCCGCGAGATCGCGCTGGTCGCCAAGACCCGCGAACTGGAGCAGGCGGAAATCGAGCGCCTCGGCACGGCGGCGGAGAAACAGGCCGCCGAGCACCGCATGGAATCCGTCCGCATCGTCGCCGACGCGGAACGGGCCCGCGAGCTGGAGAAGATCGAGGCCTCGAGGATCGCCGAGGCGCGGCGTATCGACGAGGAGAACAAGGCCGAGGTCAGCCGCATGCACATGCTCTCGCAGGCGGAGGCCCGGCTGGAATCCGCGGCGAAGGAAGCCGACGCCACCGTGATCCGCGCGCGGGCCGGCAGCGAGGCCCAGAGCATCGCGGCCGACGGGATCGAGCGCGAGGCCGGCGCCCGGGGCCGGGCGGAGATGGAAATCGAGACCCTGCGGGCCGCCAGCACCCAGCGCATGCTGGAAGCCGAGGCGAGCGGCCTGGAGGCCAAGGCCGGCGCGCTGAAGAAGTACAACGAGGCGGCGACCTATCTCGAACTCGCCCGGCTCTATATCGAGGCCGAGCGCGACGTGCATATCGACCAGGCGCGGGCCATGGGGAACGCGCTGCAGAACGCGCAGATCCGCATGTATGGCGGCGGCGGTGGCGAGGACGGCACGGTCGAGACCATTCGCGGCCTGTTCACTCAGGGCTTCGGCCTCGGCGAGATCCTGGAAGGCTTCGCCCAGTCGATGCCGGAGGGACTGCGCCAGCGTTTCAACGCCAACGGGGTTCGCGGCCTGTTGGGCCGGCCCTATTCCGGCGGCTCGCTGCGCGCCCTGCACGACCACATCAAGGCACTGGTCGACGAGCACCTGCGTTCGCGGCGGGCCCGCGACGTTCCCTTCCCCCAGGCGCTGGCGGCGCTGGAGGAGCATGCCGGGGACAACGAGGCGCTGCGCGGCGCCGTGGCCCAGCTTCGCGACTTCAACCAGCAGGGCGTTCTGGACGAGGTCTCGTTCGACACCGTCTGGACGCTGTTGCAGGCGGCCGCCCGGGCGCCGGAGCGGGACGAGGGGTAGGCGGCGCGGCGGACAACGGACGGGCGGCGGCGACAGGGCATGGCCGAGTACGACATCGTTCTGGACAAGGTCTACAAGACCTATCCGGGCGGGGTGCGCGCCGTGATCGATTTCAGTGCGGAGATCGAGCACGGCGAGTTCGTCGCCATGCTCGGGCCGTCGGGCTGCGGCAAGACCACCACGCTGCGGATGATGGCGGGACTGGAAGAGGTGACCCAGGGGCGGATCTTCATCCGCGGCCAGGACGTCACCGACCTTCCGCCCTCGCACCGGGACACCTCGATGATGTTCCAGTCCTTCGCCCTGTTCCCCCACCGCACCGTTTTCCAGAACGTCGAGTTCAGCCTGAAGATGAAGGGCATGGATAAGGATCTCCGCTCCCGCAGGGTGTGGGAGATGCTGGAGATGGTCGGACTGGACGAATTCGCCCAGCGCCGGCCGTCCGA
>JBGTSP010000094.1:0-14224 GCA_041940205.1 Alphaproteobacteria bacterium
GATCGAGCTGGTGGTGGCGATCGGCAAGGGCGGCGCCGACATCGCGGAGGCCGATGCGCTGGAACATGTCTACGGCTACGCCGTCGGGCTGGACATGACCCGGCGCGACCAGCAGATCGCGCATCGCGAGAAGGGCCGGCCCTGGTGCACCGGCAAGGCGTTCGACAATTCGGCGCCGATCTCGGCGATGCGCCCGGCCAGCGACATCGGCCATCCCGATGACGCGCGGATCTGGCTCGACGTGAACGGCGAGACCCGGCAGGACAGCAATCTCACCCACCTGCTGTGGAACGTGCCGGAGACCATCCGGCACCTGTCCGGCCTGTTCCGCCTGGAGCCGGGCGACCTGATCTATTCCGGCACGCCCGAGGGCGTGGCCGCGGTGGGCCCGGGCGATGTCCTGGAGGGCGGGGTCGAGGGCGTCGGCAGGCTTTCCGTGCGCTATGTCGAGGCCGGTGCGCCATCATGAAGCTTCGCCTCGCGACCTGGAACATCAACTCGGTCCGGCGCCGGCTGGACCTGGTCGCCCGCTTCGCCGCCGAGAGCAAGGCCGACGTCCTGTGCCTGCAGGAAACCAAGGTGCACGACGACGCCTTCCCGCTGAAGGCGCTCACCGAGATGGGCTTCCGCCACCATGCGATCTTCGGCCAGAAGGCCTATCACGGCGTCGCCATCTTCGCGAAGAAACGGGTGCCGCTGGAAGCGGTGACCCGGAAGAACTGGTGCGGCATCGACGATGCCCGCCATCTCTTCTGCACCCTTCCCGGCGGCGTGGAGCTGCACAATTTCTACGTCCCCGCCGGCGGCGACGATCCCGATCCCGAGGCCAATCCCAAGTTCGCCCACAAGCTGCAGTTCATGCGCGAGGTCACGGACTGGTTTGCCGCCCGACGCGCCGAAGGCAACCGCATGGTCCTTGTCGGCGACCTCAACGTGGCGCCGCTGGAAACCGATGTCTGGAGCCACAAGCAGCTCTTGAAGGTGGTCAGCCACACGCCGGTCGAGGTCGAGCACATGGACCGCTGGATGGCGAGCCACGACTGGGTCGACGCGGTGCGCCGGTTCATCCCGCCCGACGAGAAGCTCTACAGCTGGTGGAGCTACCGCTCGAAGGACTGGTCGGCCGCCGACAAGGGGCGCCGGCTCGACCATGTCTGGGTCACCCCGGCGCTTGCCGGCGGCCTGAAGAAGGCCTCGGTGATGCGCGACGCCCGCGGCTGGGAGGCGGCTTCCGACCATTGCCCGGTGATCGTCGATCTCGACGTGCCGGCCTGAGCGCGGCACACCCGGCTCAACCCCGCTTCGGCGGCGGCGTCAGGCCGGTGGTGGCGGTGGCGGTGGCGATCAGCGTGCCGTCGGCGGCGTGCAGCCGGCCCTCGGCGAACACCGTCGAACGGCCCAGATGCACCACCCGCGCTTCGCCGCGGATTTCTCCCGGCCAGGCGGGCGCGATGAAATTCAGCTTCAGTTCGAGGGTCGGGATATAGAAGCGGTAGTCGGTGGCGATGATGATCGCGTCGGTCAGCGCCTCGTCGATCATCGCCGCGAGATAGCCGCCCTGGACCACGCCCAGCAGGTTGAGGAATTCCGGACGCGATTCGAACCGGCAGTAGGCGGTGTCGGTCGCGACGTCATAGTCGACCAGTTCGTGCGCCAGCATGTCGCCGGCGCCGCCGTGCTTGCGCCGGCGCCGCCAGGTCTCCAGCACCGCGTCGCGCCGGGCCGCCGCCTCCGGGCTCATGCCGGACGGCGCTCGCGAACGCGCGACGTGGCGCTCGAGGTGGCCAGCAGGTTGCCCTCGGGATCCCACAGCCGGGCCTCCTGGAAGATCGTCCGGCGGCCGGCGCGCAGCACCACGCCCTCGCCCTCCAGCGCGCCCGGCGGCACCGGGGCGAGATAGCTCACCTTGAATTCCAGGGTGGGAAACAGGAACCCCTCGCCCAGCCGGGCGACCCCGGCCATGAACATGCACTGATCAAGCATCGCCGCGACGAAGCCGCCCTGGACCACGCCCGCCGGATTGCAGAAGCGCTGATCGGCGCTGAAGGCCAGGCGCGCCCGGCCGGGATCGGCCTCGCGCGCCAGCACGCGAACGCCGAGCAGCCGGGCGCAGGGCTCGTCGCCGATGGCGAATCCCTGAAGTTCCCCGCGGGCCGGCGCGGCCGCCTGTGGCGTGTCGTTCATGCCGGCGACGCCCGGTAGCGGTAGACATGGTAGCGGCCGGCCGCGACCCCGTCGGGCAGGGCCAGCGCCTCATAGGCGCGGTCGTCGAGCGCCTGGTCGGAAATCACCAGCGCGCCGTCGGCCAGCAACGGCTTCAGCGCCGGGCCGAGCCAGTCGGCCTGGCGCCGGCTGGCCTGCCGGTCGCCGCTGCCGGTATCGCAATGCGCCAGGATCACGCTGCCCCCGAGACGGTCGGCCGCGCGCGGCAGGGTCTCGGCGAACTCGCCCAGGAACAGGTGCTCGGGGTCGGGCACGCAGTCGGGATGGGCCGCGACCTGACGGTCGAAACAGTAGATCGGGTGCGCGGGCAGCAGGCTGCGCAGATGGTCGAAGGTGCGCCCGTTGCCCAGCCCCAGCTCGCAGACCGGCCCGTCGCGTCCGCGCACCGCATCGGCGGCCATGTCGAGGCAGGCCCGCTGCGCCTCGAGGCGGCGGATGGCGCTGTCGAGACGGCTCATGCGCCCGCCACGCCCGGGCGCGGGTCGCCGTCGTCACCGTCCGGGGGGATCACGAGTCGCCGGCGGCGTCCTGCAGCTGCTTGAGTTCGGCATTGGCCTCGCGCAACTGGATGTTGGTGGCTTCCAGGCGGAAGGCGAGCTCGCGCATGATCTCCACCGCCATCGACGGGAACTCGGTGACGAGGCGGAAGAACAGGTCCTTGGAAATCTTCAGGGTGTCGAGCTGTTCGGTCGCCTTGATCGTTGCCGTGCGGGGCACGTCGCAGAGGATCGCGATCTCGCCGATGAAGGCGTTCTTGCCGACCTGGGCGACGGTGATCGGCCCGTTCGGCGTGTCGATGATGATGTCGGCGGCGCCGGAGACCACCACATAGGCGCTGTCGCCGATATCGCCCTGATGGCAGAGTATCTGCTCGGGCGCGAAGGTGAGGCGTTCGCTGGTGAAGGCCAGCAGCTTCAGTTTCGAGGGCTCGATCTTGGCGAACAGGGGGATCGTTCGCAGCAGATCGACTTCTTCGTTCAGGCTCATCGTGAAGCTCCCGTCGGCGCCGGCCTACTCGGCCTGCACCAGTTCCCTGAAGTGGCTGCCGTCCTTGTCGACCTCGTCGAGCGGTCCGAACTCCGCGATCCGGCCGCCGCGCATCACCAGAACATGATCGAACGAGCGGGCCATGTCGGCGCGGTGCACGATCCAGATCAGGCAGCGCCCCTCGAATTCCTGCAGCAGGTTGTTCTGGATCAGCGTCTGCGAGGCGCTGTCGAGCGCCGCCGTGGCCTCCGACAGGATCAGCACGTCGGGCCGCTTGATCACGGCCCGGGCGATCGCCAGCTTCTGGCGCTGCGCCGAGGACAGGCGGGCGCCGGCAATGCCCACGTCATAGGCCAGGCCGACCTCGGCCACGGTTTCCTTCAGGGCCAGTTCGTCGACCACCCGGCGCACCAGCTCGCCGACCCGCTCGGCCGCCTCGGCCTGGCCGTAGGCCAGCTTCCCGAACAGGATGTTGTCCTGCAGGTTGGCCGCCCGGTTGTACTGGTCGACATCGAAGAACTCGACCGAGCCCTGCAGCTCCTCCGGCAGGTTGTCGGCGAACAGCGCGCGGGCCTCCAGCAGCTGCGCCTTGAAGGCATCATCGACGATGCCCAGGCGGTGGCGGGCCGGAACCAGCTTGAACGGCAGCGACAGCAGGACGCCGCGATCCTCGTCGGACAGGCCGGCCAGATTGTTGCGATCGGCGCGCTGCAGCAGGGCCTGCACGTCCGGCAGGTCGTCGGCGGAGATGAAACTGTACTGCTGGAACAGCTCGTGATCGGAGGGCAGGTCGGCAAACAGTTCCACCGTCGTGGCGGCAACCTGATAACCGGCCTGCAGGAAGCGTTCGCTCAGTCCAGCCTTGTCCAGCACCTCCAGGACATAGGGATGCTCGGCCAGTCTTTCCATGTCGAAGGCGTCGCCGACCGGATTGCCGAACAGCAGGTTCTCGCCGACCGAGGCGTTGGTGTTGTAGCTGTTCCGGTCGAAGGTCTCGATCAGGCCGGCGGTGGCGGCATCGTTCGCCATCAGCTCCTGCAGGCCCTTGCGGGCGCGCAGGATGTTGTCGGCCAGTTCGGGCTGGCCGTCGGGATCGATCGTGCCGCGCAGGCCGAAGGCGTAGACATCCTCGCCCAGGCCGGCCAGTTCCAGGGCCCACAGGCCGCGAGCGCTGAGCTCGCCGGCATCCTTCGCGCCGGCGGCCTCGTAATCGATCCAGTCGGCCCCATAGTCGTAGCCGAGGTTGCCCGACCGCTCCGCCTCGGAGACGAAGCGCTCGAACTCGGCCTGCGCGTCGCCCTCGAGTTCGCGCGGTTTCAGCGGCCGGTGCTTCAGGCCGAGATAGAGATTGTCGGCCAGCGTGCCGGCGAAGATGAAGGCGCCCTGGCCGACATAGGCCATGCGGCGCCCGGTCACCGCCTCGTACAGGCCGGCGGCGTCCTGGCCGGCGATCTGCAGCGTGCCCTTGTCAGGATCGATCAGCCGGGCGATCAGCTGGCCGAGCTCCTCCTTGCCGCTCGAGCCCGCGCCCAGCACCGCGGTGCGCTTGTCCAGCGGCAGCCTGAAGCTGGCGCCGTCGATCACCGAGACGTCCTGGTCGTCGACCAGCGAGAGGTTCGAGGCCGCGATCTCGCCGCGGAGCGGCTCGATGGTTTCCGGCTCGCCGAGCTGGTTTTCGGCATCCCGCATGCCGGCGGGCCCGAACTGGCTGACCACCTGGTCGTACTTGATCGTGGCGTCGGCCTGCATCTGGTAATAGGTCAGCAGCTCCTTCCACGGCGCCGCCAGGTCCTTGTGCGCGGCGATGGCCGCGACCAGGGTGCCGATCTCCAGCTCGCCCTGGATCACGAAATAGCCGCCGATGGAATAGAAGAAGAACGGCCCGAGCTGCTGGATGAAGTTGTTCAGGAACTTGATGACGAACTTCTGCCGGTAGATCTGGTAGCGGACCTCGAAGATGCCGCCGAGCTGGGTGGCGAAGTCCGTGAGCACATAGTTCGAGGCGTCGTGCACGTGCACTTCCTGCACGCCGGAGACGGTTTCGCCGATCCGTTCGGACAGCTTGCGGACCCGGCGCACGCGCTCCTTGCCCAGCAGGTTGACCCGCTTCTGCAGCTTGGGGATCAGCCAGACCTGCAGCGGGTAGAGCAGCACGGCGGCCAGCGCCATCCGCCAGTCCTGGATGAACAGGAAGCCCAGGATGGTCAGCAGGGTGCCGCCCTGGAAGGCCGGCAGCGAGGTCGCGTCGCCGATGAAGCCGCCCAGCGGCTCCACTTCCGCCGTCACCATGGGGATGATCTCGCCCTGGCTCATCTTGCGGAAGGTCGGCATCGGGAAGCGCAGCACCCGGCTGTAGAGCTCGTAGCGCAGGCGCCGCAGCATGCGCTCGCCGGTCAGGCCCTTGTAGACGTTGATGACGTACTTGAAGGCCTGGTTGACCAGCACCAGCGCGAGGAAGGCGCCGCACAGCACGAACAGGAAGGTGACCTGATCCCATTCCATCATGCCGTAGAAATCGTACGGGAACTCGATGTTCTTCCCGCCGATCGCCTGATTGATGATCATCTTCGGCAGTTCGTAGAAGGCATACAGGAACGGAAACGAGACGACCGCCATCACCGTCAGCGTGATCTGCTGACGCGGACTGTGCTTCCACACATATCCGTAGATCGTTTTTTCCATGAGCGCGCTGACCCCCGCACAACACGTGCCCCGGCGCGTCCGGTCTCCGGATGACCGGCGCCAGCCCCGGAACGTCGGGCAGATTAGCTTCTCTTCCCGCAAGGTCAAACGTCCGGTCGGCATCGCGTGCCTGAAATATGCAAGCGGTTTCAAAAAGATGGTGCGAATTCCCGATGTCGTATGCGATAGTCCGCCGGTCTTTTCCGGGGGGTCGGAACAGAAGGGGGCAGTGATGACGGACGAGGCCCGGGGCCCGCGCGTTCTGATCTACAGCCACGACACCTTTGGCCTGGGCCACCTTCGACGCTGCCGGACGATCGCCCATTCCCTGGTCCGGCGCTTTCCCAGCATGTCCGTGCTGATCCTTTCGGGCTCGCCGATCATCGGCAGCTTCGACTATCGCAGCCGGGTCGACTTCGTGCGCATCCCCGGCGTGATCAAGCTGCACAACGGGGAATACACCTCGCTGAACCTGGGCATCGACTTCGAGCAGACGATGACCATGCGCTCGCAGATCATCCAGCACACGGCGAAGGTGTTCGAACCGGACATCTTCATCGTCGACAAGGAGCCGCTGGGCCTGCGCGGCGAGGTGCAGGACACGCTGACCATGCTGAAGCAGATGGGCACGCGCCTGGTGCTCGGCCTGCGCGACGTGATGGACGAACCGGCCAGCCTGGCGCCGGAATGGCAGCGCAAGAACGTGATGCCCGCGCTCGAGGATCTGTACGACGAGATCTGGGTCTACGGCCTGCCGCAGGTCTGCGATCCGCTGGAAGGCATCGAGCTGCCGCCCAGCGTCGCCCGCAAGATGGTCTATACCGGCTACCTGCGCCGCAGCACCGCCAGCGAGCGGCCGCGCCGGCCGCTGCCGGAAGTCGTCGACGGCCCCTACATCCTGGTCACCACCGGCGGCGGCGGCGACGGCGACGACCTGATCGACTGGGTGCTGCGCGCCTACGAGACCGCCGGCGACGACGCCCTGCTCTATCCCGCGCTGCTGGTGCTCGGGCCGTTCATGAATTCCGAACGGCAGACCGAGTTCTCCGCCCGCGCCGCGGCGCTCGACAAGGTGGAGGCAATCACCTTCGATGCGCAGATGGAGGAACTCGTGGGCAACGCCCTCGGCGTGGTGGCGATGGGCGGCTACAACACCTTCTGCGAGATCCTCAGCCTCGACAAGAAGGCGGTGATCATGCCGCGCACCCGGCCGCGCATGGAGCAGTTCATCCGGGCCTCGCGGGCCGAGGAGCTCGGCCTGATCGACATGCTGGAAAACGACGGCCGGCGCGACCCGAAGACCATGATCAAGGTGCTGCGCGGCCTGCCCTACCGCAGCCCGCCCTCGCATGCCGTGGTGCCGGGCCTGCTCGAGGGACTCGACAACGTCAACCGTCTGGTCGAACCCTGGCTGGCCTACCAGCCCAAGCCCGCGGACAGCGTCACCGAGGATGCAAGCCGCGGCGATCGGACCCGGCGTCCGGTCGCATCGCGTTCCTGAACCGTCCCGGCCGATGCCTTCGCCCGTCGCCTTCGTCCTGAAGGGCTATCCGCGCCTGTCCGAGACCTTCATCGCGCAGGAGATCCGCGCGCTCGAACAGCGCGGCCTGGATATCCGCCTCGTCTCGCTGCGCCATCCCACCGACCCCCACCGCCATCCGGTGCATGACGAGATCGTCGCGCCGGTGCGCTACCTGCCGGAATATCTCTACCAGGAACCGTTGCGGGTCCTCGCCGGCTGGCGGGCCGCCCGCCGCCTGCCCGGCTACCGCGCCGCGCTCGCCCTGTGGCGGCGCGACCTCGCCCGCGACCGCACGCCGAACCGCATCCGCCGCTTCGGCCAGGCCCTGGTGCTGGCGCGCGAGCTGGAAGCGGACGTTGCGCACCTGCATGCGCATTTCCTGCACACGCCCGCCAGCGTGACCCGCTACGCCGCGATCATGCGCGGCCTCACCTGGAGCTGCTCGGCGCACGCCAAGGACATCTGGACAACGCCGGAATGGGAGAAGCGCGAGAAACTCGCGGACCTCGCCTGGCTGACCACCTGCTCGCAGGCCGCCTGCGATCATCTCGCCGCGCTGGCGCCGGACGCGGAACGGGTGATGCTGGCCTATCACGGCCTCGACCTGACGCGCTTTCCGCCCCGGCCGCGCGCCGCCTCGGGCCGCGACGGCAGCGATCCCGGCGATCCCGTGCGGCTCCTCTCGGTCGGCCGGGCAGTGAGCAAGAAGGGCTATGACGACCTGATCGCCGCCCTCGCGGCGCTGCCGCGCGAGCGCCACTGGCGGTTCACCCATATCGGCGGCGGCGCGCTGCTGAAGAAGCTCAAGGCGCAGGCCGCCGCCGCCGGCATCGCCGATCGCATCGACTGGCTCGGCGCCCGGCCCCAGGCCGACGTGCTGGCCCGGCTGCGCGAGGCCGACCTGTTCGTGCTGGCCTCGCGGATCGCCGGCGACGGCGACCGCGACGGGCTGCCCAACGTGCTGATGGAGGCCCAGAGCCAGGGCGTGGCCTGCCTCGCCACCGCGGTGTCCGCGATTCCCGAACTGATCATCGACGGGGAAACCGGGCGCCTGGTGCCGCCGGGCGAACGGGTCGCGCTGGCCGCCGCGCTGGAGGACCTGATCGCCGCGCCGGCGCTGCGGGCGCGACTTGGCGATGCCGGACAGCGGCGCATCGTGGAAGCCTTCGGTCTCGACCGCTGGATCGACCGCCTGGCCGCCCGCTTCGATCTCGACGTCCCCGCGGTGGAGCCGGCCCGACAGGCACGGCGCTGAACCCGCGGCATGCGCGTCGCCTTCTATGCTCCGCTGAAGCCGCCCGACCATCCGGTGCCCTCGGGCGACCGGCGCATGGCCGGCCTGCTGATCGCGGCCCTGCAACGCGCCGGCGCGGACGTGACGCTCGCCAGTCGTCTGCGCAGCCGCCTGTCCGCGCCCGATCCGGCCGCCTGCGCCGCGGCCGAGGCCGCGGGCGCCGCCGAGGCTGCCCGCCTCGCGAGCGCCCTGCGCCGGCGACCGCCGGCGGCCTGGTTCACCTATCACCTCTATTACAAGGCCCCCGACCGGCTGGGTCCGGCAGTCAGCCGGGCGCTGGGGATTCCCTATCTGGTGGCCGAGGCCTCGCACGCGCCGAAGCGCGCCCGGGGGCCATGGGCGCGCATGCATGCAGCGGCCGAAGCGGCCATTCGCCAGGCCGACACGGTGTTCTGCATGACCCGCCACGACATGGCCTGCGTCGCGCCGCTGATCGCCGACGCCCGCCGCCTGCGCCGCCTGCCGCCCTTTCTCGACCTCGAGGCCCGGACCGAACCGCCGGCCGGCGCGGAAGGCGCGCTGCGGGCCCGGCACGGGCTCGACGACGACGAATCCCTGCTGCTGCTCGCGGTGGCGATGATGCGGCCCGGCGACAAGCTGGCCTCGTACCGGGCGCTGGCCGACGCGCTCGCCCGCCTGCAGCGGTCCGACTGGCGGCTGCTGGTGGCCGGCGACGGCGAGGCGGCCGGTGCGGTTCGCGCCCTGTTCGCTCCGTTCGCCGATCGCGTGCGCTTCGCCGGCGCGCTCGGACCGGACGAACTTGCCGCGGCATACCGGGCGGCCGACCTGCTGGTCTGGCCGGGACTCGGCGAGGCCTACGGCATGGTCTACCTCGAGGCCCAGGCGCAGGGCCTGCCCGCGGTCGCCTTCGAGACCCGCGGCGTGCCCGACGTGCTGGCCGACGGCATCGGCGGCCTGCTGGCCCGGGAGGGCGATGGCGCCCATCTCGCCGCCTGCATCGCGACGCTGCTCGCCGATCCCCCGCGACGGCGGGCGCTGGGAATCGCCGGCCGCCGTTTCGTGCGGGAATCCCGTGCCCTGCCGCAGGCCGCGGCAAGCCTGGAGGAAGGCCTGTCATGGGCGACGACGCGGCCGCGCTGATCGGCTTCATCCGCCATGGTCCGACCGACTGGAACGCCGAGAAGCGGCTTTCGGGACGCAGCGACGTGCGCCTCAACGCGGACGGCCGGGCGCTGTTCCGGGGTCGCCGCCCACCGGCCCTGCTGGCGGAGGCGCGCTGGCATACCAGCCCGCTCGCCCGGGCGCGCGAGACCGCCGCCCTGATGGGCGCGGCGGACGCCGTGGTGGAGCCGCGCCTGATCGAGATGAGTTTCGGTGTCTACGAGGGCCGCAGGCTGGCCGACCTGCGCGCCGAACTGGGCGAGGCCTTCGCGCGGAACGAGGCCCGCGGCCTCGACTTCCTGCCGCCCGACGGGGAGTCGCCCCGCATGGTGCAGCAGCGTATCGGGCCGTTTCTGGCTGAGGTCGCGGGCGCCGGCGGGCGGCATGTCGCGGTCGCCCACAAGGCGCTGATCCGCGCCGTCTATGCGCTCGCCACGGGCTGGGATATGACCGACAAGCCGGCCGACCGGCTGCGCCGGGACTGCGCCCATGTCTTCGCGCTGGCGGTCGACGGTACGCCCCGCGTCGCCGCCCTCAACCTGCCGCTGGAATGAGCCGCCATGCCTGCTCCCCGAGTCCTGTTCTATGTCCAGCATCTGCTGGGGATCGGCCACCAGCGGCGCGGCGCCACGCTGACCCGGGCCATGCAGCAGGCCGGGCTCGAGGTGACCTACGTTTCCGGCGGGCACGAGATTCCCAATCTCGACCTCGGCGGCGCCACCCTGGCGCAACTGCCGCCGGTGCGGGCGACCGACCTGTATTTCAAGAAGCTGGTCGACGCGAACGACCGGCCGATCGACGATGCCTGGCGGGAGGGCCGCAAGCAGGCCCTGCTCGCGCTGTTCGATACGGTCCGCCCCGACGTCGTGCTGCTGGAACTGTTTCCCTTCGGCCGCCGGCAGATGCGTTTCGAGCTGCTGCCGCTGCTGGAGGCGGCGCGCGCCCGCAGCCGCCGGCCCGCGGTGCTGTCCTCGGTACGCGACATCCTGGTGGCGCAGGAGAAACCCGGCCGCAACGACGAGATGCTGGACCTGGTCGAACGGCATTTCGACCATGTCCTGGTGCACGGCGATCCCGCCTTCATCACGCTTGAGCGGACCTTTCCGCACACCCGGCGGATCGCCGATCGGCTGAGCTATACCGGCTATGTCGTCGACGAGACCGGCCGGCGGGGCGGGCCCGGCGACGACGGCTGGCAGGAGGTCGTGGTCTCGGCGGGCGGCGGGGCGGTCGGCGACACCCTGCTGCGCACGGCGATGGCGGCGCGGGCGCGGACCCCGCTGGCGGACAGCCGCTGGCGCATCCTGGTGGGGGTGAAGGTTCCCGGGGAAACCTACGCGGCGCTCGCCCGCGAGGCGCCCGACGGCGTGGTCGTCGAGCGCGCGCGCGGCGACTTTCCCTCGCTGCTGATGAACTGCGCGCTGTCGATCAGCCAGGCCGGCTACAACACGATGATGGAAAGCCTGCATGCCGGCTGCCGCGCGGTGGTGGTGCCCTATGCCGGGGGCCTGGAAACCGAGCAGACGCTGCGCGCCCGGCTGCTGGCCGAGCGCACCCCGCTGCAGGTCGTCGAGGAGGACGCGCTCGATCCCGAGAACCTGGCGGCGGCCGTCACCCGGGCGATGGCCGCGCCGCCGCTGGGCGAAAGCGGCATCGATATCGCCGGCGCCGCCACCGGGGCCCGGCTGGTGCGCGACTGGGCGCTACGCTCCCGGGACGGACGCCTGTGAGCGACTGGGACGACCTTGGCGGCGCCCTCGATCAGGCCGCCGCGGCGGGCCGGCAGGCCGCCTTCTGGTGGCGTGACGACGATGCCGGCCGCGACGGGCCGCGACTGCGCCGCCTGCTGGCGACCGCCGGCGCGACGCCGCTCGCCCTCGCGGTGGTGCCCGCCAGCCTGGAGCCGTCGCTGGCCGATGCGCTGGCCGACGCGCCGGGCGCGGTGGTCTGGCAGCACGGCTACAGCCATCGCTCGCATGCGCCCGCCGGCGAGAAGAAGGCGGAACTGGGCGGGCACCGGCCGCTGGAAAGCATGCTGGCCGAGCTGCGCGCCGGCCGGGACATCCTGCGGGCGGGTCCCGCCGACCGGGTGCGCCCGGTTCTGGTCCCGCCCTGGAACCGGATCGATCCCGCTCTCGTCGCCAGGCTGCCGGAGGCCGGTTTCACCGGCCTCTCCTGCTTCGGCTCGCGCGACTTCGGCCAGGCGAGGGGCCTGCGCCAGGCGCATTGCCATCTCGACCTGATCGACTGGCGCGGCGATCGCGGCTTCATCGGCGAGGCGGCGGCGCTTGCCGGCCTCGTCCGGCGCTTGCGGGAAACGCCGCCGCGTTTACCCGATGCCAAGATTCCGCTCGGCATCATGAGCCATCACCGCGATCAGGACGAAGCCGGCTGGTCGTTTCTTGCGAAACTGGTCCGTTTCGTGCACGAACATCCGAAGGCAGGGTGGTTTCATCCCGACGAAATCTTTAACGTGATCGAATGAGCCGGCATCACTATCCCAGCGCCGCCCTGGTGGCCGATTACCTGCGCGCGGGCGCCGGCCTGGCCGTGATGGCGGGTCCGTTGCTGTTCGCCGACCTGGCGCCGGTCCTGTTCTACATCTTCGCCGCCGTCGCCCTGGTTTTCCTCGGCTTCGCGGTGAAGACGGCCCTGCGGCACAGCACCGTCGTGGAGCTCGACGAGACCGGCATCCGCACGGTCGGACCGCTGGGCCACGGCCTGGCCTGGGGCGAGGCCCGCGAAGTGATGCTGCGGTATTTCTCGACCCGCCGGGACCGCGAGGACGGCTGGCTGCAGCTCATCGTCAAGGGACCGGGACGCAGCCTGGAAGTGGAGTCGACGATCAGCGATTTCGACGATCTCGCCCGCCGGGCGCGACAGTTCGCCGAGGCCGCGGGCGTGCCGCTGTCGGAGGCCACGCGCACCAATTTCGAATCGCTCGATGCCACCTCCAAAGGGTCTGCCGCATGAGCGAAACCGTATTGCGCGTGAGGGACCTGGCGGTCGAGTTCAAGGCGCCGGAGGGGGTGATCCGGGCGGTCGACGGCGTGTCCTTCTCGATCCCGCAGGGCAAGACCGTGGCACTGGTCGGCGAGTCCGGTTCGGGCAAGTCGGTGATCAGCCAGACGATCATGCGCATCCTGCCCCGCGCCGCGACGATCACCGCGGGCGAGGTCATCCTGTTCGATCCGGACAATCCCGGATCCTTCGTCGACGTGACGATCCTCGACGGCGACGGCCGCGACATGCGGGCGATCCGCGGCGGCAAGATCTCGATCATCGTCCAGGAGCCGAGGACCTCGCTGTCGCCGCTGCACACGATCGGCGACCAGATTTCCGAGAGCCTGCTGATCCATCGCAATATCGGCCGGTCCGAAGCGCTGGACCTGACCGTCGAGATGCTGTCGCTGGTCGGCTTTCCCGATTTCCAGCAGGCGATCCACAAATACCCCTTCGAACTGTCCGGCGGCCTGCGCCAGCGGGCGATGATCGCGATGGCGATGATCTGCCGGCCGGCCCTGCTGATCGCAGACGAGCCGACAACCGCGCTCGACGTGACCATCCAGGCGCAGATCCTGAAGCTGATGTCCGACCTGCAGGCCGAGCTGGGCATGGCGATCCTGATGATCACCCACGACCTGGGGGTGGTCGCCAACGTCGCCGACGAGGTCGTGGTGATGTACCACGGCAAGGTCATGGAACGCGGCAGCACGACCGACATCTTCGACAACCCGCGCCATCCCTACCTCAAGGCGCTGCTGAACGCGGTGCCGCGGTTCGACATGAAGCCCGGCGAGCGGCTGGTGCCGCTGCGCGAGATCAAGGCCGAGGCGGGCGCGCTGCTGAAACAGAAGGCGCCCTGGCCGGAGGAGACGGCGAACGCGCCGCTGCTGCAGGTCGAGGGCCTGACCAAGCGGTTCTCCACCCGCAAGCGCAGCCTGTTCGGCGGCAAGCCCGGCGGCCAGGTGCTGGCGGTCGACGATGTCTCCTTCCATATCGACCGCGGCGAGTGTCTCGGCCTGGTGGGCGAAAGCGGCTGCGGCAAGACCACGACCTCGAAGATGATCATGCGCGCGCTGAGCCGCGACGAGGGCCGGATCACCTTCAACGATCACGGCAACCCGGTCGACGTCTCGACCCTGCGCGGCGACGACCTGTTCAACTACCGCCGCAAGGTGCAGTTCATCTTCCAGGACCCCTTCTCGTCGCTCAATCCGCGCATGACGGTGTTCGACATCGTCAGCGAGCCGCTCAACATCCATCGCATCGGCGACCGCGAGGAGCGGTTCGAGCGGGTCAAGGAGCTGATCGAGCTGGTGGGCCTGGACGTGCGCTTCCTGCGCCGCTACCCGCACAGTTTCTCGGGTGGCCAGCGCCAGCGCATCGGCATC
>JBGTSP010000095.1:0-14158 GCA_041940205.1 Alphaproteobacteria bacterium
GCGCCGACGACGCCAACCATGATCGCCATCGGGTGGGCGTCCCGGCGGAAGCCGCGGAAGAACTGCACGATCTGCTCGTGCAGCATGGTGTGGTAGGTCACCGACTTGACGAAATCGGCCTTCTCCTCGCGCGACGGCAGTTCGCCGTTCAGCAGCAGGTAGCAGACCTCCATGTAGTCGGAATGTTCGGCCAGCTCGTCGATCGAGTAGCCGCGATAGAGCAGTTCGCCCGCGTCGCCGTCGATATAGGTGATGTTGGACTGACAGCTCGCCGTCGAGGTGAAGCCCGGATCATAGGTGAAATAGCCGGTATCGGCGTACAGCTTGCGGACGTCGATCACCTTGGGACCGACGGATCCGGGCATCAACTCGAAACTGAACTCCCGACCTGTCGTATCGTCCTTCAGCGTGACGTGTTCGTTCGCGCCTTGCGACATACAGCCCTCTCTATCTACTGGATTATTCACGGACGAACCGGTCCGCACGTTGCGGCGCATTATACAGATATCACCCGCCGAACGCTATTCGACCGATGCCATGAATGGGTTAATCCCGGACCGCTCCCGCAACCGGTTGGCGAGCGGATCGGTGTTTGCGAAACAGAATCAAGATCGTTCTGTAAATTATTGAAAACAGTTCGGATTCTGAAATTTAACTGGAGGGAATCGGGTCGGAATCCCGGCGTGTCGTCAGGCCGCCGGCGTGGCGACATCGCGCAGGCGCGCGAGGCTCTCCTCGCGACCGAGGATGTCGAGAACGTCGAAGATGCCGGGGGACGCGGCGCGGCCGGTCAGTGCCGCGCGCAGCGGCTGGGCGATCTTGCCCAGCTTCAGGTCCCGCGCTTCCGCGAAGGCGCGCACGGCCTGCTCGCCGGCTTCCAGGTTCCAGTCCGGCAGGGCCTCGAGCGCGGGCAGCAGCGCCGCCAGCAGGGTGCGGGCCTCGGCATCGAGCAGCTTCTGCGCCTTTTCCTCCATCTCCAGCGGTCGGGGGGCGAGCGACCACCAGGCGGCGTCGGCCAGTTCGGTCAGCAGCCGGGCGCGGCTCTTCGCGTGCGCCATGACCTTCGTGACACGCGCCCGCTCGCCCGCCTCCAGCGGACGTCCCAGCCGCGCCTCGAGGTCGCCGGACGCGCGATCCGCGAGTTCGCTGTCCGAACTCTGCTTCAGGTAGTGCGCATTGAGCGAGTTCAGCTTGTCGAAATCGAACCGGGAGGGCGACCGCCCGATCGCCGGCAGGTCGAACCAGGCGACGGCCTGTTCGGTGGAGATCACTTCCTCGTCGCCATGCGACCAGCCCAGCCGCAGCAGGTAGTTGCGCATGGCCTCGGGCAGGTAGCCCATGTCGCGATAGGCCTCCACACCCAGCGCGCCGTGGCGCTTGGACAGCTTGGCGCCGTCGGGACCGTGGATCAGCGGGATGTGCGCGAACACCGGCAGCGGCCAGTCCATCGCCCGGAAGATCTGCGCCTGCCGGAAGGCATTGGTGAGGTGGTCGTCGCCACGAACGACATGGCTGACATCCATGTCGTGGTCGTCGACCACCACGGCCAGCATGTAGGTCGGCGTACCGTCGGAGCGCAGCAGGATCAGGTCGTCCAGGGTCTCGTTGGCCACCCGGACCGTGCCCTGCACCGCATCCTCGATCACGGTTTCGCCCTCGCGCGGCATCTTCAGCCGGATTACCGGCGCCACGCCCTCTGGCGCGTCGGCGGGATCGCGGTCCCGCCAGCGGCCGTCATACAGGCGCGGATGGCCTTCCGCGCGGGCCTTTTCGCGCATCGCCGCCAGTTCCTCGGCGGAGCAATAGCAGCGATAGGCTTCCCCCTTGGCCAGAAGTTCCTGCGCCACCGCCGCATGCCGCTCGATGCGGGCGAACTGCGAGACCGCCTCGCCATCCCAGTCCAGACCGAGCCAGCGCAGGCCCTCGTGGATCGCCGCTTCCGCCTCGGGCGTCGAGCGGCTGCGATCGGTATCCTCGATACGCAGCACGAACCGGCCGCCGTGATGGCGCGCGAAGAGCCAGTTGAACAGGGCGGTGCGGGCGCCGCCGATATGCAGAAAGCCGGTGGGCGAGGGCGCGAAACGCGTGACAACCGTCATGACTTGGCTTTGACTCGTCGAGATGGGGCAGGGGCGCTGGCGATCTAACACAGCCGCCCGGTGCGGACCACTGCGGGAACGCAGGGACGGTCGCGTTCGCGGAGCCGGCGGATGAGCCTGCGGGAGCGCGGCGCGGCGGTGCTGTCGGCTGCCGCCGGTTACCGCCTGCCGGCACACGGCCTGCTGACCTTCGTTCCGGCGCTGGGCGCCGGCATGGCGCTGTATTTCGCCCTGCCGTCCGAACCGCCGCTGGCGCCGCTCGCCGTCCTGGCGGCGGGAATGGCGCTCGCCGCCTGGGGCGGACGCCGACTTGCCGGCGCGCTGCCCCTGTCGCTCGCCTTCGCTTCAGCGCTCGGTCTCGCCCTCGCGGCGGCCGAGACCCGGCGCATCGAGGCCCCGATCCTGGCCCGCGCCCTGGGACCGGTGCTGATCGAAGGCAGGATCGCCGGGATCGAGGCCGGCGCCGCCCGCCGCCGTCTGCTGCTGGAGGAACTGCGCATTCCCGGTCTCGCGGCGGCGGAAACCCCGGCCCGGGTGCGCCTGCGGGTGCGGGCGCTCGAGGGTTTGCATCCGGGCGACCGGATACGCCTGCGCGCCCGCCTGCTGCCGCCCTCGGGTCCGGCGGCGCCGGGCGCCTTCGATTTTGCCCGGACGGCGTACTTCCAGCGCCTCGGCGCCGTCGGTTTCGCCTTTGGTCCCGCCGAGCGGCTCGCGGCGGCCGAGCGGCCGCCCCTGCGCGAGCGTGTCCGCCAGGCCCTGGCCCAGCGGGTGCGCGCGGTGCTGGAGCCGCCGGCGGCCGGCCTCGCGGTGGCGCTGATCACCGGTGACCGCAGCGGCATTCCCGAGCCGGTCTATGACGACCTGCGCGATGCCGGGCTGGCCCACGTGCTTGCGATCTCCGGCCTGCACATGGGGCTGGTCGGCATGGCGGTCTTCGTGTTCGCCCGCCTGCTGCTGCTTCTTCCGCCGCGGCTCGGGGAGGAGCGGCCGGTGAAGAAATGGGCCGCCGCCATCGCCATTCTCGGTCTGTTCGCCTATCTCAACCTGGCCGGCGGTTCCCCGGCGACACAGCGGGCTTTCGTGATGGCCGGGCTGGCCTTCCTCGCGGTGATGCTGGACCGGCGGGTGCTGTCGATGAGACTGCTGGCGGTGGCCGCCGCCGTCGTGCTGCTGCTGTCGCCGCACGCCATTACCCAGGCCGGGTTCCAGATGTCGTTCGCGGCCGTGGGCGCCCTGATCGCGGCGCACCGCGCCGGCCGGGGAAGGATCGCCGAGTTTTTCCGCGAGGCCGGCCCGGCACGGCGGGCGCTGCTCTACTTCGTAGGCGTTCTGGCGACCACCCTGATCGCCTCCGCGGCCACCGCGCCGTTCGCCGCCATCCATTTCAACCGCGTCGCGGCCTTCGGCCTGATCGCCAACCTGGCGGTGATCCCCCTGGTCAGTTTCTGGATCATGCCGATGGCGGTGCTGGCCTGCCTCGCGATGGCGTTCGGCGCGGAGGCGGGGCCGCTCGTCGCGATGGGCTGGGGACTGGATGCCATGGTGGCGCTTGCCCGGCGGATCGCCGAATGGCCCGCCGCCGCCTTCACGGTCGGCGCCACCCTGCCGTGGGTCCTGCCTCTGGTCGCCGGCGCGCTGCTGCTGGCGGCGACCGGACGTCGACCGGCGGTGCTTGTCGCGGCGATGCTGCTGCTTGCGGCCGCGGTCTTCGGCAGGGCGCCGGTTCCCGACCTGCTGCTCTCCGACCGGGCGAACCTCGCGGCGGTCCGCCTGCCGGACGGCCGCCTTTCGCTGACGTCGGCGCGCAGCGACGGTTTCGTCGCGGAGACCTGGCTGCGGCGGTCGGGCGGAAAGCTGGCCGCCAACGGTCCGGCCGGCGGGGATGGGGGATGGCGCTGCGATCGCCTGGCCTGCATCGCGGAAGTGCAGGGCCATGCGGTGGCCTTTCTGCGCGACCCCCGCGCCGGTGACGAGGAATGCCGGCGCGCCGCCATCGTGCTGTCGCGCGAACCGCTGCGTGGCCGCTGTCCGTCAGCCGGGCTGGTGCTGGACCGGTTCAGCGTCTGGCGGGCAGGCGCCCTCGCGGTCCATGTCGCGCCGGGCGCGCCGTTGAAGGCGAGGGTGGAGGAGGTCCGGGAAGAAACCGGCGCGCGGCCATGGAATCCCTACCGCGACCGGCCCCGCCGCTGGCCGGGACCGGCCGAAGGCCTGTCCGCTGCTCGAACCGGTGCCGTCGGTCAGTAGCGGCGCATCAGGCCGATCAGGCGTCCCTGCACGCGGACGCGGTCGGGCGGGAAGATCCGGGTCTCATAGGCCTCGTTGGCGGGTTCCAGGGCGACCGAGTTGCCCCGGCGGCGCAGCCGCTTGAGGGTGGCTTCCTCGTTGTCGACCAGGGCGACGACAATCTCGCCGTTGTCCGCGGTATCGGCGCGCTGGATGATCGCGGTGTCGCCGTCGAGAATGCCGGCCTCGACCATGGAGTCACCGGCGACCTCGAGCGCGAAATGTTCGCCCCGGTCCATCATCGTTACCGGCACTTCGACCGTGGTCGAGGGATCGCGCAGGGCCTCGATCGGCGTGCCGGCGGCGATACGGCCATAGAGCGGGATCGAGGCGACATCGAGGGAGGCGGAACCGCTGCGGCTGGTGGTGGCGCCGAAGGGACCGGAAATGACCCGGGGGGTGAACCCGCTCTGTTCCTCGCGACCGCGGGCGCCGGGCAAGGCGGCGTCGGGCAGGCGAAGGACTTCGAGCGCGCGGGCGCGGTGCGCCATGCGGCGGATGAAACCGCGTTCCTCCAGGGCGGAAATCAGGCGATGGATGCCCGATTTCGATTTCAGGCCCAGGGCCTCCTTCATTTCGTCGAACGACGGGGAAATGCCGCTCTGTTCGATCCGGTCGTGGATGAACATCAGCAGTTCGTGCATTTTCGGCGTCAGCATTCCAGAACCCCCTGGCCACTCCGGACATTCGGACCGGCGATGCACCGGTCCATCCTTCGCCGGCATCCCCTGCCATCCGCTTTCGAAACCCCCGTTTCCTCGCGCAGGACGCGCAAAACCGGTCTCCCTGAAGAGCGATCCCGGCAAGAAAACGACACCGGGAGCGGGTTTCGACATTCGGGACACGCCGAAGTCTGGGACGATGTTCTATTTTTGTTTTGGAACGTTGTCAACAAAAACAGGAACAGGACGGGATCAAATACCGTTCAATCCCTGATCGAAGGCCAGAAACGGGACGTCCTCGCCGGCGGCGGCCGGCGGTGCGTGGGGCGGGCGGACGATCAGGCCGTCGGCCCGCGCGAGGGTCGCCAGCATCGAGCTGTCCTGGCGCGAGAAGGGCAGCGCGACCCATTCCCCGTCGCGTTTCTCCCGGCGGGCCCGCAGATAGTCCTGCCGGCGGTCATTGGCCGCCAGATCGGCGCCCAGCCGGATCCGTCCGGCGGGATCGTCGGGGGCAAGGCCCGCGAGCGCACGCAGCGCGGGGCGCAGAAAGATCAGGCCGCACACCAGCGACGAGACCGGGTTGCCGGGCAGGCCGAGCATCGGCATCGCGCCGAAGCGGCCGAACATCAGCGGCTTGCCCGGTCGCATCGCGATGCGCCAGAAATCCACGTCCAGACCGCTTTCGCCCAGCGCCTCCTGCACCAGGTCGTGCTCGCCGACCGAAGCGCCGCCCAGCGTGACCAGCAGGTCGCACCCCCGCGCCCGTTCGGCGGTGCGTCGCAGCGAGGCGATGTTGTCGCGGGCGATGCCGAGATCGACGGGCTCGCCGCCCGAGGCCCGCACCAGGGCCGCCAGCGCCAGCGCATTGGAGGAGACGATCTGGTCGTCGCCCACCGGTTCTCCCGGCCGGACGATCTCGTCGCCGGTCGCCAGCAGCGCCACGCGCGGCCGCCGGTGCACCATCAGCCAGGGCACGTTCATCGCCGCCGCCAGGCCGATATCCCGGGCGCCCAGCCGCCGGCCGGCCTGCAGGCCGACATCGCCGGCCCGGAAATCGAGACCGGCGGGCCGGACATAGGTTCCCGCCGCCGCGCCCTCGCGCACGAGGACGCGATCCTCGCCCGAAGCTTCCGTGTCTTCCTGGATGACGATCGCGTCGGCGCCGACGGGCAGCGGCGCGCCGGTGAAGATGCGCACCGCCTCGCCGGGACCCAGCGCGCCGTCGTGATGGCCGCCCGCGGCCGCGCGGCCGACCACCACCAGTTCGACCGGCACCGTCGCGACATCGGCGGCGCGGACGGCAAATCCGTCCATCGCCGAGACCGCCGCCGGCGGCTGCGTCAGCCTGGCCAGCACGTCCTCCGCCAGGGTTCGCCCGTCGGCCTCGGCCAGCGCCACCGATTCCGCCGGCGTTGGCGTCAGCGTCGCCAGGATGCGTTCCAGGGCCTCCTCGACCGAGAGCATGCGCGGCTTGTCCCCGACCGTCGCTCAGGCGCCGCGGTATTCGCCGGACTTGCCGCCGGCCTTGTGGACGAGGCGGATGTCGCCGATCTGCATGCCCCGGTCCACCGCCTTGCACATGTCGTAGACCGTCAGCGCGGCGACGCTGACCGCCGTCAGCGCCTCCATCTCGACGCCCGTCCGGCCCTTCAGCTTCACCGTGGCCTCGATGGCGACGGCACTCTCGTCGGGCACGCAGGCGAGTTCGAGCTGAACCGAGGAGAGCGCCAGCGGGTGGCACAACGGGATCAGGTCGGCGGTCCGCTTGGCGGCCATGATGCCCGCCAGGCGGGCCACCGCCAGTACGTCGCCCTTGGCGAAGGCGCCGTCGGCGATGCGCTGCAGGGTCTCGGGCTGCATCCTCACGCAGCCGGCCGCGGTGGCCGAACGGGCGGTCTCGTCCTTGTCCGAGACGTCCACCATGCGGGCGTTGCCCGCGGAATCGAAATGCGTGAGATCGCTCATCCGCCGGCGCTTTCGGTTTCCGGCAGGGGCGCCAGCAGGGCGCGGGTCGCCGCGGCGACATCCTCCTGGCGCATCAGGGATTCGCCGACCAGGAAACACTGGAAGCCGGCGCGACGCATGCGCGCCAGATCGGCGGGACTGTAGAGGCCGCTTTCGGCGACACCCAGCGCGTCGGCGGGCATCGCCGCGGCCAGGCTCTCGGAAGTGGCGAGATCGACCGACAGGGTCTTCAGGTTGCGGTTGTTGACGCCCACGAGGCGCGATTCAAGCCGCAGGGCGCGCTCCAGTTCCCCGGCATCATGCACTTCCACGAGGCAATCCAGTCCGAGGCCGGCGGCCGCGCTTTCCAGTTCCGCCGCCTGGGCATCCGACAGGGCGGCCATGATCAGCAGGATGCAGTCGGCGCCCAGCGCGCGGGCTTCCACGACCTGGTAGGGGTCGATCATGAAGTCCTTGCGCAGCACGGGCAGGTCGACCGCCGCGCGGGCCTGGCGCAGATAGTCGTCATGGCCCTGGAAATAGGGCGCATCGGTCAGGACCGACAGGCAGGTCGCACCGCCCTCGCGATAGGCCCGCGCAAGGGAAGGGGGATCGAAATCCGCGCGGATCAGGCCTTTCGAGGGCGAGGCCTTCTTGATCTCGGCGATCAGGCCGTAGCCGCCGGCATCGCGGCGGGCGCGCAGCGCCGCGGCGAATCCCCGGGTCGGCGGGGCGGCGGCGGCGTCGCGCTCCAGCGCGGCGAGCGGCGTCGCCTGCCTGCAGGCGCGCACATGGTCGGCCTTGTCGGCGACGATACGCTCGAGGACGGTGCTCATGCCGACCCGTCCGCGTTGGTGATGCGGGCGAGCGCCTCGAGCTTGCCCAGCGCCGCGCCGCTGTCGATCGCCTCCGCCGCCTGCGCCACGCCGTCCTCCAGGTTGTCCGTCCGTCCGGCGATCATCAGTCCGGCGGCGGCGTTGAACAGCACGATCTCCCGGAAGGCGCCGGGAGCGCCTTCCAGCAGGGCCCGCAGGGCCCGCGCGTTCTCCTCCGGCGCACCGCCTTTCAGTTCTTCAAGCGGCACGCGCGACAGGCCCGCTTCCTCGGGCGTGATCTCGAACTCCCGGATCTCGCCGTCCTCCAGCGCGGCCACCCGGCTGGGCCCGGTGGTCGTCAGTTCGTCCGAGCCGTCGGAGCCGTGCACCACCCAGATCCGTTCCGAGCCGAGCTGCTTCAGGGTCTCGACCATCGGCCGCAGCCAGCGGTCGGAAAAGACCCCGATCAATTGCCGGCGGACCCGCGCCGGGTTCGACATCGGCCCCAGGATGTTGAAGATCGTGCGGGTGCCCAGTTCGACCCGCGTGGGACCGACATTGCGCATCGCCCCGTGATGGCGCGGGGCCAGCATGAAGCACAGGCCGGCCTCGTCGAGCGCCTGCTGCACGAGCGCGAAGTCGGCGTCGAGATTGACGCCCAGCGCCGACAGCACGTCGGCCGTGCCGGTCTTGGAGGAGGCCGCGCGGTTGCCGTGCTTGGCCACCGGCACGCCGCAGGCCGCGACAACCAGCGCCGCGCCGGTGGAGACATTGTAGGTGCCGAGGCCGTCGCCGCCCGTGCCGACGATGTCGATCGCCTCGTCCGGCGCCTCGATCGCCGTCATCTTGGCCCGCATGGTCATCACCCCGCCGGTGATTTCCTCCACGCTTTCGCCGCGCTGGGCGAGGCCGATCAGGAAACCGCCCATCTGCGCCGGCGTCGCGTCGCCCGACATCATGATGTCGAAGGCCCGCCGGGCCTCTTCGAGCGAAAGCGACTCCCCGCCCGCGATTCGGGCGATCAGGGGTCGGAAATCCTTCGTGTCGTCGGGCACGTGTCACCATCCTCGGCTGGCGGCCGCCGCAACGCCGGACGGGCGGCGGCCGGTACTGGGAAAACCGTCGGACCAGATTCGAACGGACGCCGGACGGCACAGGCTTTATCCTGTCGCATACCGTAGAATCGCCCGGAATTCGAGATTGAACCTGTCGTCGCCGTGACCCGACCCAGTCCGTCATCGATCCGCCTCGCCGTACGCCGGCAGAAGGAAGCCGAGCAGGGCCGCCTGAGACCCTGGCGCAATCCGGTGCGGCGCGCCGGGATCCGCCGGCGCCTGCGCGCGGTCCGCGCCCTGACGGCGTTCGCGGTCTCGCTGCTGGGCGTGATCGGCGTCGCCGCGGCCGTGGTCCGTTTCGATCCGCTGGCCGGCGGGGATGGCGCCGGCGGCCGGCTGGTGGCGCCGGCCAATCTTGCCGCGCCGGTTCTGCCGGACGGGCGCGAGCGGCTGCTCTCGGCGCCGGAACGCGCCGTTGCGGCCGTCGCCGCGCCGGGAACGGGCTGGACCGGGTCGCCCGAAACGACCGGCGGCCCGTTGCGGGTGGCATTCAGGCCGCCGCCCGCGGCGCCGATCTGGAGCGACCGCGATCGCGAACGGATCGTGCGTCCGGCATTGCCGCGTTTATCGCCGCCGGCGGGTTCGGCCATCGGTCCGACGGCCGGACCGCCCGGAACGCCACTGGCGCGGCCCGGCAGTCTGGCGCCGCCCAGCCCGCCACGGCCGCTGGTCGCGTTGCCCGGGACGTCCGGGCCGGGCCAGCCGGCCGAGACGCTTGTCCATCCCGATCCGCTCGCGCTCGCGCCCGTGCTTGTGGCCCTGGCGCCGGCGGGAGCGGGAGCCGCGAACGCCATGCGGCCGCAGGGGCTGCGGGCGGTCCGGCCCGTTCGCCTGCCACGGATCGCACCGCCGGCGATGCCGGAACGCGAGCGCCCGGGCCGGCGCGCGGGGCCGGGCAGGATCGCCCTGATCATCGACGATGTCGGCGTGCGACGGGACGTGCTGGACGACCTGATCGCCCTGCCCGCCGCGGTCACGCTGTCGATCCTGCCTTATGCCCAGGGCCCCGACGAGATCGCCCGGCGGGCCCGGCGACAGGGCCACGAAGTCATGCTGCATCTGCCGATGGAGCCCGAAAGCCGGGACAGCGATCCCGGACCGCGGGCCCTGCGGGCCGGGATGAGCCCGCGGATCCTGCGCCGGCACATCGCCTGGAACCTGGCGCGTTTCGACGGCTTCGTCGGGGTCAACAACCACATGGGAAGCCGCTTCACCAGCTCCGAAGAGGAGATGCGGGTGCTGATGACGCTGCTGCGCGAACGCGGCCTGTTCTTCCTCGACAGCCTGACCACCATCACCAGCCGCGGCGCCGCGGCGGCCGAGGCCCTGGGCGTGCCGTTCCTGTCGCGCGACATCTTCCTCGATCACCGGCGCGAGCCGGCGGCGATCGCGGCCCAGCTCTTGCGGCTGGAGCGCACGGCGCGGCGCGAGGGCATCGCCATCGGCATCGGTCACCCCTATCGCGAAACCATTACGGCCCTGCGGGCCTGGTTGCCCGGGCTCGAAGACCGGGGCGTCAGGCTTGTGCCGATCAGCAGCCTGCTTTCGGCCGACACGCGACCATGAGGCCGGGCACCCGAGGGGTCCTTGGCGGTGTCCTGGTGCTCGCCACCGCTCTCGCAGGTTCGGCGGCGGCGCAACTCGCCGACCGGCAGTGGCTGCCGGCGGGCAGCCGGCTGGAGGCCGCGCTGTCGACGGTGCCGGCCGAGCCCCGTGGCGGCGGCGCCAGCGACCTGCTGCGGCTGGGCGAGCTGGCGTTCCTGGCGCCGCAGACACTGGGCGGCAAGGCCCGCCGGCTCGGTCTGTCCTGCGCGGCCTGTCATCCCGGCGGCGGTAGCAATACCGGGTTCTTCCTGCCCGGCCTGTCGGACCGGCCGGGCAATGTCGACCTGACCAGCGGCTTCTTCGATCCCGGTTCCGACGACGGCATCGACAATCCGCGCAACATCCCGGTTCTGCACGGCGCGGCGGCAACCCCGCCCTACGGGCACGACGGCGGCATCGCCGACCTGCGGGACTTCTCCCGCCACGTCATCGCCGACGAGTTCGCCCGGCCTTCGGTGCCCGCGTGGCTGCTGGATGCGCTGGCAGCCTACCTGCGCGACCTTCGCTTCAACCACCGGGTTCGCCTGGATGCGGCCGGCCGCCTGCCGGCCGACGCGCCGGCGGCGGCGCGGCGGGGCGAAGCGGTCTTCACGAGGCCGTTTTCCGCCACCGATCCCCGGTCCTGCGCGAGCTGCCATCCCCCTGGCCAGGCCTTCACCGACCGGCGGGCGCATGACCTGGGCGACGGGCGTTTCGTCGACACGCCCAGCCTGTATGCGCTCGCGGCCAGTCCGCCCTATTTTCACGACGGCCGCTTCGCGGATCTGGAAAGCGTCGTCGACGAACGGGCCGGACGGTTCGGTTTCACCCTGACGGCGGAGGCACGCAGCGACCTGCTGGCCTATCTCTCGCTGATTGGCGAAACCCTGCCGGCCCGCCCCGTGACCCTGGCAGGGGACCTGGCGCGTATCCTGAGGCTGCAACCGGTGCTGTCCGGCTGGGACCATCGCGGGCGGCGCGAACGGACCCTGTTCGCCGCGTCCGCCCTGCGGCACCTGCTGGGCCGCATCGCCGAACGGTTTCCCGGCGAAGAGGGCGCGCCGGCGCGCGCGATCCTGATCGCCTGGTCGCGGGAGCTGGGGGATTTCGCCGCCGCCCTGGAGACGGACGAGGAGTTTGCCGCCAGGGACCGGCTTGCCGGCCTTCTCGGACGCAGCGACGGGCGCCGGCGGATGCTGCTGGCGCTGGAACCGGTTTCGCTCTACCGCCCGGAGCGGTTGCGCGCGGCGCTGGCCGCCACCGCCGGACGGTGACGGACAGCTACTGCGTGAACAGCGTGTCGAGGACCCGCTGGTTGATCTGGACGGCGTAGGTGGCGCGCATCGCGCCGGTATACTGGGCGAACAGGTCGTTGACGACGCCCGCGGTCAGCGAATCCTCGAGCTGGCTGACCTGCTCCGCATCCGCCGCCGGATCGGCCGGCGTGACGGCGACAAGCCGGACCACGGCGGCGCCGTCGTCGCTGGCGGTGCGTCCGGCGATCACCTCGCCGGGCGAGGCGGCGAACAGCCGGTTCACCAGTTCGGGCGAAAGATTTGCCTGGCTGGTGGCATCCGCGCGGGTGAGGGGGGTGGCGGGAACATGCACCCAGTTGCGATTTCCGGCCTCGGCCTGGGCATCGCCGCCCCCGGCCCAGCTCTGGGCGAGGGCCTGCGCGGCCTCGTCGGCCGCCGCCATGCGCCGGTCGCGCAGCACGGCCTCGCGCACCGCTTCGCGTACCTCCTCGAGCGGCCGCAGCGCCGGCTCGGTGATGCCGTCGACCCGGATCAGCATGTAGCCGCCGCTTTCCGACTCCCGCAGTTCCGGCTCGTCGCCCTCGGCGATATCGAAGGCGACGGAGAGGAATTCCGGCAGTGACGGCAGGTTGGCCACCGGTTCGCCGCTGCGGCCCTTGCCCTCGGCGTCGATCGCGCTGGCCCGGCCGTGCGGCAGGTCGAATTTCTGCGCCACTTCCTCCAGCGTCGCCCCGCCCGCGAGGTCCTCGTCGACGTCGTTCGACAGCTGGTAGAGCGCTTCGCCGGCCCGCTCGAGCCGCAGTTCCTTCTCGAGATCGGCGCGGGCGTCCTCGTAGGCGGTGACGATGGCGTCCTCGCGCGCGGTGACCCGGAAGACATGCCAGCCCAGCGGGGTCTCGACCGGGGCCGAGATGCCGCCGACGGGCAGGTCGAAGACCGCGTCCCGGGCGCTGGCGGGCAGGTTCTCGGCGGTGACCTTGCCGAGGCTGCTGGCGATATCGTCGGGACCGGCGGCGTCCTCGAGGCTGCTGCCGCCCTGCAGGCGACCGGCCGCCGCCGCCGCGGCCTCGCGGCTGTCGGCAAGGATCTGCTCGACGGTGCGGTTGGCCGGCGTGGTCAGGATGTCGAGGCGCGCCGTGTAGAGATCGCGCACGGCGTCCTCGTCGACGCGCACCTGGTCCGCCAGGTCGGTCGCGGTGAAGGCCACCCAGGTGATGGCGCGGTACTCCGGCGCCTTGAAATCGTCCTCGTTGTCCCGGTGCCAGGCCGCCAGCGCGGCCTCGTCGGGCTCCGCGACCTCGCGCATGACGGTGTTGGGGATCAGCACGCTTTCCAGCGTGCGCTTCTCGTTGCGCCAGGCATAGACCGTACGGGCCAGCGTGCGGGGCACGAAGGCGCCGGCGCCGATGGCGCCGCTCAACTGTTCACGCACGAGGTCGCGCTTGGTGCTGGCGACGAACATCGCCTCGTTGAAGCCGTTCTGCGCGATCAGCTGCTCGAAGCGAAAGCGGTCGAACTGGTTCAGTTCGTTGCGGAAGGCGGGATTCTCGCGGATCATCTCGGCCGCCTGGATATCGGTCGCGGAGAGGTCGAGACGGTCGGCCTCGTTGTCGTAGAGCGCGCGATTGATGAGGCTCTGCAGGGCCTGCTGCGACAGGCCCTGGCGCAGCGGCGAGTCCGGGCCGATCTGCAGGCCGCCGAGCTGCGACTGCAGGCGCTGGACCTCGCGTTCGTAGGCGCGCAGCAGTTCCTGCTGGCCGACTTCCCGCTCGCCGACCTCCGCGACCGCGGTATCGGGCTGGATCCGGAATATGTCGCCGATGCCCCAGACGGCGAAGCTCAGCACGAGCAGGCCGAGGAAGGCCTTGACGAACCACGAGCCGACTCCGCGGCGAATTGCATCCAGCATGAACAGTTCCGTTGGCAGGGGATGGGCCGATCGGCGGCAACTTAGGTATCGCGAGGGGGCCCCGCAAGCGTCCCTGTTCGCTTCAAGCGGGCTCTGCTACAGACGGGAGCAGATCCGTTCGCGTCCCGTCCCGTTCGCGTCCCGTCCCGTTCGCGCTCCGCCGCGATGCTGCAAGGAGAAGATCCGCATGGCCAGACAGCCCCGCGCCCTGATTGCCGGCAACTGGAAGATGAACGGCCTTGCCAAGCCGGCCGCCCGGGAAGCGAAGAAGATGGTCACGCGGGCCGTTCGGGCCCGGCCGCTGGGCGCCGACGTTCTGCTCTGCCCGCCCTTCACCCTCCTGCCGGTCCTGCGCGACGTCCTGCGGGGCAGCCGCATCGCGCTGGGCGGGCAGGATTGCCATGCCGAGGCCGAGGGCGCGCATACCGGCGACATCAGCGCCGAGATGCTGGCCGACCTGGGCTGCAAATACGTCATCGTCGGCCATTCCG
>JBGTSP010000096.1:0-13954 GCA_041940205.1 Alphaproteobacteria bacterium
GGAGTTCGCGCGCGAGATCGCGATCAATGGGCCGCTCGGCGTCATGGAGACCCGGGCGACCCTGCGCGGCGATCTGGCCGACAAGGTGCAGGAGGTCACGGACCACGAGCTCGCCGTGCAGAACCGGCTGCGCGAGACCGAGGATTTCCGCGAGGGCGTGCGCAGCGTCGCCGCCCGCGATATCCCGAACTTCAAGGGCCGCTAAGCGCGGCCCGCTGCCGCCGTTCCTCGGTCAGGGAGGCCTGCCATGAGCCCGACGCCCTTCGCCCCGCCGCCCGCCGGAAACCCTTATGCGCCGCCGGCCTTCAGGGTCGGCGAGGTGGAGGTGCATCGGGTGATGGAGATCTATGGCGGCTTCCGCCTGCCGACCGAGTGCTTCCCGCACCAGGCCGACGACGTGCTTGGCTTCCTCGCCGAGCATGGCGACCTGTATCGCGGCTGGGCGCTCGACCCGCGGGACAATGATCGCCTGCTGCTCGGCATCCAGACCTACGTACTGAAGCTCGGCGGCCTGACCGTGCTGGTCGATACCTGCGTCGGCTGCGGCAAGACCTTCCCGGCCACGCCGCATTGGCACCAGCGCACTGATGAGCGCTGGCTGCGCCGGCTGGAGGCGATCGGCGTTCCGGCGGAGTCGGTCGACTACGTGCTCTGCACCCATCTCCATGGCGATCATGTCGGCTGGAACACGCGGCTGCGCGACGGGGAATGGGTTCCGACCTTCCCGAACGCGAAGTACATCTTCGCCCGCAAGGAACACGATTTCTGGGAGCAGCGCCATCGCGACGGCAGCGAGGGGCCGGTGCCCAACGTCTACGAGGACAGCGTGCTGCCGGTGATGCAGGCCGGCCAGGCGGTGCTGGTCGAGATGGATCACGAGATCGACGAGGGGGTCTGGTTCGAACCGGCGCCGGGTCATACCGCTGGAAACGTCGTCCTCAACCTGCGATCGCAGGGGCGCACGGCGGTGCTGTCGGGCGACGTCATGCACCATCCGGTGCAGCTCATCCGTCCCGACTGGTCGAGCCGGGCCTGCGAGGATCCGGTGCAGTCCGCCGCCACCCGAAGGGCCCTGCTGGAGCGCATCGCGGATACCGACACGCTGATCGCGCCGGCGCACTTTCCGGCGCCGTCGATCGGCCATGTCCGCAGCCGCGGCGAGGCCTTCGACTATCGTTTCCTCGGCGAAGACTGAACGGGTCGCAGGCAGGAGGGAGAGCGCGATGGGCGCCTATCGTCATATCGAGGTCACGCCGTTCGATGCCGCGCTGGGCGCGATGGTGGCGGCGCCGCGGCTGGACGGCGATCTTGCCGAGCCGGTCGTCGCGGAGATCCGCCAGGCCCTGCTGGAGCACCTGATGATCGCCCTGCCGGAGCAGGACATCGCGCCGGAGGCACAGGTCGGCTTCGCCCGCCGGCTGGGCGAGATCCACATTCATCCGCTGATGGTGCCGATGGCGGGCTTTCCGGAAATCCTGGAGATCATCAAGCGGCCGGAGGAGACCTACAACTTCGGCAGCGAGTGGCATTCCGACCAGATGTTCCTGCCCGAACCGTCCATGGCGACGATCCTGCGCGCGGTCGAGGTGCCGCCGCGCGGCGGCGATACCCTGTTCGCCAACATGTATGCCGCCTACGAGGCCCTGTCGCCGGCGATGCAGGGAATCGTCGGCGGCATGCGCGGCATCTCCGACAGCGCCGCCTTCGATGCGCGGCGGCCGAAGGCGCGCGAGGCCGGTGACGGCGAAGGGGGCGATGCCGCCGGCCGGCGCATGGCGGTGAAGCAGGCCGGAGCCCGGCAGACCGCAACCCATCCGCTGGTGCGCACCCATCCCGAGACCGGCCGCAAGGCGCTCTATATCGGCGGCCACGTGCTGGCCATCGAGGGCCTGCACGCGGCCGAGAGCCGGGCACTGCTAGATTTCCTGATGGCGCACGCCACCGCTCCGGAATTTACCTGCCGGCTCGCCTGGCAGCCCGGGCAGATCGCGATCTGGGACAATCGCTGCACCCAGCACAACGCGCTGAACGACTATCCCGACCATGTGCGGGTGATGCGCCGGGTGACGCTGTGCGGCGACGCGCCCTACTGAAGGCGTCCGGCGCCCCGACGTTCCGGGCCCCGGGGAATCAGGGCCGGAACTGCAGCGGGCGCGGGCCGAGCCGGTCGGGCCGGGCGATCAGGCGGTAGGCTGTCGCGACCCACTCGCAGACCAGCCGCCGGGTATCCCGGGGGTCGACGATCTCTTCCAGTTCGAACCGGTTGAGTGGGCCGACGGGCCCGCGGGCGCTCTCGATCCGGGCCTCGATCTCGGCCCGGAGCGCGGCGGGGTCCGCGGCCTCGGCGAGCTGGCGCTTGTAGGCTGCCTCGATGCCGCCCTCCGGCGGGATGCCGCCGGTATCCGCGGCCGGCCAGGCGACGCGCACGGTCGGCCGGTCGAGCGGCGTGGCGTAATTGTTGCCGGCCACGCCGAAGCTGCGGCGCATCAGCACCGTGAAGATCGGCACCCGGACCTGGGCGAAGGCGATCATCCATTCCCCGCCCTTGCGGATGGTGGCGGCGATCTCGTGCTCCAGGCCGACGGCAAAGCCGGGATTGTCCACCAGGTTGAGCACCGGCAGGTGGAAGACGTCGCACAGGTCGAGATGGCGGCGCAGCTTGTCGCAGCCGTCGGCGGTCAGCGCGCCGCCGTTCTCGTGCCGGCTGTCCGAGGCGATGACGCCGACGGGATGACCGTTGAAGCGGGCGAAGCCGGTCACCTGGTCGCTGCCCCAGTAGGGGCCGATCTCGAAGAAGCTGTCGCGGTCGGCGAGCAGGCGGATCGCCTTGCGGACATCGAAGGTGGCGGTGCGCTTGCGCGGGATCAGGGTCAGCAGTTCCTCTTCGCGCCGGCCCGGCGGATCGGCGGGATCGGGCGGGCTGACCGGCGGGGTCTCGTGCACGCTGGGCGGCAGGTAGGAGAGGAAGCGGCGGGTCATCGCCATCGCCTCCTCCTCGCTCTCCGCCAGATTGTCGACCGCGCCGTTGGCGCAGTGGATGTGCCAGCCGCCGAGATCCTCCTTGGTGATGTCGTAGCCCATGGCGTGGCGCACCACCGGCGGGCCGGCGACGAAGAGCTGGGCGATGTCGCGCACCATCACCGAGAAATGACCCAGCACGGCCTTGGCCGCGCCGATGCCGACGACGCTGCCGAGCAGGACGTTGACCACGGGCACGGTGGCGAGCTGCTCGGCATACAGGCCGCTGCCCAGATGGCCGGGCAGGAAGGATCCGCCGACGCCGGTGACCCGTGGCCGGCCGGCCCGGATCGCGCCCTTGCTCTCCTCCGCCGCGCTTTCGCCGGCCTGCTGCTGCGTCGGCACCATGGTGGCGACGCTGCCGCCGCCGGAGGAGCCGTCGAGCAGACGGACGGACGGCGCGGCCAGCTCCAGCGACAGGCGGTCGAGATGCCGGCTCTTGTTGCTGATGGCCCCGTCGGCATGGCCGCCGCGGGAGGTGAAATCGTCGGCGCAGACGACGGCGGTGCGGCCGTCGATCGTGCCCCAGCCGCCGACATGGTTGGCCGGCGTGAAGGCCTCGATGCCGCCGTCGGCATCGTAGCTGGCGAAACCGGCAAGGCTGCCCACCTCGCGGAAGCTGCCGGCGTCGAGCAGCAGGGCGATGCGCGCCCGGCAGGTCAGCTTGCCGCGGTTCCGCTGGCGCACCACGCCCGGCTCCTGCGAGTCCGCCCCCAGCCGGGCTTCGGCGAGGTCGCGCAGGGTCTGCACCTCGCGCAGCACCGGCAGCCAGGTCTCGTTCTCGTCCCGGGCCTCGCGGTCGCGTTCGGCATCGCCCGCCGCCGGCGTGACCGCCGCCACGACCTGGCCGGCGGCGACGCTGTCGCCGATGGAAAGATCGGCGACCGGGGCGAGCAGGCCGGAGCAGGGCGCCGTGACGGCAGCCTCCATCTTCATCGCGCTGACCACCATCAGGGTCTCGCCGGCGGCAACACGCCTGCCGGCCACCAGTTCGAGGCCGACGATCGTGCCCGCCATCGGGCAGTCGACGACCGTGGCGCCCTCGGGCACGTCGAGCGCAGGCGCCGCCAACTCGACCGTCGGCGGCCTGTGGCCCGCGCCGGGTCCGGACAGGGCGGCGGCCGCCTCGTCCAGCAGGGCGAGCGGGCCGTCCGCGGGACCGGCGCCCGCCGCATTCGCCGCCAGTTCGGGATGCTCGTCCATGAAGCTGGTGCGGGCGTCGCCGGCGGCCAGCTCCGGCTGCTCCAGGATGCCCCGCAGCTGCGCCAGGTTGGTCGGCAGGCCGGCGATCTGGAACTCGTCGAGGGCCGCGCCCGCCCGGCCGATCGCGGCCGCCAGCGGCGCGCCGGGCGGGGCAGTCGCGATCAGCTTGGCCAGCAGGGGGTCGAACTGCGGCGGCGGGGCGTAGCCCAGGTATCCGCAGCCGTCGACGCGAACACCGGGGCCCGCGGCCTCGCGGTATCCGGTGATGGTGCCGGCGCCCTGCAGCGTGATCCGGAGCTGGACCGCATGGCCGCGCGGCCGGCCCACGCTGTCCTGGTCGGGCAGGCCAAGCGCCGCCAGCGTCTCGCCGGCGGCGATCCGGAACTGCGCGGCCACCAGATCGATGCCGGTGATCTCCTCGGTGACGGTGTGCTCCACCTGGATGCGCGGGTTGCACTCGATGAAATGGTGCGTGCCCTCCTCCGGCGAGACCAGGAACTCCACGGTGCCGGCGTTGACATAGCCGGTGTCCCGGGCCAGCCGGACGGCGTCCTCCAGGATGCGCTGGCGCAGGGCGTCGGGCAGGGCAGAGGCGGGCGCGATCTCCACGACCTTCTGGTTGCGGATCTGCACCGAACAGTCCCGCTCCCACAGGTGCAGCACGGCGCCGGCGCCGTCCGCCAGGATCTGCACCTCGATATGGCGCGGCCGGGCGATCCGGCGCTCCAGGAACAGCGCGCCGTCGCCGAAGGCGTGCATCGCCTCGCTGCGGCAGCGCTCGAAGGCCTCGGCAAGATCGCCGGGTGTCTCGACCGCCCGCATGCCGCGACCGCCGCCGCCGGCCGCCGCCTTCAGCATCACCGGGTACCCGACGGTTTCCGCGGCGACCGCGGCCTCCTCGGCGGTCCGAAGCGGCGTCTCGCTGCCGGCGATGACCGGAATGCCGCAGGCCTGGGCCCGGGCCCGGGCGGCGACCTTGTCGCCGAACAGCCGCAGCAGGTCGGGCGAGGGCCCGATGAAGGCGAGGCCCGCGTCGGCGCAGCGTGCCGCGAAGTCCGCATTCTCGGCGAGAAAGCCGTAGCCCGGATGGACCGCGTCGCAGCCGCTCTCGCGGGCCAGCGCGATCAGCGCGCCGGCGTCGAGATAGGCCGCCACGCCGTCGCCCGGCAGCGCTCGGGCCTCGTCGGCAAAACGGGTGTGCAGCGCCTTCGCGTCGACCGGCGCGTGCACGGCCAGCGTGCGGATGCCCAGCAGTCGGGCCGCCCGGGCGATGCGGATGGCGATCTCGCCGCGATTGGCGATCAGGACTCGTTCGAACGATGACATGTCGTATCCCCCCGCATCTGTCCTAGCGCAGGCCCGCCGCCAGGCAAAGGCCGCGGGGTCGATCTTGCGGGTCGGCAGGCCGCGCGGCAGTCTGCGCCCCGGGGCAATGCGCAGGGGGCGAGGGATGAGGCAAACTTTGAGGCGGGGCCACGGCCGGCGGTGGCGGATCACGGGCGCGATCCTGCTTGGATTGTTGTGGCTGGCCGGCCCGGCGCGGGCCTGGGAACTGCCTGCTCCGGTAGTCCTGGAAGCGCTGCTCGGCACCGCTCCCGCGCCGGTGACGGTGATCGAACCGCATCTCTCCACGCCCGAGAAGGCGGTGCAGGTCCGTTACGTCGGCTGGCCGGCCCGGCCGCTGCTCGACCGCCTGCTGGGCCCGTCCTGGCGCTCGGCCGATCTCGAGATCACCTTCCGGGCGCTGGACGGCTATGTCGCGCGGGTGCCGGCGGAGCAGTTCCTGCGGTTCGAGGCCCACCTGGTGTTCGCGCGGGCCGATGGCGGTCCGTTCGAACTGGACAACCGCCTGCAGAACGAGAAACGGGTGCCGCTGGCGCCTTACTACCTGGTCTGGAACAACATCGCGGCGCCGGAACTGCTGGCCGACGGCGGCAGCTACTGGCCGTACCAGGCCGCGCGCCTCGAGCTTTCCTTCGCCAGGCGCGCGGCGCTGCTGCCGGGCGATTTCGCGGCGCGCTTCGCCGCGGAAGCCGCCGAGGCGCAGAAATCCTGCCTCGCCTGCCACCGGATCAACGGCTTCGGCGGCGACAAGATGCCGATCGACCTGGTCGAGAGCGGCGCCGGCATGGACCGGACGCGTTTCCGGACCTGGCTGCTCGATCCGCGGAGCCTGAATGCGGATTCCACCATGCCGGCGCTGGCGCCGAACCGGCCGGCGGCCGAGCGTTCGGCCCTGGCGGACCGGCTGTACGACTATCTGCGGGCGCTCGCCGCGCGATGAACCGCTTCCGCAGCGCCGGCTACGCCTGGAAGCTGTTCTGCGGCGCCGGCGTGATCGAGCACGACCTGAAGGCGATGGCGGCGCGGCTCGGCGCCGAGCGGGCCTTCGTGATCTGTTCCCCCTCGGTCAACCGCCGCACGGACCTCGTCGAGCGCATCGCCGCCGCGCTGGGCGGCTTCTATGCCGGCGTGTTCGACGGAATCGAGAAGGATTCCACCTTTGCCTCGGTACAGGCGGCCCGGGCGGCGGCAGCCGGGGCCGGGGCGGACCTGCTGATCGCGGCGGGCGGCGGCAGCGTGATCGTGGCCTGCCGGGCGGTCGCGATCTTCCTCGCGGAACGCGGCGATCCCTTCGCGCTGATGACGCAGTATCCCGAGGGCCGGCCGGCCTTCAGCCCCAGGCTGCTGGCGGCGAAACCGCCGATCATCAACATCCCGACGACGCCGACCAGCGCCATGAACCGGGCGGGGACCGGGCTGAAGAACCCGGAACTGGACCAGCGCATGGAATATTTCGATCCCCGGACCCGACCGCAGGCGATCTTCCTGGACGATGCCGCGCTGCTGTCCGCGCCGCCCGGCCTGCTGCTGTCGACCGCGACTACGGTGTTCGCGGCCGGCGTCGCGGGGCTCGCCACCGCGGTGGGGGCCAATCCTCTGGTGGCGGGAGACCAGGAGCAGGCCTTTCGGCTGGCATACGGGGCCTACCGGGGGCTGGCCGATGATCTGGAAAACCCCGAACGCCGGCGCGCCCTGGCGCTCGCCGCCTTCCTGCAGAACCGGGCCGAGGACGACGGCAGGCCGCTGATCCGCGCCGGCGCCTTTGCCGGGGACTATGCCGTCGCCACCGCGCTGCACCTGCGCTATCCCCGGATCGGCCAGGGCGAGGCCACGGCGCTGCTGCAACCCCCCGTCCTGCGCCGGGCGGAGACGGTCGATCCCGCCGAGGCCATGCGGGTGGCAACCGCGCTCGGGATCGACGCGGCCGGGCAGGGCGGCGGCGATCCGGTCGCGGCGATCGCGGGCCGGCTGGAGGCGCTCTACGCCGCCGCCGGCATGCCCCGGCGCCTGCGCGACCTCGATGTCGATCGCGACGAGCTGCCGGCCGTCGCCGCGCTCACGGTCAAGAATTTCAACGCCAATGCCGGCGCCCGCGATCCGCGGGCGCAGGTCGACGCGGCCGCGGCGCTTCTGCAGGCGGTCTGGTAGCCGATGGCGGCAGCCCGGCGCTTTTCGAGGAGGAGGCAGCCATGACGGACGATACCGGGACGGTATCCTTCAGCCGGATGCGCGACGGCACGGCGGCCGACTATGCCCTGCTGGCCCGGCGCGAGGCCGAGTACCGCGCCGGTACCGCCGACCGGCTGCTCGCGGAGTTGGCGGCGCAGGAGCACGACACGATTTCGGGATACCGGATCACCCGCCTGCAGCACGGTCTGCAGGCCGCCACCCGGGCGCGGAGCGAGGGGGCGGACGCGGACTGGGTGGTGGCGGCGCTGCTGCACGATATCGGCGACCGGCTGGCGCCGCAGAACCACGACCGCATGGCCGCCGAGATCCTGCGTCCCTACGTCCGCGAGGAGGTGAGCTGGACGGTGGCCCATCATGGCGAATTCCAGATGGTCCACTATGCCCATCACTATGGCTGGGATCCGGCGCGTCGCGAGCGGCACGCGGATCATCCCTGCTATTCGAGCTGCGTCGATTTCTGCGACCGCTGGGACGAGAACAGCTTCGATCCGGACTTTCCGATGCTGCCGCTGGACGCCTTCGCGGACGACGTGCGCACGGTGTTTGCCCGCCCGGCCTGGGATCCGGCGGTGCTGCGGGCCGGCGCGGTCGACGGGTTGCCGGCCCTGTCGGCCTGAACCGCCGGCCTCGACAGCCGGTCGGAACGGCCGGTCTGAACGGGCGGTCAGCGGGGCAGCAGGACGCCGATCTTCTCGCTGGCGGCGCGCAACGGCGGCAGGAATTCCCGCAGCATGCGCGGCCGCGAGACCCGCCCGGCATGGGTGCTCACGTTCAGGGCGGCGACGGTGTGACCGCTGCGATCGCGGATCGGCACGGCGATCGAACGCAGGCCGTCCTCCAGTTCCTGGTCCACAAGCACGTAGCCGTGGTTGCGCACCGCGCCCAGGCGCTCGCGCAGCATCCGCCGCGTGGTCAGCGTGCGCGTGGTGTGCGCGGTCAGCCGGGTCGCGGCGAGATAGCTCTTCAGGCATTCGGGATCGAGACCCGCCAGCAGCACCTGGCCCATCGCGGAGGCGTGCGCCGGCAGGCGGGAACCGATCTGCAGGGTCGCCGACATGATCCGGTGCGGCGCCGCCGAGCGGGCGACGTAGACGATGCTGGAATCGTCCAGCACCGCGGCCGAACAGGATTCGTTCAAGGCCTCGGTGACCTCCTGCAGGTAGGGGGTGGCGGTCTGCCAGACGTCCTGTGAGGCAAGATAGGAATAGCCCAGGCTCAGCACCTTCGGGGTCAGTTCGAAATGCTTGCCGTCGCTGCGCGCGAAGCCGAGCGCGCACAGCGTCAGCAGGAAGCGCCGGGCCGCCGCCCGGTTCAGTCCGGTCCGCGCCGCCACTTCGGACAGGGTCATGCGCGGGGCGTCTTCGCCGAAGGCCTGGATCACCCGCAGGCCGCGGTCCAGGGAACCGACGAAATCGGTCGTTCTCGCGTCGCTCGTGGCAGCCATCGCTGGATCCTCAGTTGTTCGCATCGTGAACAAATGCACCCTATGCGAACAATGGGGTTTGACTCAAGCGAACGTTGGCCTACGATTTTCGCCAATGACGGGGTCCCGGGCAACATGTTCCGGGCGTCGTTGCTGTTGGGGACGACTTGCAGAGGGGAGGCGGGCGATGAGCGTTAACAAGGGCACGGGACTGGAGCCGGCGAGGGCGACCCAGTTCGGCTCGCTGGCCGACTATGCCAGCGGCGGCGTGCAGGTGATCGACGACGATCCGCGCAACTACGTTTTCTCCAACGTGTTCGCGGTCGCCGAGAACAGCGCGCCCTACGAGCGCGTGGCGGTGGCCAAGAACTTCGAATACGTGATCGAGGCGGTGCGCGCCGAGGGGGTGTCGCCCTGGTTCACCTGCGCCCACGACGAATTCGCGCTGTGCATGGACGGCGAGATCGAGATCTCCTTCGTCAAGCTCGCGGATCCCGACAGCCACGTCGATCCCGAAAGCGAGGGCGCGCATCTGGTCGGCGACGAGGTCGAGGGCCAGAAGATGGGACGCGTCGTGCTCAGGCGCGGCCACATGGCGCTGTTGCCCGTCACCGCCGCCTACCGGTTCGCCGCCTCGGCGCCCTCGGTGATGATGATCCAGACGATCTTCGGCCCGCTCACCGTCGAGAAGTGGGCCGAAATCTGCCAGCAGGACTGACAAGCCGCGCCGCCGCCTCGCGGTGCGCGCGCAGGGAGAGACGACGACATGGCGATGCAAGAAAAACCGGCGGGCGAACCGCAGATTTCCAATCCCCGCGGCCTGCCGATCAGCACCGGCAGCGAGACCATGGCCGCCAGCAATGCCGACGGCTACAAGAGCTTCCGGATCGGCGATTTCGGCTTTCGCCGGGATTCCTACTTTGCCCACATCACCTGGCCCGGCGGCCGCCACCAGATGGCGATCGACGTGTTCCTGCGGGCGCTGATGCGGGACGTGGCCTGGGGCTTCTTCTACGGCACGGTCAATTTCGACAGCGTGTTCGGCACCACGAACTATTACGGCGAAGTGGAGATGTTCGCGGGCACCATGAACGAGGCCTATGTCTCGGCCAACCGCGATTTCATCCAGCGCTTCAAGTCGGACGAACTGATGGGCGTGTTCCGCGAGATGGTCTCCGAGTGGACCAACGAGGGCTACGATCCCTTCGCCGCGCCGATGGAAACGGGCGCGCCGTGGGGCGCCAAGAACGGCGGCAACGAGGCCGCGATCAGCCGCCAGCGGGTAACGGCGCGGCGCATGGTCGGCCTGCCGGGCGACACGCCGGTGCGCACCGACGAGAGCCATCCCGTCAATCGCGGCTTTGCCGATGTCGACCAGAGCCAGCCCGAAGTGCATGCCGAGCCCGGCTTCGAGCATGAAGTCTCGGCCTTCAACCTGTTCGGCTATCTCTCGCGCTCGGACGTGACCTGGAACCCCTCGGTCTGTTCGGTGGTCAAGGACAGCCTGTTCTGCCCGACCTCGGAGGAATTCATCCTGCCGGTCGAGCATGGCAACGACCGCTGCGAATGGTTCGTCCAGCTTTCCGACGAGATCATCTGGGACGTCAAGGACGGCAAGACCGGCAAGCCGCGGGCGGTGGTCACGATGAAGGCCGGCGACGTGTCCTGCATGCCCGCCGACATCCGCCACCAGGGCTTTTCGAACAAGCGCTCCATGCTGCTGGTCTGGGAGAACGGTTCGCCGGCGATTCCCGATCTGGTGCGTTCGGGCGAGGCGCCGATCGTCTCGGTGACCTGGTAACCGGCGACGCGCCGAGCCGTCCGGTCGCGAAAGCCGCGCCGGCCGGCGCCAGCAGGCAGGGAGAACAGGCATGCAGACCCGGCTCCTGATCGGGGGGGCCTTCGTCGATGCCGCCGACGGCGGCGAGATCGAAGTCCTCAATCCGTTCGACAACAGTTTCCTGGCAAGCGTGGCGGAGGCGCGCGAGGCCGATGTCGATGCCGCCGTCGAGGCGGCGCAGGCGGCGTTCCCGGCCTGGCGCGGCACGGACCCGGCCGATCGCGGGCAGGTGCTGCTGCGCCTCGCCGACCTGATCGAGGCGCATGCCGAGGAGCTGATCGAACTCGAGGCCCGGGACACCGGGCACCCCGTGCGCGACGCCCGCAAGCTGGACGTGCCGCGAACCGCCCGCTGCTTTCGCTATTTCGGCGGCATGGCGGACAAGTTCGAGGGCAACCTGCCGCCGGTCTATCCGGGCTTCCTGAACTATGTCGAACGCGAGCCGGTCGGCGTGGTCGGGCAGATCGTGCCCTGGAACTTCCCGCTGATGTTCACCAGCTGGAAGATGGCGCCGGCGCTGGCGGCGGGAAACTGCATCGTGCTCAAGCCCTCGGAACTGACGCCGCTGAGCACGCTGCGCATCGGCGAACTGATGCGCGAGGCCGGCCTGCCCGACGGCGTGGTCAATCTCGTGCCCGGCTACGGCGCGAGCGCGGGCCGGCGCATCGCCGAGCATCCGGACATCGCCAAGGTCGCCTTCACCGGTTCGACCGCGACCGGCCGCAGCATCGTCGAGGCCTCGGCCGGCAACCTGAAGAAGGTGCAGCTCGAACTCGGTGGCAAGGGACCGAACATCGTCTTCGCCGACGCCAACATCCGCGCCGCCATCGGCGGCTCGGCCTGGGCGATCTTTCACAACCAGGGCCAGGCCTGCATCGCCGGCTCGCGGCTGATCCTGCACGAGGATATCGCCGAGGCCTTCCTCGAGGGGTTCACGGCGCTGGCCCGATCCATCCGTCTGGGCGATCCGCTGTCGCCCGAGACCGAGATGGGACCGCTGACCTCGAAGCTGCACCAGGAGCGGGTGCTCCGTTTCGTCGAGGTGGCGAAGCGGGAAGGCGGCGAGGTCATTACCGGCGGCCGGGCTCCCGAGCGCGAGGATCTGGCGGCGGGCTGTTTCGTCGAGCCGACGATCGTGCGCGCCCGGCCCGACGATACCGTCAGCCGGCAGGAGGTGTTCGGGCCGTTCGTCACCGTCACCACGTTCCGGGACGACGAGGAGGCGCTCGCGATCGCCAACGGCGTTTCCTACGGTCTCGGCGCGGGCCTGTGGACCGCCAATCTTTCGCGGGCCCATCGCATGGCGCGGGAGATCCGCGCCGGCATGGTCTGGATCAACGCCTACAAGGTCGTGCATCCGGCCTCGCCTTTCGGCGGCATGGGCGAATCCGGCTACGGCCGGGAAATGGGTTTCGACGTCATGCGCGAATACACCCAGGCGAAGTCGGTCTGGGTCAATGTCGATGCCCAGGTACCGCCGCACTACGAACGCTGAACCACGTGCCGATACCGGGGGCGAGGGCGCCCGGGACAAACCAGGAAAGGGGGGAGGACCCATGACCCGTTCGACACTGACCCGACGCAGGTTCCTTGAAACCACGGCCGCCGCCGGCGGCGCCGCGGCGCTTTCGAGTTCGTTTCCGATGCCGGCCCTGGCGGCCAACCGCACCGTCAAGCTGGGCTATGTCTCGCCGCAGACCGGACCGCTGGCGCCCTTCGGCGAGGCCGACGCCTACATCCTCGAAAGCATGCGCAAGCAGTTCGCGGGCGGGCTCAAGGCCGGCGGCAAGACCTATCCGGTCGAGATCATCGTCAAGGACAGCCAGTCCAATCCCAACCGCGCCGCCGAGGTCGCCAACGAGCTGATCCTGTCCGACGAGATCGACGTGATGCTGGTCGCCTCGACGCCGGAGACTACCAATCCGGTGTCCGACCAGTGCGAGGTCAACGAGGTGCCCTGCATCTCCACCGTCGCGCCCTGGCAGCCCTGGTTCTTCACCCGCGGCGGCAACCCGGCCGAGGGCTTCAACTACACCTACCACTTCTTCTGGGGGCTGGAGGACATCATCGCGGTGTTCACCAACATGTGGAACAAGGTGGACACCAACAAGAAGGTCGGCGGCCTGTTCCCCAACGACGGCGACGGCAATGCCTGGGGCGACAAGAATCTGGGCTTCCCCAAGCCGCTCGCGGCCCAGGGCTTCTCGCTGCTCGATCCCGGCCGCTACCAGAACCTCAACGACGATTTCACCTCCTTCATCGGCGCCTTCAAGGCCGAGGGCTGCGAGATCGTCACCGGGGTGATGATCCCGCCGGACTGCACCACCTTCTGGACCCAGGCCCGCCAGCAGGGCTTCGTGCCCAAGGTCGCCTCGGTCGGCAAGGCGATCCTGTTCCCGGTCGCCGTCGAGGCGCTGGGCGATGCCGGCAACAACCTGTCTTCCGAGGTCTGGTGGTCGCCGAGCCATCCCTTCTCCTCGTCGCTGACCGGACAGGATGCCGGCGCGCTGGCCGCGGCCTTCGAGGCCGGCACGGGCAAGCAATGGACCCAGCCGGTTGGTTTCGTGCACGCCCTGTTCGAAGTTGCCGCCAAGGCCCTCGACATGGCCGGCGGTCCGGGGGATGCGCAGGCCATCACCGCGGCCCTGGGCGGCCTGAAGGCGGATACCATCGTCGGTCCCGTCGACTGGACCTCGGGCCCGATCCGCAACGTCGCCAAGACCCCGCTGGTCGGTGGACAATGGCGTCTCGGCGGCAAGCACAAGTACGACATCGTCATCACCTCGAACGAAACCGCGCCGGCAATTCCGCTCGGCGGCGAGATGCAGGCGATCGCCTGAACCCGGGCGCGTCGTCCCGGCCCGCGGGCCGGGGCGACGACTCAAGCACCGCCTGAATGGCGTCGGCATGCCGGGTTTCCTGCGGGGTCCGGTCGG
>JBGTSP010000097.1:0-13944 GCA_041940205.1 Alphaproteobacteria bacterium
CATGCCCGGACGCTTGCGTACTGGGTCGAGGCCCTTCAGGACCTTGATCGCCGAGGCGTCGTACTGGCCGTTTTCGTCTTCGCCGGGAAGATACTCGTCGCTCACGTCATTGCTCCTCAGACACCGTCGATCCCGGTGCGATTTCCAGAAAACGGGTGGCCGCCGGCATCGCCCCGAACAGCGCGCGGTCGGTGCCTGTCATCCAGGCCTGGGCGCCCAGCGCCTCCAGTTCGGCGAACAGCGCGGCGCGGCGCACGCCGTCCAGATGGGCGACGATCTCGTCCAGCAGCAGGATCGGCGGACGGCCGCGTCGCGCCGCGTCCAGCCGGGCATTGGCCAGCACGATCGAGATCAGCAGCGCCTTCTGCTCGCCTGTCGAGCAGGCGGCGGCCGGCGTGCCGCTGTCGCCGTGTACCACCTCGAGATCGCTGCGATGCGGGCCCAGTGCCGCAGCCATGCCGTCGGCTTCGGCCCGCCGGCCGGAGGCCAGGGCTCCGGCCATGCGCTGCTCGACCTCGAGTGCCGGAAGCGAGGCCAGCAGGTTCTCCAGATCGCCGGTGATCGCCAGCCGGGCGGCCGGGAACGGCCCGCCGGTGATGCCCAGCGCCCGACCCAGCGCCGCGACGCAGAGCTGCCGGGCAACCGCGATCGCGACCCCCTCGGCGGCAAGCCGCGCCTCCAGCGTGGCAAGCCAGACCGGATCACCGCCGCCGCGCCGCAACAGCCGGGCACGCTCGCGCTGCGCCCGCTCGTAGGCCGCCACGCGCCGCGCGTGGGCGGGGTCCTGGCCGAACACCAGGCGGTCGAGGAACCGCCGCCGTCCCGACGGGGCGTCGACGAACAGCCGGTCCATCGCCGGGGTCAACCATTGCACCGAGAGCAGCTCGGAGAACGCCGCCGGAGTCGCGCCCTCGCCGTCGATGCGGGCCACCCGGCGGCTGCGTCCGCCATCCTCGGCAAGACCGGTGCCCAGCCGCCGGCGCTGACCGCCCGCGGCGATCTCGGCGAACACGCTCCAGCCGGCCTCTGCCTGCCAGCGGCCGACATCGCCCAGCCGGGCGCGACGCAGGCCGCGTCCAGGCGCCAGGAAGGAGAGCGCTTCCAGCAGATTGGTCTTGCCGGCGCCGTTGGGACCGGTCAGCACCACCGATTCCGGACCGAGCGCCAGATCGAGGGTCTCGTAGCTGCGGAATTCGCCCAGCCGCAGGCGCACCACGGCAAGCCCCGTCTCCGCGGCGACGGGGTGCGCAGGGGCGAGGGCGGATTGGGGCAGGTTGTCCTCCACGTCGTCTTCAGGCGGTCGGCCCCGGCACGGCGGCCGGGATCGGCCGGCCACGTCGCTTCACCGGCCGGTTCGCCGGCGGGATGCCGTTCGGGCGCTCATCCACCCGCCCTCAGACCCGCATGGGCATGAGGACATACAGCGCCGATTCGTCCCCGGCATCGCGGATGATGGTCGGCGAGGCCGCATCGGCGAGTTCGAAACGGGCGGTCTCGCCGGCGATCTGCTGGGTGATGTCGAGCAGGTAGCGGGAGTTGAAGCCGATCTCCATCGGTTCGCCCCCCTGGTAGGCGACCGGCACCTCGTCGGTGGCGCTGCCCGCGTCCGGACTGTTGGCCGACAGCACCAGCGTGTCCGCGGCCATTGCCAGTTTCACCGCCCGCGATTTCTCCGAGGAGATGATCGAGACCCGGCCGACGGCCTTGGAAAACGTCTCGCAATCGACTTCCATCCGGCGTTCGTTGCCCGAGGGAATGACCCGCTGGTAGTCCGGGAAGGTGCCGTCGATCAGCTTCGAGGTCAGGACCATCTCGCCGATGGCGAAGCGGATCTTGGAATCGCTGAGCGAGATGTCGACGGCGCCGCCGGATTCGTCCAGCAGCTTGAGCACCTCCTGCACGGTCTTGCGCGGCACGATCACGCCCGGCGCGCCGGCCGCCCCGTCCGGCAGAGCGATCTCGGCGCGGGCGAGCCGGTGCCCGTCGGTGGCGACCGCCCGCAGCACCGCGGCGCCGCCGGCATCCTCGGCCGAGACCGGATGCAGATAGACGCCGTTGAGGTAGTAGCGGGTCTCCTCGGTGGAGATCGCGAACCGGGTCTTGTCGAACAGGCCGCCCAGGTCCTCGCGCGAGAGCCGGAAGGCGTGCGGCAGTTCGCCCTCGGACATCACCGGGAAGTCCTCGGTCGGCAGGCAGGACAGCGCGAAGGTGGACCGCCCCGAGCGCACCGTGAGCCTGCCGTCGTCGCCGTTGAAGGTCAGTTCGACCTGGCTGCCGTCGGGCAGGTTGCGGGCGATGTCGTACAGGGTCTGGGCCGGCGCCGTGGTCATGCCGGACTGCAGCACGTCGGCCGGCGCCTGCTCGACGATGGCGATCTCGAGATCGGTCGCGGTCAGCGACAGCGTGTTGTTCTCCGCCACCAGCTTGACGTTGGCCAGGATCGGGATGGTGTTGCGCTTCTCGACGACGCCGTTGGCATGCGAGAGGATACGCAGCAGGGCTGCGCGTTCGATAATGAGTTTCATTGCCTCCACCGCGGCAAAGTGGATGTACCGTTCGTTTGCGTGTTCCGGGTCCTTGCGGACCGACCCGCCGAAACGAAAGCGCCTGAATCGGCGCTGCCTTGACGGGCGGGAATATTACCAGATCGGGACGGCCCTGACAGTGTTTTCCATGCGCGAACAAGGCGTTCCGCGCCGTTTTCCTTGCGATTAATATGGGTGCATGGCCCCGACGATCACCCCCCTCGACCCCGGCTTCGCGGCACGCGTCGACGGTCTCGACCTGTGCCGGCCGCTGCCGGCCGAAATCGCCGGCGCGGTGCGCGCGGCCTTCCGGGCGCATCCCGTGCTGGTGTTTCCCGACCAGCCGGTCGACGACGACGCTCAGGTGGCCTTCAGCCGCCTGTTCGGCCCGCTGGAGGCGACGCGTTCGGGCGCGGTGGGCGCCGGCAGCCCGGTGGTGCATCTGGGCAATATCGGCGCCGACGGGACGATCGTGCCGGAGGACGACCAGATGGCGCTCAACGCGCGCGCCAACCAGCTCTGGCATTCCGACAGTTCCTTCAAGCCGGTCCCCGCCTACGCCTCGGCGCTGTCGGCCCGCGAGGTGCCCGATGCCGGCGGCGAGACCGAATATGCCAGTCTCGAAGCCGCCTGGGCGATGCTGCCGGAGGCCCGCCGAGCCGCCCTGCGCGGCCTGGTGGCGGTGCACAGCTTCGAATATTCGCGCGCGCAGATCGATCCCGGATTCCTGAGCGCCGGCGAGCGGTCCGAACTGCCGCCGGTGCGCCAGGCGCTGGTTCGCCGGCTGGAGCCCGAGGGCGTGGAATGCCTCTATCTGGGCTCGCACGCCCGGCACATCGTCGCCATGGACGAGGCCGAAGGCCGGGCCCTGCTCGAAGACCTGCTGGCCCGTGCGACCCGCCCCGAGGCGGTCTACACCCATGCCTGGACGGCCGGCGACCTGGTGCTGTGGGACAACCGGCGGATCGTGCATCGGGGCCGGCCCTGGGCTCCCGGCCAGCGCCGGGCGATGGTGCGCACGACGATCGCCGGGGACGGGCCGACGGTGAACCAGGACGGGCCGATGGATCCGGCCTGAGCCGATCGTTCGCGAAGCGGCACTCAGCTCGGCCCGCCGGACATCTCGAGCGTCTTCTCGCCGAAATAGACCCCGCCGGCGCGGAAATCGGCGCCGGACATGCCGTCGTCGGTCATCTGGATGTGCCCCAGGGTATTGTCGGGAAGGCTGGACGTTCCCGTGAAGCTGCCGTCCAGCGTGCCCGAGACGTTGCCGTGGGTCGGATGAGTGACGGTAAACTCGGCGCTGTAGTCCGGACCCAGCGAGGCCGGCGCGCTGCTGAGCGTGGCGTTGCCCAGCCCCTCGAAATTCGCGAAGGACAGGTTTGTCACCCGGACGTCTCCGCCCATGGGCGTGTCGAAGGTCAGCGTGATGTCGCCCACCGAAACATACGACCCCTTGGCCGAATCCCGGATGTTCGCCATCACCGTGCCCTCGTAGGTGGCGACGCGGTTGAAGGTGAACTGGCCCGAGTTGGCGAACGACGTCGCTCCAACCCAGTGCGCCAGCGGCACCTGGTGCAGTTTGCCGTCGGCGGCCTGGAAGCGGGCGCTGAACACGCCCCAGTCGACGAAGGAACAGTCGCAGATGGTCACGCCGCTGGGCAGCGCGCCGTCGAAGCCGACATAGGACGACGGCAGCAGGAAGGCGCTGGCGGAACTGAAATTGCCCGCATTGCTGTTGCCGGGATCGTCGGTGCGTTCGAGCAGGGCGAAGCGGTCGTTGAAGAAGCGGGCGCTGGAATCCGCGCCGCCCAGCTTCAGCGTGACCGTATCCTCGCCTACGAGCGTCTTGAACTTGACCTCGCCGACAATGTCGGGGGTCGAGATCGACAGCGGGATCGAGAAGGCGTTGCGGATCGGCGAGGTGGAACCGTCGGTGGTGAAATGTTCGAGCGTGCCGTCCACCAGGATGTGGCCGCCGACAAATCCGTTGAAGGTCTGGGTGCTGGTCGACCCGCCGACCCCTTCGGACGATTCCTGGGCCAGGTGGTTGGGGAAATATGCCGTCGTCGTGGTTCCCGCGACCGTGGTGCCGGTGGACCGTATGGCGCCGCGGGTGGAAACCGACTTGTTCGCGGCAAGGTCCGCCGCCTCCAGCAGGAAATATTTCGGCGAGGAAACACCGAAGAAGGACCCGCCGGCGGCGCTGCGGGCGGTGTGGAAATCGTCACCGAAACTCGAGACCCCGGAAATGCCGCCGGCCGCGCCGGCGAAACGTCCCTCGATCAGGCTGTTGGCGCCCGTGTCGGTGACCACCCGGCCGACCAGGGCGGAAGCGGCAAGCGTCTGCGCACTTTCCTGCCCCTTGATCACGACCTTGCCGGACACCGCCATCTTGCCCCCGGCATCGTAGTTCACCAGCATCTGCTGGAAGCCGCCCGACTGGATTCCGCCAAGTCTTACAGGGACAAAGGTGGTGGTGCCGTCCGAGCCGGTCAGATTGGCGTCCATGATCGGATCGGTGCTGAGGTTGTAGAGCTTGAAGGTGGCGAGGTTCTCTTCGGCCGTCGGCGAGCCGGCGAGCACGATCGAGCGCGAACTGTCGGGATGGTCGAGCTCGTAGAAGATCAGCGCATTGTCCGAGGTCAGGCTGCCCGATCCGCTGGACGCGCCGAACGGCGTGCTGGTGGGGGTGTTCGAACCGCCGATCGTGAACGACCCGGTGGCGCTGGCGAGGAAGAGGTTGAAGGTTCCCGCAGCGGCCGTGCCGTTGAAGGCGCCGCTCACGTTGGCAACCGACGAAAGCGTCTGCGCGTTGCCGGCGGCATTGTCGTTGGTGCCGACGGTGGCGTCGGTGCTGCGCTTGAACAGGCCCTGGAAACCGCTGATGTTCAGCGTCGAGGCGGAACTGGTCGAAGGTGTCGACGAGGAGGACGAGGAGGACGAGGAGGAACTGCTCGACGAGGAGGTGGATGTGCTCGTCGACGTGGACGTGCTGCTCGACGAACTCGTCGCCTGCGCCTGGGTCGAACTGGTGTCCTTCGAGGTCTGCTGGCTCGCCGTGCGCACCGAAGACTGGCCTTCGCTGGCCGCCTGCGTGCCGCCGTCGTCGCTGCCTCCGCCCGACGCGCCACCTCCGCCGCCACCGGCACCCTGGCCGCCCTGGGCGACCGCGGCCGGCGCGTTGGATGAATTGAGGCTAGAGACCTGCGAGTTCGAAACGTCGTTGCCGGACACGGTGACGGTCGAATCCTCCTTCTGGCTATCGCTGCTCTCGAGCCCGCCGGTCGCCTGATCGAGCTGGGTCTGGGAGGCGGGCGCCGGCGGCGAGGGCGGCTGCCCCGGCTCCTTGGCGATGGACCGTCCGGGCGTCCGGGTCACCTGGCTGCCGCCGTCGCCCGAGACCTGCATCTGTTCGCCGAACAGGAAGGTGCCGATGACGCTGCCGCCGGCGCTGGCGTTGACGATGCCGATGCCGCCGCGGATGCCGATGGTCGCCGTCGGCAACTTGATGGTGACCGGATTCCGTTTCGAGATCTTGCCGCCGACGAGGCGGAACAGGCCCTTGGTCGCCGAGAAGGCGAGCTTGCCGGTCTTGGTTTCGGGATCGAAGACGAACTCGTCGACCACGATGTCCGAGTTCGGCCCGACCGTGAGGCTGGAGCCGTCGATGAAGAGAAGCTGCGCCTTGCCTTTCGGACCGGTCTCCAGCTTCTCGTCGGCGACAATGTCCTCGCCGATATTGAGCACCCGGATCTGGCCGCCCGGCGGCTGGCCCTGGGCTTCCGGCAGCACGGCCGATGTCACGCCGACCTTGGCCGATGCCGGCATGGCGGCGGCAAGGAGCATCGCTCCCGCGAGGACGACAGCGGCCGCAAGACTTTGCCTAGTGTCCATCGTCACTCCCTCAGCCCCGCGCTGGAACCCTGGCGAGGTTTCGCAAACTAGCGCATCTGCCCGGCAAACGCACGACAGGCCGCTCCTTGCGGTACTGGTCATCACGATCGCGCGGCCTATGCTGGCAGCCACGGCGCGACAGCCGTTCCACCCCGCAGCCGGTATCAGCGCACACCGTCATCGCCATGCCCACGTTCCTGCCCGTCCTCGCCATGCTGGGCGCCACCCTGCTGTGGGCGTCCTCGCCGACCAGCAACAAGCTGGCCTTCGCCTTCGCCGGCGTACCCGACGTCATCGCCTTCCGGATCTGCGGCGCCGCCCTGGTGCTCTGGCTCGCCGGCCTGCTGATCTTCCGGCGCAACTACAGCCTGTCGCGCGTCGGCTGGCGGCCGATGGCGATGGGCGTGCTCGAACCGGGCCTGGTCACCGTCTTCATCGCCCTCGGCGTGGCCAATACCAGCGCGGTGAACGCCGCGGTGGTGTGGAGCATCCTGCCGGTGACCCAGCCCCTGCTCGCCCGCCTGGTGCTGGGCGAGCCGATCCAGAAGCCGGTGATCTTCGGGGCGGTGCTGGCGGTGTCGGGCAGCGCCCTGCTGTTCGCCCTGAAACAGCAGGAGGGCAGCGGTACCCTGTTCGGCGATGCGATGCTGCTGTGCGGCGTGATGTGCGCGGCCTGCAACCAGCTCATCGCGCGCACCGTCGCCACCTCGGTGCGCGACCCCCTGGTGACGACCTGCTACCAGCTCTTCACCGCCTCGCTGCTGAGCCTGGCCCTGCTCGCCTGGTTCGGCGGGCCGTCGATCGGCCCCGCCGACCTGCGGCGGGAGGATCTGGGAGTCCTGCTCGCGCTGATCGTGACGACGGCCGGACCGTTCTTTCTCTACAACACCGCCTTGCAGCACCTGCCGGTCGGTCGGGTCAGCCTGTTCGCCCCGCTCTCCGGCCCGGTCGGGGCGACGATCGCCTCGCTGGTCTTCGACGAGGCGCTGAGCGCGGGCGTGCTGGGCGCCATCGCCCTGGTGCTTGCGGGCGCGATGGCGCCGCCGCTGTCAGGCTGGCTGGCGACCCGCCGGCGCTGAGCCGGTGGTTCGACGCGACGGCGGACCGCCGTCGACCCCGCGGCCGTCGCGGCCGCGGTCCCGATCAGGGCTTCTGCAGCACCCAGCCGTCCAGCTCGAACACCCGGCCGGGCGTCTCGTTGCCGGGGCTCGGCAGGTTGCGCCGGGCCGAGATCGTGACCCGGAGCGGACCGTTGACCGGAAGGGTCGCGACATCGCCCCAGTCGGTCTTGCGCGGCGTGCACAGCTTGGGATCGGCGCAGGCGCCGTAGAACCAGACTTCCTTGCCGTTGTCCCAGTGCTTCTTGTCGAAGAATTCCTTGATCTTCGGCAGGTTGCCTTCGGTGATCTGGATCTTGGCGGTCACCGTGGGACTGCCGTCGGTGCAGATGCAGGTGGTCCGCCAGATGATCGGCTGCGCCGGCTTCGCCGCCTCGGCGGCCGGTTTGGCGGCCTCGGCGGCCGGCTTCGCTTCGCTCTTCGTCTCCTGCGCCAGTGCCGGCGAGAACCCGCCAATCAGCATGGCGGCAACGAGAATGATCGGTTTCCACATGGTCCTAACCTCCTGCCCGACGGGGGTATCGGCGTTCCCTGTCAGATAACGAGACGTCGTGATTCGCGTCCCTTGACGCTACGGGGCCTAGCAGATCGTACCGGCCGGCCGCAACGCGGATTGCGAAATTCGCGGCGCCCGGACGCGGCTCCTGTGCGGACTTCGAGATGCTAGATTGGGTCATGGACGACGCTTCCCCCGTTCCCGATGCCCCGCCGCGGCCCGGCGGCGCCGGCGGCCTGCGACGCGGCTGGACCACGGGTGCCTGCGCGGCGGCGGCGACCCGGGCGGCGTTTCACGCAATTTTGACCGGCCGCTTTCCCGATCCCGTGCGCATCACCCTGCCCGGCGGACAGACCCCGGCCTTCGCATTGGCCCGGGAATCGCTGTCGGCCGACCGCCGGCAGGCAGGCGCGGGAATCATCAAGGATGCGGGCGACGATCCCGACGTGACGCACGGCGCCCTCGTGCAGGTCAGGCTCGACTGGAAACCGCAGGCGACGAACACGCTCACCTACGCCGCCGGCGAGGGGGTGGGCACGGTCCGCCTGCCCGGCCTGCCGCTGGCGGTCGGCGAGCCGGCGATCAATCCGGTGCCGCGGGCGATGATCCGGAAGGAAGTCGATGCGCTGCGGGACGAACACGGCGTCCGCGGCGCGCTCGTCGTCACCGTCTCGATACCCGGCGGCGAAGCGCTGGCGGCGCGCACGATGAACGGCCGGCTGGGCATCGAGGGCGGCCTGTCGATCCTCGGCACAACCGGCATCGTCGTCCCCTATTCCTGCGCCTCCTGGATCCACGCCATCCATCGCGGCGTCGATGTCGCCCGGGCGCTCGGCCTGCCGCATCTGGCGGCGGCCACCGGATCGACCTCGGAAGCCGCCGCGCGGGAACGGCTAGACCTTCAAGAGCAGGCCTGGATCGACATGGGCGATTTCGCCGGCGGCCTGCTGAAATACCTGCGCGACCATCCGGTCGAACGGCTGACGCTGGCCGGCGGTTTCGCCAAGCTGGCCAAGCTGGCGGCGGGCGAACTGGACCTGCATTCCGCGCGCAGCCGGCTGGACCACGACGACCTGGCCGCCATGGCCGGCGATCTCGGCGCCGATGCCGCCCTTAAGGAAGCGATCCGCGCGGCGCCGTCGGGCGGCGCGGCGCTGGCGCTCTGCCGGCAGGCCGGCCTGCCCATCGCCGACCGGGTCGCCCGGCGCGCCCGGGAAACGGCGCGCGCCACGCTGGGCAACGGCATCGCGGTCGACGTGCTGGTCTTCGACCGCAAGGGCGACCTCATCGGCAGCAGCGATGGCTGAGCGGGTGCTGATCCTGGGCGGCACGCAGGAGGCCCGCGAACTTGCCGAGGCGCTGGAAGCGGATCCGCGTTTCGATGCCGTCCTGTCGCTGGCCGGGCGAACCCGCGCGCCGCGTCTCGCCGGCCGCAGCCGCAGCGGCGGCTTCGGCGGGGCGGACGGCCTGGCGCGCTACCTGGCCGAACAGGCGATCGGCCGGCTGATCGACGCCAGCCATCCCTTCGCCCGGCGGATCAGCGCCCATGCCGCCGCGGCGGGCGTCCCGACGCTGCGCCTCGAACGCCCGGCCTGGCGACCCGGCGAGGGCGATCGCTGGATCGCCGCCGGCGACGAGGCGAGCGCCCGGGCGGCGCTGCCCGCGGCGGCGCGGCGGGTCTTTCTCGCCCTGGGCCCGCAACAGCTCGCCGCCTTCGCCGGCGATCGCGACCGCTGGTACCTGGTGCGCCGGATCGATCCGCCCGACGGGCCGCCCCCGCTGTTCCACGGGGACTGGATCGTCGGCCGTGGACCGTTCGCCGCGGCGGACGAAGAGGCCCTGCTGCGCGCGAACCGGATCGACGTCCTGGTCGCGCGCAACAGCGGCGGCGCGGCGATGCGCGGCAAGCTGGACGCCGCGCGGACGCTGGGACTGCCGGTGGTGATGATCGCCCGCCCGCCCGCGCCGGCATCGATGGAGACGGTCGGCAGCGTGGCGGCGGCACTGGCCTGGCTGGCCGCGCCGGCGGGCTGAGGCCGCGGTCTCAGTCCTGCCCGCGGCCGCCGCCGGGGCGGAACAGGTGGCGGTGGCCGGCGGCATAGAGCCGGCTGTCGCTCGCCGCGCCGCCTTCGTCCAGCACCGCGCCGATCAGAACCAGCGCGGTGCGGGTGATCTTCGCCGCGCGCACCTTCTCGGCGATGTCGCCGAGGGTGCCCCGGATGATCTGCTCGTCCGGCCAGCTCACCCGGTAGAGCACCACGGCCGGGCAGTCGGCGCCGTAGTGGGGCAGCAGATCGCGCTGGACCGCGCGGAGATTGCGGGCCGAGAGATGCAGCGCCAGCGTGGCCCGGCTGGCGCCCAGCTCGGCCAGGGATTCGCCGGGCGGCATGGCCGAGGACTTCATCGCCGTGCGGGTCAGGATCACGGTCTGCGAGACGTCGGGCAGGGTCAGTTCGGTGGCCAGCGTGGCGGCCGCCGCCGCGAAGGCGGGCACGCCCGGCGTGACGTCGTAGGCGATGCCCAGCGCGTCGAGCCGGCGGATCTGTTCGCCGATCGCGCCGTAGAGCGAGGGGTCGCCGGAATGCACCCGCGCCACCGCGTCGCCGCGTCCGACCGCGATCCGCATCGCGTCCACGATCTCGTCCAAGGTCATGCCCGAGGTGTCGCGGATATCGGCCCCCGGCGGCGCGCCCGCCAGCACCGCCTCGGGCACCAGGGAGCCCGCGTAGAGCACCACCGGGCAGCGGGCGATCAGCGCCTGGCCGCGCAGGGTGATCAGGTCCGCCGCTCCCGGTCCGGCGCCGATGAAGTGCACCCTCATCCCCGCTCCCTCCGGCTGCGGGCCTCGGACCACTGCATCAGGCCGATGCCGCCCAGCACCATCGCGCCGCCGACGAGCTGGGGCAGCGCCAGCAGTTCCGCGAAGATCAGCCAGGCCGCCCCGATCGAGACCACCGGCTGGATGTTGTTCCACATGCTCGCCTTCATCGCTCCGATACGGAAGATGGCGAGGAAGTAGAGCGGCATCGACAGGCTCTGGCAGGCGACGACGCCGAGCGACCCCCACCAGCCGGCCGCCGTGTCGGGCAGGTCGAAGGCGTCGTACCACCAGTTCAGCGCGGCGATGATCGCGAAGGCGCTGATCGACATGTAGGCCGCGGCGACGAAGGGATCGACATGGACGATGCGCCGCTGGATCCAGACCGCGTTCCAGGCGCAGCAGACCGCCGCGCCCAGCGCCAGCGCGATGCCCCGCCAGTCGCTGGCCTCGAGCGACACCCCCAGCATCAGGCTGAGGCCGGCAAAGGCGACAGCGACGGCGGCGAGCTTGCCCGCCGGCATGCGCTCGCGCAGCACGAACAGGTGGATGGCGGCGATGATCGGCGGGAAGGTGTAGAACAGCAGGGCGGTCAGGCCGATCGAGATGAACTGCACCGCCGCGATGTTGCCGTAGGCCATCATCGACATCAGGCAGCCCAGTCCCAGGCAGTGCAGCATATCGCGCCGGGCCAGCCGCAGGCGCCGGCCGCCGAGCAGGCAGAACAGGAACAGGCCCGCGCCCATCAGCGCCACCCGGCCGGCCGAGACCGTCAGCCCGTTGGTCCCGCCCTCGAAGGCGAAGCGCGCCAGCACCACCGCCATGCCGAGGCCGAACGAGGCGGCCACGGCGCCGGCGGTGCCGACCAGGACGTCCCGGCGATCGGCCTGCGGGGAGAACGGCGCGTTCACGGCGTCAGCCCGTAGCCGCGCGGGGTGTAGACCGCCGGACGGCCGTCGAGCAGCAGCATCCGGCTGCTCGAGGCGCCGATCAGGACGAGCGTGAGCATGTCGGCCGCCTCGGGCCGGGCTGCCTCCAGCGTCGTAACCTCGAGGGATTCGCCCGGACGGCCGAGATTGCGCGCGAAGGCGACCGGGGTTTCGCCCGGACGGTGCTCGGCGAACAGCGCGAAGGCGCCGGCCAGGTGATCCGGCCGGCCGCGCGAACGGGGGTTGTAGAGCGCGGTGACGAAATCGCCCTCGGCGGCGGCGCGGAGACGCCGCTCGATCGCGGGCCAGGGGGTCATCAGGTCGGACAGCGATACCGCGCAGAAATCGTGACCCAGCGGGGCGCCGAGGCGGGCGGCCGCGGCCTGCATCGCGGTCAGGCCCGGCAGCACTTCCACCACGGCGGCGCGGGCGAGATCGCCGCCGTCCCCGTCCAGCGCCTCGTAGACCAGCGAGGCCATGGCGTAGATCCCCGGATCGCCGGAACAGATCAGGCCGACACGCCGGCCCTCCGCCGCCAGTGCCAGGGCGTGGCGCACCCGGGCCTCTTCCTCGCCAAGCGCGAAGCCGTGCCGGCGGGCCCGCACCTCGGGGCCGATCTGGTCGAGATAGAGGGAGTAGCCGACCAGGTCGTCGAGGCCGGCAAGCCGGCGGCGCACGTGCAGGACGCGCCAGTCCGGATCGCCGGGACCCAGGCCAATCACCGAGAGCAAGCCGCGGGCCCGGCCGATCGTCTCGACCGCCAGAGGCGCCGGCGCTTCGGCGATCGCGCAGGTCGCCCGGCGGCTCTTGCGCTTGGCGAGACGCAGGCGGCCCTCCGGTCCGACCGCGGCCAGCGCCGCGCCCTCCGCCACGCCGTGGGTCCCGACTTCTCGGAACACGGCCTCCGACGGGGTCTGCATGCGCGCGCGCTCGTCTTCCAGCCGCCCGGCCGCGAAGAACCGCGCCGGCACCCCAAGGTCTTCGGCGAGCGCCTGCACGGCCGGCTCGTCCATCTTCAGATCGAGCGAGACCACAACCGCCGCCGCCGCCGGCAGAAGACCCGCCTCCCGCAGGCTCCCGTGCACGAGATCGCGCAGTTCGCCGGGCGGGCAGCCGCGCTCGCAGCCGACCCCGATCGCCAGGCGCTGCGGCGCGATGACAAGTTCGCACGGATCGTCCGCTCCGGCCTCGATTCCCGCCCGCAGCCGCCAGCGGGCTTCGGCAGACAGCGGCAGCGCCGCCGGATCGAGCCAGTCCGCTTCGCCCTCGAGCGCCAGCGTCTCGCCCGCGAGCAGGGCCGCCATCAGCGGCTTCGCCCGCTCGGGCGCGGCCAGCCGCCAGCCCGCCGGCGGATCGTCGAGCGCCGCGGCGAAGCGGCGGTCGCCCGCCGTCGTCAGCGCCGGAACGCCGCCGGTGGCCGCCGCGATCTCCGCCGCCAGGCGATGTCCGCCGCGATGACCGCCGAGCAGCGGCACGATCGTCGCGCCGTCCTCGGAAACCGCCAGCACCGGCGGTTCCGCCCGCTTGTCGGCAAGCGCCGGGGCCAGGCTGCGGACAAGGATGGCGGCGGCGCAGATGCCGACGATGGCTTCGCCGTCCTCGAACAGCGCGCGCAGATGTTCCCCGGTGTCCGCGAACGGCACGTCGGCGCCGTCGCAGCGCGGCGCAAAACCGTGCACCCGGGCGTCGGGCAGGCCGGCGGCAAGCCGCCGCGCCAGCGCCAGGCCTTCGGCGGTGAACGCGACCAGCGCCGTCATGCGTCCGCGGCCCGCCGGTGCGCCAGGATCATCGAGAAGTAGGGCGCTTCGCCGCCGCCGAGTTCGCTCAACGGGCGCACCGTCTCGGCCGCCATGGTGGCGCGCTCGACATAGACGGCCTGGGCATAGAGATCGGCCGCGCGGAGCGCCTCGATCACCTGCGGCAGGTGGCGGCCGACCTTGATCACGGCCACGCCGTCGGCCGCCCGCATCGCCGCGACGAGCCGTCCGGGGGGCATCGTCGCCGGCAGCACGCTGAGACCGTCGTCGCGCGCGGCCAGCGGGTGCGCCGCCGCCGCCGCGCAGGCCATCAGCGAGGACACGCCGGGCACGATCGAGGTCGTGATCTCGCCGGCGAGCCGGGCGAACAGGCTCATGAAGGAGCCGTAGAAGAAGGGATCGCC